>JAPPHD010000031.1 GCA_028821125.1 Gammaproteobacteria bacterium
TGATGTGGCCGTGCGCCGAAAGGGAAGCGCCGCATGCGAACTCGCTGCCCGGTGCTGGCGATTGTTCCATGTAATCTGGCTATGGCCGCACCGAGGGACTGGAGGACATCGCCCCGTCAGGTCACCTGAGCTCCTTCTCCGCCAGGGCGATGGCCTCGAACTCCTCTTCCGGGGCGTTGGCAACCAGGTGATGGCGGCTGTAGAAGAAGAAGTAGCCGATCATCACGAGATAGAAGACGGCGCTCCATGTGGCCGCCTCCACGCTGGCCAGAAACGTGGAGATGAACGCCACTATCGCCAGCACGAACGCGATGCCGGATGTCAGGATTCCTCCCGGCGTGCGATAAGGCCGCTCCAGGTCCGGCTCCGTCCTGCGCAGCACGATGTGCGACAGCGTCATCAGCGCATACGAGATGGTGGCGCCGAACACCGCCGTGGTGATCATCAGGTCGCCCTCCCCGGTCAAAGACAGGCAGAACCCGAACACGCCCGGTACCACCAGGGCCAGCACGGGCACCTTGCGCCGGTTGGTCACTGACAGGGCGCGCGGCAGGTACCCTGCCCGCGACAGCGCGAACACCTGCCGCGAATACGCATAGATTATCGAGAAGAAACTGGCGATGAGGCCCGACAGCCCCACCCAGTTGACGAACGATGCCGCCAGCGAGTCCTCGCCGTAGACGGCCTGCAGCGCGCCGACCAGGGGCGCGCCGTGATCGGCCATGAAGCCCGCCCCCGCTCCGCCCGGCGCCAGCACCAGCACCAGGCCGGCAAACACGAGCAGGATGAGCATGGCGGTGATGATGCCCCGCGGCATGTCCCGTGCCGGGTTGCCCGCTTCCTCCGCCGCCAGGGGTACGCCCTCGACGGCCAGAAAGAACCAGATGGCAAACGGAAAGGCCGCCCAGACGCCGAGGTAGCCTTGCGGGAGGAAGGCGCCCGCGCCCGCGGCGCCTTCGTCGACCGCGATGTCGAACAGGTTGGCTGCATCGAAGTGGGGCAGCATGCCGGCGACGAAAACGCCGATGGCCAGCACCGCCAGCACGGTAATGACGAACATGGTCTTCAGCGCTTCGCCGGCGCCCCACAGGTGTACGCCGACAAACACCAGGTAACTTCCCAGGTAGACCACCCAGCCGTCGATGCCGACCAGGGAATTGACGTAGCCGCCGATGAATATGGCGATGGCCGCCGGCGCCAGGGCGTACTCGAGCAGGATCGCCATGCCGGTCAGGTACCCGCCCCAGGGACCCAGGGCCCGCCTGGCAAAGCTGTAACCGCCCCCGGCCGTCGGCAGCGATGCCGAGAGTTCCGCCAGGCTCAGCACCATGCACAGGTACATGACGGCCATGATCACCGTGGCGATCAGCAGGCCCCCGAAGCCGCCGTGCGCCAGGCCGAAGTTCCAGCCGGCGAAGTCCCCCGAGATCACGTAGGCGACCCCCAGGCCCGCCAGCAGCATCCAGCCGGCCGCGCCCTTCCGGAGCTGGCGGACCGCCAGGTAGTCGCCGGAGACCGATTCGTATTCCACGCTGCGACCGGGGGTGGATGTTGCCATGCGGGGCTCCTTTTCGTGGTTGCCTGACGTTGCGCCCGACGGCAGCCTGCTCATCTCGGACGACCGGTTCGGGGCAGTTTACCCGGTGACCTGTTCGGGCAATCGACGCTGTTGCGGGCGTCGCCACCTGCCGAGGCAGTGCTTCGGCTCGGGCTGCACCGCACCGGTGGCAACGTCAAAGGTCAGGGCTGACCTGCCGGGCCGGTCCGTGCCGGCTGCGCAGCCACCAGGCGCCATCCCGCCGGAAGGCGACCAGCGCGTCGAGGTACTCGATTTCGGGACCCTCCACGGATTCTCCGAGCAGGCGGTCGCGCACCAGGTGCAGGGTGATGTCGTGGGTGACCAGGATGTCCAACTGGGGCTTCGCGACGGGCGTCTCGAGCTTTCCCGTCATCACCCTGAGCACCAGCCTCGCCGCCAGGTCCGCCGGCGCCATGGCGTCCCCGGGCGCCGTGCCCTCGAACCAGGCCCGCAGCAAGCCGACCATTCCCCCGGCCTGCTGCATCGCCTGCCACATCTTCATCTGGTCGAGCACGTAGAACACGCCGAGCCCCTCCACCGGCCGGCAGCGGGTGGCCCCGCCGCCCCGCGCGCGGTGCGTTTCCAGGATCAACGCCGCCGTTTCCGAGCAGCGTTCGGCCGGGCTGGCGTAGCCGCGCAGCGTCAGCGACTTGTCGAGCCTTGCGCCGAACCGCTCGCACAGTTCCCGTCCTTCGTCTGTCAGCGGGTTCAGCAGGTCGTGAATGTCCGGGTCGTACTCCCTGGCGGAGTGGCGCAGCAGCACGGCCGCATGGTCCACCCCGGCAGCGAACACCTCCTCAATCAACTCAACGGAACCGTCGCCCGCCAACCTCGTCGCCAGCGCGCTTTTCCGGGAGATTTCCGCTGTCATCGGGCTCCGTTTTCCTACATCGCTCTATTGCAGCGTCCGATGATACTGTGAATTCCGCGGACCAGGCATCATCCTCATGCCGGTGGGATGTGCAACCAGGGGCGATCGGTTGACCGCCGACTACGGAGACATTAGAGTGACTACAATTGCATTGAGATGCATTGACATGGACACGATTCAGGTAACTGCGCGGTTCCCCGGCGAACTTGTCACCGGCCTGGACGCCGCCGCCAGGCAGCTCAGCCGCAGCCGGGCGGAAATCCTCCGGCAGGCCGTGGAACGCTATCTGGAAGACTTCAACGACCTGTCGACGGCCATCGAGCGCTTGCGCGACCCGAACGATCCGGTACTGGATTGGGAGCAGGTTCGGGATGAGCTACTCGATACGGATTAAGCGAAGCGCGCGCAAGGAACTGTTTCGCATAGCTCGCCCAGAGCGCCACAAGATCGTCGCGGCAATCGACGCGCTGGCCGGGAACCCCTTTGTCGGGTCCGCGCTCAAGGGCCAACTGCAGGGCTTGCGACGCATTCGCGTTGGCGACTACCGGGTAGTGTATGAAATCCAGCAAGGTCAACTGGTCGTTCTGGTGATCGCCGTAGCGCATCGCCGCGAAGTCTATCGTCGCTGACGCCCGCACAGCGGCTCGCGCCAATCGCAGCATGCCGTGATCCCGAACGGCCGACGGCTGTTTAGCGCGCTTCGGAACGTTAAACTATGCGCGCTTTCACGGATCGGGCACGGCAATGGGACGACTTGACGACAAGGTGGCGGTGGTGACGGGCGCCGGCCGGGGTATCGGCCGGGAGATCGCGCTCATGATGGCCGGCGAGGGTGCGAGCATCGTCGTCAACGACCTCGGCGGCGCCACCGACGGCACCGGCGGCGGGCGCATCGCCGACCAGGTGGCGGCGGAAATCGAGGCGCAGGGCGGCAGGGCGGTGGCCAATACCGAGTCGGTCGCCGAAGTGGCCGGCGGCGAGAGCCTGCTGCAGACCGCGCTCGATGCCTTCGGCGGTATGGACATCCTGGTCAACAACGCCGGCATTCTCCGCGACAGGTCGATCTTCAACCTGCAGGAAGCGGATTGGGACGCGGTGATCGCCGTACACCTAAAGGGACACTACTGCTGCTCGCGTCCGTTCGCCAGGTACGTCCGCGAGACCGGGCGCACCGGCTGCCGCATCGTCAATTTTTCCAGCGTCTCCGGCCTGCTGGGCAATTTCGGGCAATCCAACTACGGCGCCGCCAAGGCCGGTATCGCCGGTTTCTCGCGGGTGCTCGCCCTGGAGATGGCCAAGTACGGTTGCACGGTGAACACCATCTCGCCCGGCGCGCTCACGCGCATGACGATTCCGCTGAGGGAGAACCGGGGCGAGAGCGTCGCGGAGCCGGAACTCGAACAGGGCGGCCCGCAGCACGTGGCGCCGATGGTCGTGTGGCTTTGCTGCGAAGAAGCGGCCGGCATCACCGGCGAGATTTTCCACACCGGCGGCGGCAGCGTGGCCATCATGCAGCAACCGGCGGTCATCAAGCGGTTCGACAAGCCTGACGGCCTCTGGACCCTGGACGAACTCGACCGGCTCGGCCCCGAACTCGTGGAAGCGCGCCGGGTCAACGTGGCGGTCGCGGACGAGTCCGGCGGGGCCGATGTCTTTTGACCGGTAGCGCCATGAGTGCAGCGTTGCTGTTGCTTGCGTTCGCCGATGCAGCGTCGGCGCAGCCCATCGAGATCCAGGCTGACCAGTTCGAAATGCTGCTGGAGGAGCGGATGACGACGTACACCGGGAACGTCGTGGCAACCCAGGGCAGCCGCGCCATCACGGGCCGCGAACTGGTGGTTCGCTTCAACGAGGACAACGAGATCTTGGCCATGCGCGCCAGCGGCGAACCCGCACGGCTGACCGATGCCGAAGAGGAGGCGCCGATATCGCTGGCGGGAGCATTGCTCGACTACGACTTCGACGAGTCGGTGGTGCGCGCCGAGGGCGGCGGCGTTTTGAGCCGGGGCGGCGACACCATCGCCGCGCGACGAATCGTCTACGACCTGAAAGCGGAAAATGCCCGGGCGGTCGGCGATGATACCCACCGGGTGACGCTCACACTGGCGCCCGCCGCAGACCGGTCAAAACTCCTCCCGAACCCTTAGATAGCTTGCGAATCGGGGAGTTCCGTTGGCCGTCTTTCCACGATGCCGGTAGGTGACCGTCGCGCCCAACTCCGGCGGATGGCTGCGTTCGGCATCGGTGAAACCCGTGCCCAATCTGAATCGGCGGCCCGTGGGCGTCTCGACGAGAAGCGACCCGAGCATCCCCTGAAACCTGCCCTTGCCGGGCAGGTGAGCAACAACCACCGCTTCCGCGTCCTGGTGGGGTTTCACTTTCAGCAGGTCGTCCGAGCGCCCGGCCCGGTGCCGGGAGTCGGCCCGGCGCAGCATGAGCCCTTCACCGCCCCGGGCTACGACACGCTCCATTTCCGCCATCAACTCCTCGTGGCTCTCGACCCGAAACTGGACAACCAACTCCAGGTACGGCGCGTCGATGCCCTGAATCAACTCCAGCAAACGATGCAGGCGCTCATCAAAGGTTCCGACATGATCCGGCAGATCGAACACCATGTAGCGAATCCGGCGCCAGGCCCGGGCATCGGGGACCTCACGCCGGACGGCCCCGGACAACACTTCAAAGGAGCCGCGCCCGATCCACAACTCGCCATCGAGCGGTGTCGCCGGGAACCCGCGCAGAAACCACGAGGGCACGGCAAAACGGTTGCCCCGGCGTGAGTAAAGCGCCTCGCCGTCCCAC
Organism: Gammaproteobacteria bacterium; assembly: GCA_028821125.1. Lineage (GTDB taxonomy): Bacteria > Pseudomonadota > Gammaproteobacteria > Pseudomonadales > Azotimanducaceae > Azophilus. The sequence goes on from JAPPHD010000031.1 coordinate 5,253, forward strand.
AGGGCGCGAACGCCGTCGAGCTTTTCGCTCACCCAGTACGCAGATACGTCAACGCCCTCTTCGTAAACGCTGGCCAGCGCCACCGGCGGCGCTTTCGAATATGCCAGGCCCGCCCAACAGCCGACAACTGCGGCAGCAACAAGATTGATGAATCGGCACACGTCAATGACTCCGGCATCGTCGGACACACAACCTTAAGGACCTGCGACACCGTCCGATGTCGGACAACGTACTCAATGCGATTGGGAATCCGGATTCACCGCCTGTACGAGGTTTTCCATCCAGGTGCAGTCCATCGGGAAGATGCCGCGTCGGGCCAGGCATTAGCCAACCTGACCGAGGCACTGGCGTCACGGCCGCATGAATCGTTCCAGCGTTGAGAGCGGGCCGGAGTTTACTGGCGGCCCCGGCTCCGGGCTGTGGAACGCAGCAGGTCAGCTTGCCGGTACACGATGCCGCCCTTGACGACACGGAAGATTCGATGGACGTTGCCAATGTCGGCCAGAGGATCTCCATCAAGGATCACCAGGTCCGCGAGCTTGCCGGCCTCGACCGATCCGAGGTCGTGCTCCCGTCCCAACATCCGCGCCGCATTGATTGTCGCGATATCCAATACCTGCCTGGGCGACAGGCCGGATTCGACCAGCAATTGCAATTCAAGCTGAGCCGTCAGGCCGTTCAGCAGGCCCGCGCCGGCATTGCCCGTGTCGGACCCGGAAACCACAAGCAGGCCCGCGTCGAAAACCTTCCTGGTGTTCGCCTGCAAGACCGGGAGGCGTTCTTCCATGTAGGAATGATTGTCCCAAAGGGATTGCCACTCCTGGACGAACGCCGGATTCATGCCCGTTTCGAATTCCGTTCGCGGTACCAGGCCACGCCGGTCGAACGCGGCGCCCCGCCTGGCCCATCCCGCAATGTCGCCGGCGGCTTCGAAGATCGAGTGTGTTGTCTGGTAGACCGCCCGGTTCTTCTTCATCAACGCGATGAACTCTGCATCGACGGGGTCGGAAATGATGCCGTGAACGAGGCCGTCGGCACCCGCCCGCAGCGCTTCCTTGGCGAAACTCAGAATCGGCGCGTGCACATAAGCCTTCAACCCCTGACGATGCGCCTCATCGATGACCGACCGCATTACCGCCGTTTCGAGTACGGGCAGCCCGGCCTTGATGGCATAGATGACCGGGCTGTAAACCAGCTTGACTGCATCGACCCCGGCCGCTGCGAGTTCGCGCACGGATGCCCTTGCCTGTTCCGGCGTCTCCGATTCGTAGCCACCGACCACATGCCCGCCCGCCGCGCTGAACTGCCTGCCGACACCCAAGAAATGCGGATAGGGAGCGGAGGGTTCAAGAGACCGGCGCTTGAGTTCGGCAAAGGCATCCAGATCGTTGATGCCGGGAGAGAAGACCAGCGTCACGCCCCAGCCGAGCAGATCGGCCAGATGCTGCCGGTGGTCCGTGGTTGTCTGGTCAAAACCAAAGCTTCCCCGGCCAAGGTGATTGTGCATGTCGGCAAGCCCCGGTATTACGAACTTGCCCGTCGCATCGATGACCTCGGCGCCCTTCGGGATATCGATGTCCTGCGCCGGACCGACATCGTCGATTCGGTTGCCGGCAATGACGATCACCGCATTTCGGATCGGGGCGCGGGACGTTCCATCGATCAGCGTGGCGCCGGTGATGGCTTTCATGCTTCCAGGCTCCGGCGATTGCCGCGCACCGCCGGCACTCGGGGTCGAGGCGAGGGAACAGGCAATCAGACAGGTAATCAACCGTTGCATTGCGTGGTTCCCCCCCTCCTATTCACGACAGGCGCTGAGTCTGTCATATTGCGCACCGAATTTCGGCACCCGGGCCGGCGGTGTTCATCCGCGTTCGACAAACAAGGAGCCTGCCAATGAAATCAGCAATTCGCCTCTCCAATTGGGTTGCACTGGCCGCGGGCGCAGTACTTTCATCCGCGGCCTTCTCCGCGGAGGTTGGGGAAGCCGCACCGGAATTCACCCTCAGCGGCAGCGACGGACACGCACACGCGCTGGCCGAATACCGCGGACGTCACGTGGTACTGGCCTTCTTTCCGAAAGCGTTTACCGGCGGCTGAACCATGCAGTGCAAGGCGCTGCGTGACAGTGCGTTGGAAATCGGCAACTTCGACGTCGCCTATTTCATGGTCAGCGTGGACTCGCTGGAGGACAATACGGCCTTTGCGGAGCAGAACCGGGCCAATTTTCCCGTATTGGCCGATCCCGACCGCACGGTATCGGAGGCTTACGGCGTACTGTCCGAACGCGGCTACGCGAATCGCTGGACTTACTTCATCGACCCGGCCGGCATGATCGTGCGCGTCGACCGGGAAGTCGACCCGCGCACCGCCGGAGCGGACCTGGTGGCCCATCTCGACGAACTGGAGGTGCCGCGAACCGGCGATTCAGGCGCAACCGAAGGATAGGAGAACCGGGCTGGAGCGGCCGTCCGGACAGGGGCCGTACTTTCCGCACATGAACTGCGGGCACAAGGATTCGGACCATGGAATCTGGCGAGAAGGTTGTACTGGTTACCGGAGCCGCCGGCGGCATCGGCCTGGCATGCGCGGAAGCCTTCGCTGGCGAGGGTTGCCGGGTCATGCTCGTCGATATCAAGGAGTCGGTGACGGGCGCCGCGCGGGCATTGTCCGAATCGTCCGGCTCCGATGCCGCCGCGATCGTCGCGGATCTGGGCGACAGCGGCCAATCGCGGACACTTGTCGAAAAGACAGTGTCGCAATTCGGGCGCATCGACGTACTCGTCAATAACGCGGGCATCATCGTCACCGGAGACATTCTCGACCTCGAAGAGGCGGATTTCGACAAGGTAATCGATGTAAACCTGAAGGCGTATTTCATCCTGGGGCAGGCCGCCGCCAGGCAAATGATCCGCCAGGGCACGCCGGGAAGCATCATCAACATGTCGTCGGTCAATGCGGTGCTGGCCATTCCCAACCAACTGGCCTACACGGTCAGCAAGGGCGGCGTAAACCAGTTGACCCGCGCCATGTCGATCGCCCTCGCCCCATACGACATACGGGTCAACGCCATAGGCCCCGGTTCCATTCAGACCGATGTGCTCAAGGCCGTCATGACGGACGAGGAAAAGCGCAGGGCGATCCTGGCACGCACCCCCATCGGACGGATAGGGAATCCGGGCGAAGTGGCAAGCGTCGCGGTTTTCCTGGCTAGCGAAGCCGCGTCCTATGTAACGGGGCAGACGATTTACCCCGACGGTGGCCGATCCGTACTGAATTACACCGTGCCCGTGCCGGACGACGCATAGCGAAGCGTCACTGAATGTCGGTAGTCTGGGCACCGAGATCAGGTCAGAAATAGTAGACCCAGCGTGCGAATAGCGTACTTGCGCCACCCCGGGTAATGCCATCGCCGGCCAGCGGCACGCCTCCGTATTCCTCGCCCGCACCGCCTAGCATTTCGAGCCATCCCACCTGTACTCTCTGGTGATCGCCCGGCTCATAGGTCAGTGACGTCTGCAGTAGCGCGCTGCCGTCCTGCAGATTGCCGATCAGCACAACGGACTGCGACCAGAGCGGGTGCCAGATCACGCTTGCTCCCACGGCCGCGTAGTCGCGCATCAGGTTGAATACCTCTCCGCGCCCGAGCCTCGCCACCAGGTCCGGGGGCAATGCCAGGGGCGTTTCCGGCAGATCGTGAACTCCGAAGCCGTTGTGAAAATACTCCGCGAACACATGCGCGGTGCTTTGAAGAAAAGCGAGGGTGTAGTCGATGTTGACGATTCCGGAAAGCTTCCATCCCGACCCGTGCACATGGGTCGCGACGACATCGCTGCGCGCCAGCGCACCACCGACGGGAATTCTCGCCCCGATTGCCAGAACCTCGTCGCGGTAATGCCTGGCCGCGACCAGTTCCAGTTCTCCCTGGCCGATGAATCCGTGCCACTTTACGGCGGCACTCGATGAATCCCAGTCGAGATCACCGGATTCGTCCCTGCGCCCAACCAGCAGAAGGTTGACGTCGCTGCCGTCCGCAAACAGCCGCTCGATCATCAGCAGGTCGTCCCCCGGCTTGTATTCCTGGTCGACGGTTGTCGGCGCGAAAGGCGTGAACAGTCCCATCGGCTGGAACACCAGGCCGTTCCCCCAGCTCACGGCCTGCCTGCCCAGCGTTACCGACCAGTCTCCGCGCCGGTATCGAATCGCCAGCCGGTCGAAACGCTGCCAACTGCGGTGCCGCGAGCCGTCCTCGATTTCCCAGCTCAAATCGAACGCGCGGCCCGCATCCCCGGCCGGCGTCTGGTCGAGGGTCGCTCCCGGCGCATTGAGGAAGGCGAAAGAGTCCCCCGAGACCATGCTGGTGGAATGGTCGACGATGAGTTCGAAGGGGCCGGCGCTCTCCCGGAACATGAGCCTCAAATCGAAGCTTGCATCCAATGCCGGGGATTCCTCCAGAATCCGTTGCACGTCGTGATTCGGCAGTGCCGCAACCGTGCCGAACGCCTTGATGCGGGCGTCGAATTCCAGTGAAGCAGCCGGCGGCGCCGCCAACAGCGCGCCGAGCACCGCCGCCAGCCAATGCGCCGCCCTGCCCAGACCTGCCGGTGAATGAACGTAGCGACGCCGACTAGCCCGACCTATTCGTGAATGAACGTAGCGAGGCAGGTAAGAGTAGTGCAAGCGCCGGGTGCGCGAACCAGGGCGCGTGCAGGCGTGCTTGACTGCCCGTTGAGTGCGCGGCGCGAGCACGCACAGTGGTTTCGCTGTCATTGACGGCCGTTCACACGCCGTCAGCGGCCGAATCCTCGACAATGGCGCCGTCCCGCAGGTTCACCCGGCGATGGGCGTACTTCATGACCATGGGATCGTGGGTTGCGGTCAGTACGGAGACGCCGCGCTCCTCGTTGAGCCGCCGCAGCAGCCGCAGAAGGTCCTCGGTGGTGGCGGAATCAAGGTTGGCGCTCGGTTCGTCGGCAAGCAGCAGAACGGGGTCGGTGACGATGGCGCGGGCGATGGCGACCCGCTGTTGCTGGCCGCCCGAAAGCTCGCCGGGGCGACGGTGCGCGAGGTCCGCCATGTCCAGAGCAGCCAGCGTGGCCACGGCCCGTTCGGCGCGTTCGGCGGGCGCGACGCCCTGAAGTTGCATGATGAACTCGACGTTCTCCTGGGCGGAGAGCACCGGTATCAGGTTGTAGGACTGGAAAACGAAGCCCATCTTGGCCAGGCGCAGGTCGGAAAGCTGCGTTTCGTTGAGGTCGTTCAGCGCCACCCCGTCTACCGACACCGTTCCGGAATCGGGCCGGTCAAGCCCGCCGAGGATATTGAGCAGGGTCGACTTGCCCGACCCCGAAGGCCCCGTGAGGCTCACGAAGTCGCCGCGCGAGAACGTGAAGTCGACGCCGCGCAATGCATGCACCGGCACCGAGTCCTCCTGATAGGTGCGGGTTACGCCCGAACAGACCGCCACCGCGTCGTTGTTCATCGCCTGAGCGCCTCCAATGGTTTGATCCTGACAATGCGCAGCGCGGGGTAGAGGCTCGCAACCACCCCCAGCACCACGCTCATCAGACCGATCAGAACGATATCGTCAGCAAGCGGTACAGGCACCAGCTTGCCACGCATCCCGAATGCTTCAATTCCCTCGGCCCATTGCGTCAGGTCGATGCCGTCGCCCATCGACAGCACGGCCAGCCAACCCGTTGCGATGCCGATGGCCACCCCAATCAGCATCAACACGCTCGACTCCAGCACGACCTGCGCCACGACGCCCCGGGAACGCATTCCCAGCGCGCGCAGCATGCCCAGTTCGCGTACCCGCTCCATCACGGAAGTGACCAGCGTGTTCACCAGCCCGAACACCAGGGCGCCCATCATGATGAAATACCAGATGAAAAAGGCAGAATCCGCGAACACGAACATGGCCGCCGCCTGGGGCTCCAGTTCCTGCCAGTTGAGCACGTCGAGCCCGGTGAAGAACTCCACGAGGCTTGCCTTTAGCTGGAAAAGCACCGGGTCCCGCCGCAGCCTGATGGATATCTCCGTGTACACATCCGCGCCCACCATCTTCTGCAGCGTGTCCACGCCAGTGAAGACGAACATTTTTTCGAGCCCGGTGCCCTCGGCATCGTAGAGGCCCGCGATACGGAATCCCGATTCCCGGTTCAGGCCGTCGTGGCCCTGGGTGATGATGACGAGGCGCCGCCCGGCCCCGGTTTCGAGTTGCTCGGCCAGCGCCCGGCCGACCAGGATGCGGCCGTCCGAGGCATCCGCGAGGTGCTCTCCCTCGACCGCCACGCTGCCGATGAAGGATATGTGCTCCTGCGCCGGATCGATGCCGACGAACTGCACGCCCCGGGTGCCGCGCTCGCTCATGATGACCGCCGGCACGCGCACCCGGGCCGCCCAGCCGGCGAGTTCCTCATCGGCGACGTCCGGCCGCCAGGTTTCCGCGAGCTCGAAACTTTTCCCGATATTGGGGTCGTCCAGGTAACCGGGCGCCAGTATCTTCACGTGACCGGTGAGGTTGGCCACCGCCGCATCGGCCATGTCGTACTGAAAGCCGCGGATGAGCGAACTCGTGCAGACAACCGCCCCGACGGCCACCACGATCGCGGCCAGCAGCATGCCGTTGCGCCGCTTGTGGCGGAAGATGTTCCGCACCGATAACTGGAACAGCAGTTTGAGGGGCAGCACCATCACCGCGCTACTCCTGTACTCTCAGGGCTTCGACGCAACGCAACCTCCAGAGCCGCAGGGACGGGACAAGCAGCGCCAGTTGCGTACCCACGAAAAGGGCGATGCCCGAGACCCAGGCAGCGGCGCTGTCGAATTCCGGATACAGCCGGTCGGGCATGTGCATGGCGGCGAGCAGTTCATCGGCATCCATCGGCAGCGGCATGCCCCAGGTTCCGAGCGGCAGGATCATGGCCGTGCAGACCGCAAGCGCAATGGCCATGCCCAGCGCCCAGAGCCAGGCGGCCTCGACCTGCAGCCCGAACAGGATCCTTCCCGGGCGCATGCCGATGGCCTTCAGCATGCCGAACTCCTGGGTGCGTTCGAAGATCGTCATCATGAAGGCGTTCACGACGCTGAATATGACGATGACGGATATGACGGTAAAGAACAGCCAGGTTCCCCCCAGCTTGAGCGCGATGAACTGCTCGGCATCGGGCATCAGCTCCTTCCAGTTGAGGGTCTTCCAGTCGCCCGAGGTGCGCCACACGCGCTCCGCGAGATCCAGGCTCTCCTGCACCCGGTCGGTAACGACCACCAGGGTATGCGCCTCACCGGGCGCCAGGTTCCAGGCTTCGCGAAATTCCGGCAGCGCGATCTGCACCAGCGACCGGTCGATGCCCACCATGCCCGTCTCGAAGATCCCGACCACGTCCGATGCGAGGGCCGCCACGCCGCCTTCCTTCGCCGTACCGAGCAGCACCAGCTCGTCGCCGACGGAGACACCGAGATTGCGCGCCAGCACCGAACCGATGAAGGCCTCGCCGGAACCGGCGAGATAGCGCCCGTCGCGCACCGACAGCGGAACTCTCGACCATTCGGCTTCCCGGCCGATCTCCACGCCCATCACCTGGGCGGCGAAGCTGCGCTCATCCGTGGATACCAGCGCCGTCGCCTGGCCACGCAGCGCCGCCGAGGCCACGCCGGGCAGCGTCTCGATGCGTGCACGCAACGCCGGTGCGTCGTCGAGCACGTTCTCCAGGCGGGGATTGTCCTCGTAATCCGGGTGCTGCACCTGGACGTGGCCGACCATCATGCGGGCGCCGTTGTCGATCATCAGGGTAAAGGTGCCGCCCTGCAGCGACATGGAAATGATCAGCATCCAGGCGGCGAAGCCGATGCCGCCCGCCATGAGCCAGGTGCGCCGTGGGTTCCGCCACAGGTTGCGCCAGGCCACCTGCGCCGTGCCCAGAACGGCGATACCCCCAGCCGATGCCCGGGGTTGTTGAGAAACGGTTGCTTCAGCCATGGCTCCCGCGCCCATCGACCGTCAACGTGTCCGATTTCACCGTCATCACTCTTCCGCCCTCAGGGCCGTCACCGGCTGCAGCCGCCGAATCTTCAGCGATGGAATCAGTGCCGCGATCTGGGTGCCGACGAGCATCACCGCGGGAGCCAGCCCCAATGCGACCGGCGTCATCCTGGTATGCAGCCGGGCGGGAACGTACATCGACTCGACCATGGATGCCACCTCATCGCCCAGATAGAAGCCATAGACCTGCAGCCAGAGTACGATCGGCAAGGCCAGGGCAAGACCGATAGCGGCGCCGAGCACCCACACGAAGGCTGCCTCGATCTGCACCATCAGCACGATCCTGCCCGGGCGCATGCCGATCGCGCGCAACATGCCGAATTCCCGGGTGCGCTCGAATACCGTCATGATAAAGGAGTTGACGACGCTGAAAATGACCACGATGGCGATGAGGCCATAGACGAAGTAACCGCCGATCCGGTCGATTTCGATGCCCTGCCTGATGTCCGGCATGACCTCGTCCCAGTTCCTGGCGATCAGCGGCGCCGGCAACCAGTCGTCCAACTGCCGTTCCAGCCGGGCGCTCTCGGTGACCTCCGCCGACCTGACCACGAGCGTATGGGCTTCGTCGCCAAGGCCGAACGCATCCCGGACCATCGCCAGAGGCGCCGCGACCATGGCCCGGTCGAGGTCGGGGATGCCGGTTCGAAACACGCCCACCACATCCAGCGCCAGCGCAGCGACGCCGCCTTCCTTGCCCGTTCCGAGCAGGACGATTTCGCCGCCGACGCCGATGCCGAGATTGCTTGCCAGCACTTCGCCCACCACGGCGTCCGTCATGCCCTCGATCATGCGACCCTCGGCAACCCGGTCAAAGAACCGGACCGTCCGGCGTTCCCGTTCCGGGTCGACACCGAGCACCTGGGCCCCGAAGGCGCGCTCGCCCGCGGAGACCAGGGCGAAGGCCTCCACCCTCGGCGCCACCGACTCGACTCCCGGCTGCCCCTCGAGCCGGTTGACCAGCCGCGATACGTCCGCCACCGTCTGCTCGACGCGCTTGTCTTCCACATAGTGGCGGTTCTGGATCTGCAGATGGCCGCTCAGGAGCGCGGTCGCGTTGTCGATCATCTGGACATAGGCGCCACGCTGGAACGACATGGAGAACACGATGAGGAACACGGTGAACGCGATGCCCCCGGCAGTGAGCCAGGTACGGCGGCCGTTGCGCCACAGGTTGCGCCAGGCGACCGCGGGCAGCAGGGGCCGGCCGGCGCGCGCACCACGGCCGCCGGCCGCTACGGCGGCTTCAGCCATCGCGACCGCTCGTCGGGACGGAGCCGCTCTGCAGCGTGAAGGTGGTGAACAGGCGATCCTCGAGCGGCAGGTCGAAATCCATGTCGATGAACTCCATCTCGGTGTAGTGGTCGTCCTCGTCCAGTTTGGACATGCGCATGCGGGTTCCCACGATGCGCCCGCCCATTTCTCCGATCTCGAGCGTTTCCATTCGTTTCAGCGGCTTGAGGTCCTGATCGTAGAAGGTTTGCGACAGCGTGATGTAGTCGTCGCGAACCACCCAGTCTTCCTTGCCCCATACTACCGGGGCCGAGTCGAAAGGCACGGCCTCGATGGTATAGGCGGCGAGCCCGTCGGCCTCCCCGATGTCGACAACGGCCAACCGATAGTGCTGCAGCACGTTGTCGTTGCGGGACAGGTCGTTGTAGGACAGGTCGGACCCGACCCAGTCCTGCGACATCATGCTGAACGGAAGCCTGATAACGCGGTTCAGCTTGGGCGTGTAGGTCCACATTTTTTCGTCAAGCTGCAATACCGCGTTGCCGGCGTCCTTGGCCGGCGCGGTAAAGCGGATCAGCGCGTCCGAAAGGCCCCGCGTCCAGGCGACGATGGACAAGGTGCGCTGCCAGTCCGGCCGGTGGATCAACATGCGCAACTCCGAGTACGACGTGGCGCTGCGCTGGTGATCGATCGCCGCCTCGATCAGTTCATGAGGGTCCGGCGCAGCCGGTTCCCCGTGCGCAACGCCCACGGCAACCAGGCAGATGGCGCCGATGCCCATGAGTTGTCGGATCGGAAGAGATCGCACTGACATCACCTTGCCGCCGTCACACCTGCCGGATTGTACGCACTGGCCCCCGTTGACGCATTCGAAAGGACCCTGCCTCAATCCGGCGCGGTCGAAGACAGATGCCCGGGCGCCACGACCCGTTCGAAGCTGTTGAAAACAAGCTCCGTCACCGGCGACTGTATCGCGGCGGGATTGGCGAGGCCGTCGCGGCGCTTGCCGGCCCCGCACCGTTGGACGACCGCATTCACAGCCCGTACGCCGTTCGCAGTTCTTCCCCATGTGCCCTGAGGGCGAGCAACACCTCCCGCCGCCGGCCCGTCGCAGACTCGAGCATGGCGGTCACGTCGGTTTCAAAACGCCGCAACGTCAGCCAGGGCGCTTCGTTCGCGTCGAGCTTGTCCCGTACCCAGGTTCGCCACTCGGCCCTTTCATCGGCATTCTGCCAGGCGGCGAATCCACGGGCCTTGAGGCGCGCCGCCAAGGTCTTCAGGCGCCCGTCCCGGTAGTCCAGGTCCACCCATCGATCTGCGGCAAGCTCCCGGTTGAAGCTCTCGCAACGCGCCTTGTCCTCGTCCTTGAGGAACCCTTCATAGAGCGCCGCGTCCACGTCGGGCTGCGGCGCCGCCCGGCCACGCGCGTAGACCCGCTGGATCTTCTCCGCAATGCCGGGCCCCTTGAGCCGCCGCATCCGCTGCCTGGCCAGACCCCGGTCGAACTGCAGCCGTTCCGCGTCCGCTTCGGTAACCACATCCGCCACCGCCACGAAAGGGCATTTGTTGATGCGGACTTCCTTCAGCGGCGGGCGTACCGGCGCGTTGGGGGTGAACAGCGCATCGCGGATCCGCTCCTCCGGCCAGTCCAGGAGCATCTCCACGTCTTCGCCGAGATCGGCGACGATGATGGAATTGCTGTTCTCCGGGTGCCTGCAGATGGAAACGACCGGAGCCAGGCCTTTTCGCTCGCGGGGGTACATGCCGGAAACATGAATGCACAACCGCGCCCCGGCGGGCTCGAGGAGTTCCCGTGCCCTGCGCTTGTAGCGCCCGGCGAAGTGATAGGCGAACAGCCTCGGTTGCTTCTCCCTGACCAGCCGGGCCAGTGCCACCGTAGCCCGGGCATCCGAGAGCGCGTCGTGGGCATGGCCGTGGTCCAGCCCGTTCTCGGCCGCCACCCGTTCCAGGCTGTACACGGGCAACCCCTCCTCGTCCACGGGCCACTCGATGCCGTCGGGCCGGAGCGCCCCGGCGGCACGCACGAGGTCGATGATGTCCCAGCGCGAATTGCCGTTCTGCCACTCGCGCGCGTACGGATCCATCAGGTTGCGGTACAGGCCGTAGCGGACGAACTCATCGTCGAACCGCAGGTTGTTGTAGCCCGCCACGCAGGTATTCGGTTCACGGAACAGTTTGTCGATGCGGCGCAGCGCCCGCCACTCGGAAATGCCCCGTTCCCGGGCGATCTGCGGCGTGATGCCCGTTACCAGGGAGGCGCCCGGGCTCGGCAGCACATCGTCCGGCAGGCTGACGTAGGTGCACCAGGCATCGCCCACCTCGTTGAGTTCGCTGTCTGTCCGCAGGCCCGCGAACTGGACGATTCGGTCCCACCGCGGCTCGGTCCCCGAAGTCTCCAGGTCATACCAGTAGAACGTATTGGGCACCGCGACTCCCCGACCGTTGACGACTGCAAGCAGGGAGAACACGACTCCCACTCCGCATTCTCGCATTGTTGGCGCGCCGACTCACCAGCACGGGCGGCAACGGAAGCGTCAGACGCACACCCGGCATGCCGGGACGTCGACGTGGAAGGAACAGCGCCGAAGCTCGGGAAAGAGTTCGCATGCGGCGCTTCCCTTTCGGCGCGTTAAGCTCGTCCGAAAACCTTGAGTACTACTGGACAACGTGGCCGTGCGCCGAAAGGGAAGCGCCGTATGCGAACTCGCTGCCGGGTGCGGGCGGTTTTTCCATGGACGGAACGGTTCCAAATTGGGACTCGTTCAATGGCCAATGTAATCAATAAGTTGGAAATATGTTCCATGCGAGCCTGCAGCAACACGCGGGCAAGCTCTTCAAAATCCGCACGCTATCCGCGCGCGCCCCTCCTCTTCGGGTTCGGCGTTGCGCTGCAACCGCCGGAGCGCTGCCGCCCGCTCGTCGGCGCCCAGCGCAGCCAGGGCGTCGACCGCCTCGAGGAACCCGCCCCAGTCGCCCGCCTGCCGGTACAGGGCCGCAAAGGCGGGCCGCCAGTCGGCGTAGGCGCCCAGGGCGACCAGGTAGGCGTTGTTCACCCCGTCCACCAATCCGTCGAAGGATCCGCCCCCAAGCATGGGCCTGTGATCACGGTAGCAACGCCGCAAAGCAGCCAGCACTCGGGCCTTTTCCCGCAAGCGCAGGGCATCGTCGCTGTCCCCCCGGTACACCTCGGCAAGGCGGTCCCGGGCGCGCAGCAGCAATTGTTTCATCCGGCGCCAGGCTTTCCGGTCGGCCTGGTACGCAGCGTATTCCGCATCCTGCCCACCGGCTGCGAACCAGAGGCGCGTACCGGTTTCGGCGGCATACTCGGCAAAGGATTCGTTGAAGACCGTATCGTTTCTGGCCCATATGCGACCGTGCGCGATCTCGTGGATCAGCAGCTCGACGAACCGGGCCTCGGGCCAATCGATGAACGTGCTCAACAGGGGATCGTTGAACCACCCCAGGGTGGAATACGCCGGCACGCCGGCCAGGTAGGTTTCAAAGCCTTCCGCCGCCAGCCGCGCGGCGGCCCGCTCGGCATTGGAGCGCCTGAAATAGCCCCGGTAGGAAACACAACCGGCCACCGGATAGCACCAGCGGCGCCCGTCGAGCGACAGCGGCGGCGCGGCGAACAGGTTCCACACGACATAGGGCCTGTCCAGCACCGCATAGGCGCGAAAGCTGCCGCCGCCGTCCAGACCCAGTTCGGAGCGGGAAAACCCGGCCACTTCGCCGGCGAGCAACAGGCGTTCCCGAAGCTCCGGCGGCGTTTGCGGATCAGCCAGCAGCGCATCCAACGGCCGGCTCGAACGGGTCAGTTCAAGCTGCCCCCCCACCGCCTGGGCGTAGTAGCCGAAGGTCGCACAGCCGCCGGCAACCACCAGCGCCGCAAGCAGCGGCAGCATCCACACAAAACGCGCAAAGAGCGCCCCGGCTGCCGGCCAGCGTACCGCCGGCGGTAGCTGGAAAGGCTGTTTCATCTGTGTTAATCAACCCCCATGGCATGGTTGAAAGGCTCGCTTTCGCTTCTTTTCATACTGCTGATCACGATTGTAGTGTGCGTGCCGCTCTATGCGATGGCCCTTCTCCGCCTGCCGCTTTCAGGCGCCCCGCGCCGCGTCCTGACCCGGCGCATGGACTTCGCCATCGACTTCTGGGTTTCCGCCAATCGTTTCCTGGTCACTGCGCTCAAGCTGGTGAAACTCGAGATCGACTGGCCCCAGGAGGCGCTGTCGCGGCGCAACTGGTACGTCGTGGTGTGCAATCACCAGAGCTGGGCCGACATCCTGCTGTTGCAGAACGCCTTCCGGACGGCCATTCCACCGCTCAAGTTCTTCACCAAGCGCGAGTTGATCTGGCTGCCGTTGGCGGGCCCCGCCATGTACATGTTGGGATTTCCCTACGTCCGGCGCGCCGGCAAGGCCGAAATCGCGGCCAACCCGGCACTGAAACATGCTGACCGTGACAGCACGCTGGCCGCCTGCAACGTATTCCGGAACCATCCGACGTCGGTGCTCATCTTCCTGGAGGGCACCCGCTTCACCCAAGCCAAGCGCGCGGCCCGCCACAGCCGCTTCGAGCGCCTGCTGAATCCGCGCACCGGCGGTCTCGGCTACGTGCTCAGCGGGCTCCGGGACGAAGTCGGGCAATTGGTCGACGTCACCATCGCCTATCCCGGAGGCCCGCCGTCGTTCTGGGATTTCCTGTCGGGCAGGTGTCCGGGAGCGCGGATGACCGTCCGGACACTCGACCTGGACCCCGCCGTGCAGAGCGGCGAGCCGAAAACCCAGCGCCAGGCGCTGCAGCCCTTCGTGGAGAACCTGTGGCGGGCCAAGGACGAGAGGCTGGGCGCCTGCGCGGTTTCCTGACGGTTCCGCCGAATAGCGATTGCAACCGGGCCGCCGCTCCGGCTGGTGCGAATTTTCGTGTCAGAGCGAAGAAGGGGCCGGCCGCAACGCATCGAGACGCTGTTCGATATCGACCAGGCGGGTATTGAACTGCCTGCGGTAGGAATCGATGGCGGCAATGGCCTGTTCGTGCTCCTTGACGCTGCTGTTCACGCTGGCGACGGTTTGCGCCGCGGCATTTACCTTGTCGACAAGATCCCGCTGCCCGCGCAGAACGCGCTGGAGCTGGAGCTCGATCGACGCGAGCTGGTCGGCCACCTCGTCCTGCCGGCCCAGCGCATTCTCATGACGCGCCACGGTGCTCTTGAGCGACTTGTCGGTGGATTCCAGCGCCTGAATCGTCGTCTTGTGCGAGCGCAACAGCTTCTGGTTGTCCTGGATCCACTTCTTGTTGCGCTCGTTGGAAACCGCCCACAGCTTGCGGATTTCCGATTCCCAGAAATCGATCTGCTCGCCGGTCTGGGCATCGGTTTCGCTCATTACCTGGTCGGTCATGCGCAGGCGATCCTCCAGCGCCTCGATGCGCGTGTTGGCGTCGGCGAGCCGTTCCTGCTCTTCGGTGAGCAGGCGATGCTGGTTGGCGATGAACCACCCGGCCACGGCGAGCCCCGCCGCAAGGACGGCAAGCACCAGGGTGAACCCGACCATGCGGCCGCCGCCACCGTTTCCGCGCCGCCGCGAAGCCGAGGGAGGGCGCCGGCGGGCATCCTCCGGCGCCGCTGAAATACTCGGGGTATGCGGATTTTCCGACATCAATGGATCCTTGCTAACCGTGCCTGCGACGATCCCCCGGCGCCAACCCCGCCACGCCGGGGAAACCGTTCACGGGCGTTATGCGGAAGTTGCCCGCCTATAGAATCTGCAACAGCCCCCACAGCACCACGAACAGCACGAAACCGGAAACGATGACGCCGCGAACCGAGGCGATCGGCCCGGGCTTGCCGACGATCGCGTTGATTTCGATTGCCGCGATGACGACCAGGGCGGCAATCAGCGCATTCACCTCGTTGGTCATGATGCCGCTCGACAGGTTCGCGCTGGTCGAACCCATGAAATACAGCATGGAAATCGAGAAGAGCACGTTCGTACGCGACGCCAGGGCCGCCTTGGGCGCCGCCGCGGCCGCTTCCGGCAAGGCTTCGCCGCCGCCGGCTATCTGTTCGTTGGATGCGATCAGGATCTTCTGGTTGGGCCAGATGATCAGCCAGACATTGAGGAACATCAGTATGGCCATTACCGAACCGACCACGAGATCGACGCTGACGGTAATGCCACGGAAGTAGAGCATGATGAGCCCCGTCAGGAAGGTGAACATCGCCGCCCAACGGAACCACCAGAGCGCCCGCGGCACGAGCTTGATGAACGCATCCGTGCGCGCAGCGGCATCGGCTTCCTTGAAATACTCCCCTTGGACGAAGTTGAAGTAATAGAGCAAACCGATCCAGGTAATACCCGCCAGGAAGTGACCCCATTTGGCCAGGTAGTCAATCACCATTTCCATCTCGGACAT
Organism: Gammaproteobacteria bacterium; assembly: GCA_028821125.1. Classification (GTDB taxonomy): domain Bacteria; phylum Pseudomonadota; class Gammaproteobacteria; order Pseudomonadales; family Azotimanducaceae; genus Azophilus. Next base: position 20,968 of record JAPPHD010000031.1, read on the forward strand.
AATTCCCTCCGCGCCAGTCCAGTCTTGTGCCAGTGGTAGAAGCCGTGGTGGCTTCAACCGGCAAATATATCGCGGCCCCGTGGTGGAACCAACCGAAATTTTCCGATGGCCGGAATCCGGGGCGTGCGGACACACCGGTCGGCGACGGGGCGGGAGCCCAAAAGGAAAACCCCGGGCCAGCCGGGGTTTTCCAGTTGCGATTCCCGTGGGATCGCCTTACATCATGCCGCCCATGTCGGGCATGCCGCCACCGCCGCCGGGCATGGGCGGGGGCTTGTCTTCCGGCAGTTCGCTGACCATCGCTTCCGTCGTGATCATGAGGCCCGCAACGGAGGCCGCGGATTGCAGCGCCGAACGGACGACCTTGGCCGGGTCCAGAATGCCCATCTCCAGCATGTCGCCGTACTCGCCGGTAGCCGCATTGAAGCCCTGGTTGCCGTCGAGGGCATCGACCTTGTCGAAAACCACGGCGCCTTCGACGCCCGCGTTGATGGCGATCTGCCGAAGCGGCCAGCTCATGGCCCGCGTGGCAATGGATATGCCGACGTTCTGGTCTTCGTTGTCGCCCTCGACGGAAGAAACGGCATCGAGCGCCCGAACCAGCGCCACGCCGCCGCCGGCGACCACGCCTTCTTCCACGGCTGCGCGGGTGGAGTGCAGCGCGTCCTCGACACGCGCCTTCTTCTCTTTCATTTCGACTTCCGTCGGTGCGCCCACCTTGATGACGGCAACGCCGCCGGCCAGCTTCGCCAGCCGCTCCTGCAGCTTCTCGCGGTCGTAATCGGAGCTGGTGTCCTCGATTTCCTGGCGGATCTGCTTTATGCGGCCTTCGATGTCGGCCTTGGCGCCGGCGCCATCGACGATGGTCGAGTTCTCCTTCGTCGAGGAGACGCGCTTGGCGGTACCCAGGTCGTCGAGCGTCGCGCCTTCCAGCGTCAGGCCGACCTCTTCGGAGATCACCGTGCCGCCGGTGAGAATCGCGATGTCCTGCAGCATGGCCTTGCGGCGGTCGCCGAAGCCGGGCGCCTTGGCCGCGGCCACCTTGACGATGCCGCGCATGTTGTTCACGACGAGGGTGGCCAGGGCTTCGCCTTCGATGTCCTCGGCAATCACCATCAGGGACTTGCCCGACTTGGCCACCGCCTCGAGGACGGGGAGCATGTCGCGGATGTTGGAGATCTTCTTGTCGCACAGCAGGAGGTAGGGCTCCTCGAGTTCCGCGGACATGGAATCCTGGTTGTTGATGAAGTAGGGGGAGAGGTAGCCGCGGTCGAACTGCATGCCCTCGACCACGTCGAGTTCGTTGTCGAGGCCGCTGCCTTCCTCCACGGTGATGACGCCTTCCCGGCCCACCTTGTCCATGGCATCGGCGATGATCTGGCCGACGGCGGTGTCGGCGTTGGCGGAGATGCTGCCCACCTGGGCCACCGAGGTGGAATCCTCACAGGGCCGGGACATGTCGCCAATGGCCGCAACGGCCGCGGCCACGGCCTTGTCGATGCCGCGCTTGAGGTCCATGGGGTTCATGCCCGCGGCAACGGATTTCAGGCCCTCGGTCAGAATCGACTGGGCCAGCACCGTTGCGGTGGTGGTGCCGTCGCCGGCTTCGTCGGAGGTCTGGCTCGCCACTTCCTTGACCATCTGGGCGCCCATGTTCTCGAACTTGTCCTTCAGTTCGACTTCCTTGGCTACGGACACACCGTCCTTGGTGACCGTGGGCGCGCCGAACGACTTGTCGAGCACCACGTTGCGGCCTTTCGGGCCCAGCGTGACCTTGACGGCGTCAGCCAGCGTATTCACGCCCTTCAGCATCTTGCCGCGGGCGTCGTCTCCGAATTTTACGTCTTTCGCGCTCATTGCTTGTTCCTCTCAATCGTTCAATTCATTCCTGCGTGGGGGTCACGCTTTCCCCGGCTTTCGCCTCTGTCTGCCCGCGAGAGTTTCACATCCGCGCGCCGGCTGGCCGGGGATTCCTTCAGTCTTCCAGTACGCCGTAGATCTCGCTCTCGCTGAGGATGAGAAGCTCGTCCCCGTCGATCTTCACGGTGTTGCCGCCGTACTGCCCGAATATCACCCGGTCGCCGATGCTGACGTGCGGCTCCTGGCGCTTGCCGTTGTCCAGCAGTTTCCCGGGGCCGACCGCCAGCACTTCGCCCTGCGAGGGTTTCTCGGCCGCGGAATCGGGTAGAACGATGCCGCCCGCCGTGGTGGTCTCTTCTTCCAGCCGGCGCACGACAACGCGGTCATGTAGAGGTCGAATGTTCATTGACTGATGTCTCCCAATTACTTTGCCTCTCCCTTGCCTCCAATTCGGGCAGGGGCCCAGTTTCCCGTGCTCGAAAGCACCGATTAGCACTCTCTTGCCGAGACTGCTAATTCAAAGCGCGGTAATGATAGGGGCGTTTCAGTGAGATTCAAGCCCTGCAGGGAAAATTTTTCGGCCGCGGGACAGTGCTTTCGCATCCTTCGGAAAGCATGTAAAAAAAGCCCATGATTTTTCCCGATACGGCTGGCGGCGGTGTGTCCCCGGGCCGGGCGGGCGGGCGGACAATGGGTGCAATACCGAAACATCCCGCATCTCTCGATGCACAGGCAACGTCCCGGGCGACCGCTCCCGGCAGCCCGGCGGGCCGAGGCGTCAGGCGCACCGCCACGGCTGTTCTGCTGTGGTCCACGCTGCCGATGGCCGCCTGTTTTCAGATAGCGGATGCCCGGTCACCCGAAACCGTGCCGCCATTCGCGGTCGGGAACACCACCCTGTTCGTCCACGACACGGACAGGGGTTACGACGAGGCGGCGGGAGTGGAAAGCGGCATACGCACGTTGATCGCCGAAGTCTGGTACCCCGTCGAGCGCGAAGCGGTTCGCACCGGGCAGGACGCGGGCACCGCTACGGCGTTCCGGCGCGCAACCTACGGCGACTACGTGTTCGGCAACCCGGCCGTGCACCGGTTGATGATGACCCGCACCACCTTCTTCCACCTCACGCCGGAGACGGCTGCACCGGGCGTCACAACCGTTCAGATCGACCGGGCCATCGAGGAACTGTTCACCCGGGAACGCGGCAGCCATGTCGATGCTCCGATCGCGGGATCGCGCGCCCCCTACCCCGTCGTGGTCATGTCCCATGGCGATGCCGGCAGCCGCTACAACATGCAGACGGTCTGCGAGCACCTGGCCGCCCACGGCTACCTCGTCATCGCCCCCGAGCACACCGGCAATTCGCCCTTTTCCATGACCGGCGAGGACCCCGCCCTGGCGGAAGGCGGCGGCGACCCGGCCATCAGGGCACGGATGGCCGAAGTGCTCGGGTCATTCAACGAACACGGTACCTACGGCCCCCTCGACAACTTCGGCCAGAGCTATACGCCGCTGGCCGGGGATCGCTCGAGCGCGTCCGCCCTGCTCGCCCTGGACCGGGCGCTCCTGCAACGGCTCGCCGACCTTCGGACCGTTCTCGACGAACTCGGGCACATGAACCGCGAGGGGAGGTTTGCGGAGACCCTGGATCTAGAGCGCATCGGCCTGATGGGCCGTTCCTTCGGTGCGTCCACCGTGCTGACCGCCCTGCCGCTGGAGCACCGTTTTCTGGCCGGTGTGGCAGTGGCGCCTCCGTCCATGCCGGACCCCCGCCCGGGCTTGCCGGACGACCTGATGGTTCCCCAGGGGCAGGAATCGGCCACTCTCGGCGCGGAAGGCCCGTACGGACTCGGCGAAATCAGCCGGCCCACGATGCTGCTCATGGGCGCCGAGGACAGGCTGATCATCGAGCTTGCCGCGGCGCGTGCGGCAGCCTCCGGCACCGGGACACCCACCGCCGGCAATCCGTTCCCGACGCTCAGGTTTGCTTTCGAGAACGCCAAGGCACCCGCCGTGTGGGCGATGCTGCGCGATGCCAACCACGCCAGCTTCGGCGTATCCGGCGACTACTGGTGGCCGGAACTGAAACCCCGCGAGTTTCCTCGCTACTTCGAGCCTGATGTCCTCTATCGCCTCACCGAGCCGGAGGTCGCGCACCGAATCCAACGGGAAAAGATTCTCGCGTTCTTCGACGTGTTCGTCGCCGGCAAGCCCGGCGCCCGAAACAGCCTCCTCTCCGACGAATTCGAAAGCGCGGGCTTCGTACTGGAATACCGCGGCATTTGAATGCCAGCGTGCTCTCCACTTGGTTTCCCGCAGTTCAGGCTTGACTCGGTGCGATGCGGAACCCCTGCCACGGACTCCCAGGGGCTTGTCCCGGGATGCGGGCGAGCGGAGACTTCATGACATGCCCGATCCGCAGACTCCCGAGCAACGTGTCTGGCAGGTGGTGGTCATGATCCCGCCCGGCAAGGTCGCCACCTATGGGCAGGTGGCGGCGCTGGCGGGCATGCCCGGTCACGCCCGCTTTGTCGGTCGAACGCTTGCCAACCTGCCGAAAGGAACCCGCCTGCCCTGGCATCGCGTTGTCAATGCGAGCCTGCGCATCTCGTTGCGCGAAGGTAGCGGCGGGCACATCACGCAGAGGCAACGCCTGGAACGGGAGGGTGTGGAATTCATCGGTCAGCGCGTGGCACGCGGCTGCCATTGGCAGCCCTGACTCGAATTTCCCGTCAATTCGCCGGCATGGCACGCAGAATCGGAGTCGCCCCGCCAATGCGCGTGATGCACTCCGCAAAATCACCGCAGAATGTAAAGTAGGGTTCATGAGCCGCGCAGACAGGGAAAAGTGGGACCAGCGCTATCGTGCCGGCGCATTCGCCGAACGCACTCACCCCAGCGCCCTGCTCGAGGACTGGATTGACCGGCTGCCCGGGGGCCGCGCCCTCGACCTGGCCTGCGGCGCCGGACGCAACTCGCTGTTCCTTGCCCGCCGAGGCTTCGAGGTGACCGGTATCGATGTTTCCACGGCAGGGCTCCAACGCGCCCGGCGCTCGGCCCTCGATCAGGGGCTGGAAATCGTGTGGCGGCAGCAGGACCTCGATGACGGGTTGCATTGCGGGGAGACGTTCAACGTCGTCTGCCTGTTCCGCTACTTCAATCGTCAGTTGATTCGCAGCCTGCCTTCCCGGCTCGCACCGGGCGGGATTCTGCTGGCCGAGGAGCACCTGGCGGTCGACGCAGACTGCTTGCAAATGCCCCTCGCCGGCCCGTCAAACCCAGCCTTTCTGGTCAAGCCCGGCGAACTCCGCAATTTGACGGCGAATCTGGAGCCGCTTCATCAGGAAGAAGGAATCGTCACCGATCCGGACGGCCGGCAGGTCGCGCTGTCCCGACTCGTCGCCACCAATCGCCCCGCCGGGGCTTCTCCTTCGGTCAGGCGCCGATAGCAGGGATGCGGATTCCAGTGCTGGAACCAACCGAACTTTCGGGATCAGCGCGTTCGGCGCCGCGGCGAAATCTGCTGGTTCCCTTTCATTCCCCAATCTGGAAGTCAGCCCCGTCCTCGAACAGGAACCAGATGGGGGTGACCAAGGGGCTGCCGTCCTCGCGCACCACCGCGATTCGCATCAGCACGCCGGGCTCATCAAGAAACCTCCGGGTTTCCGCTTCGCTGAGTCTGGGCATTCGCTTCTTCTTCCTTGGTTACCTGTGCAGACAACGGTTCTTGCACATCTCTGCGACGCGAACACGTTGCCCCCTTTTCAATCCCTTGAACAGGCACGCGGTTCGAAAACACAATTGACTGCATTTTTGTGCAGTCATAGACTGCAATTTTCTGAACGCATGGGCGGCCACTTCGAACAGCCATGAAAACCATGACCATACGCAACGTTCCCGCTGAACTCGCCACTGCGCTCGAAACCGAGAAACGCCGCAGGGGACTGTCATTGAACCGTACCGCACTCCTATTGATGCAGGAAGCCCTCGGGATCGCAGGCACAAGGCGGCGCAGCAACGGGCTGCACAAACTGGCGGGCACCTGGAGCGAAGACGAGTTTCAGAGCTTCGAGAAAGCCACCGCACCCTTCGGGGAAGTCGATCCGGAACTCTGGAAGTGACCCGGATCTGCCTGGATACGTCCGCGTACAGCCATTTTCGCAGGGGCGATGCCCTGGTTACCGGGCATCTGGACGGCGCCGACTGGATTGGCGTACCCAGCGTGGTGATCGGCGAGCTCTGGGCCGGCTTTCTGCAAGGCAGCCGAATCGATCGCAACGTCGCCGAGCTCGACGAATTCCTGGATCACCCGGTGGTGGAAGTTCTCCCGGTCGACGCCGACGCCGCGCAGATTTACGGGGAAATCATCGTCGATCTCCGCCGGGCCGGACGTCCTCTGCCCACCAACGACATCTGGATCGCGGCTACCGCGGCGCGGGCCGGCGGCACGGTGTTGACGTTCGACGATCATTTCCGCGAGATCGGGCGGGTGGGCGCCATCATCCTTCCAATCTGTTGACCGTTTGAAATTCTCAGGCTGTTTCGTATCGTGAACCGATTTCCGCTCGATCCTGCGGAGGGATCATGACCGCTCGACCGCTGCCGCCCATGCCCGAAGGCCTGACCCCGGAGTGGCTGACCGCAACCCTGCGGGAAAACGGGGTCCTCGCGCCTGACCTGGCCATCACGGACGTTGCAGCCGGCCAGCTCGGTGAGGGCGTGGGCATGATGAGCGAACTCTGCCGCCTGACGCCTGCCTACGACCGGCCCGCCGTCGATGCGCCCGATTCCTTCATCGCCAAGTACGCATCGCAGAACCCCACCAACCGGCAGATCGCCATGAGCTTCAACCTCTACGAGCGGGAGGTGCGCTACTTCGCCGAACTCGACGCCCTGACCAGCGCCCGGTGCCCGGCCACCTATCTGACGGAACTCGACGGCGACAGCTTCCTGATTCTCATGGAAGACATGTCCGACTACCGGGTCGGCGACCAGGCCATCGGCGCAACCCTGGAAGAGACCGGGGCCGCCATCGACGAACTGGCCAAGCTGCACGCGGCTTTCTGGAACAACGTGGAGGGCATCTCCTGGGTTCCCCATGTCTACGGCAGCCAGCATGCCAGGAACATGCAGGCGGGCACCGAAGCGGGCTGGGAGACCATGGTTTCCCTGTTCGGCGAGTACCTGTCGCCGGCGGTGCTGGCCATGCGCGACGACATCAAGCCCTCCATCGCGCCCCTGCAGAAATACATGGACCAACCGCCGCTGACCCTTTCCCACGGCGACTTCCGCATGGCCAACTTCCTCTTCGGCACCAGGCCCGAACACCATCCCATGGTGATTCTCGACTGGCAGGGGCCGCTGCTCGCCCGCGGCATGCAGGACGTTGCGATACTTCTGGGCCAGAGCGCCAGGGTCGAGGTGCGGCGCGGGCACGAACGGGAACTGCTCAGGCGCTACCTGGACGGCCTGGCGCGGGAGGGAGTGGCAGATTACGGCTTCGAGGAGGCCTGGACCCACTACCGCCATGCCATGCTCTACAACTGGGCCTATGCGACGGTGGTTTCAGGAACCCTGGATCCGACCAACGAGCGCGGGTTCGCCTGGATGGCGCAGATGATCGCCCGCCAGACAGCGGCAACCGAGGACCTGGATCTCATCGGGATGCTGCCCTTCGGCGGCTGAACGGGCGTTACCGCCCCCTGCGGGCCCCGTCGTGGCGCGCCGCCAGGGACACCAGGAAGAACACGGGTATGCCGATGGCCGCGGCGCCCAGGAAGAACCAGGAATAGCCCACCGCTTCCACCATCGTGCCCGAATAGCCGCCCAAGAGCTTGGGAATCAGCGTCATCAGCGAGCTGAATATGGCGTACTGCATGGCCGTGAACGACAGGCTCGTCAGGCTGGACAGGTAGGCCACGAACGCGGCGCTCGCAAGCCCCGCCGTGAGGTTGTCGGCGCCGATCACGGCGTACAGCAGCGCCACGTCGCCCGGTGATGCGGCAAGAAGGATAAACAGGAGATTCGTTGCCACCGTCAGCACCGCGCCGAGCATCAGCACCTTCATGACCCCGTATTTCAGCGCCAGCCAGCCACCCAGAAAGCCGCCCAGTATGGTCATCCAGATACCGAAGACCTTGGTTACGGTGGCAATTTCCTCCTTGCTGTAACCCATGTCCTGGTAAAAGATGTTGGCAATCACCCCGAGGACGATATCGGACACCCGGTAGAAGCCGACCAGCAGGAGGATCGGCAGCGCCGCACGCCCGTATCGTTCGAAGAAATCCAGCACCGGCGCCACGTAGGTGTCCCGCACCATGGCCTGCCGGACCACGCCGGCGGCCACGCAGGCCCGCGCGACCGCGAGCGCCAGGGCCACCGATGCGGCGAGGCGCAGGGCCTCGAGGAGGAAGGCCACCAGCGATCCATCGACGGCGATGCTGGACGCCAACCACGCCTTCGTCCAGTCGACCCAGCCCCAGAGCGCAACGAAAGTGGCAACAAAGGTTCCCACCACCAGCGCGAACAGCAGCAGGAAGCGGGCGTAATCCGGCGCGCCGTGAAAGTTGCCGGACAGGTTCCGGCGCACCGGCTCCTGAATCGACAGCGTGGTCGCCACACCGATGAGCATCGTCGCGGCCATGCACAGGTAGGTCCACTTCCAGGCCGCATACACATAGTTATCCGCCGCGGTGCCGAGGCCCGAGGCCAGGTAGAGCGCACCCGCCCCGGCAACCACCATCCCCGCCCGGTAGCCCGCCACGTACGCCGACGACAGGAGCGCCTGCATCTTTTCGTCAGCCGCCTCGATGCGGTAGGCATCGATCACGATGTCCTGGGTCGCGGAGGAGAACCCCAGGGCGACGGCCGCGAATGCCATCGCCGTCAGGCCCCCGGAGGTCCCCGGGTCGCAGAAGGCCATGGCCGCGATGGACGCGATGACCGCCAACTGCGCCACCAGCAGCCAGCCGCGCCGTTGACCGAGCAAGCTCGACAGCACCGGCAGCGGCAGCCTGTCGATCAGCGGCGCCCAGACGAACTTGAACGAATAACCCAGCGCCGCCCAACTGAAGAAGGTGGCAGCGCTCCGGTCGACGCCCGCTTCCCGCAGCCACAGCGACAGCGTGGCGAAGATGAGCAGCAGGGGCAGGCCGGAGGAAAAACCCAGGAACAGCAGCGCCGCAACCCGCGGGTGCAGCCAGGCCGACAGCCCCGGGCCACCGCCTTGCGCCGTGATCGCTTCGCCCTGCACTACGGTGCGTTTTCCGGTGAAACTGAATCAATCATCCTGCAATCGCCTGTTCCGCAATCCTAGCCGCACCGATTCACGAATGAACTACTGCGGTCGTCAATAGCAGCGAAAACACAGGGCGTGCTCCCGCCGCGTGCTCAACGTGCTGTAAAGCACGCCTCCGCGCGCTCTGGTCCGCGCCACCCAGCGTTTTCACTACTCTTGCCAACCTCGCTACGTCCATTCGCGAATAGGTGCGGCTAGCCTTCGCAGGCACCGGTGCGGCACCGGAAACGGCCGCCGCCGCTCCGTTTTCACTTCCCTTCAGTCGCGGTAGTTGTCGAACTGCAGCGGCACGTCCAGGTCGGTGTCCTTGAGCATGGCGATAATGCGTTGCAGGTCATCGCGTTTCTTGCCGGTGACCCGCAGTTTCGGGCCGTTGATCTGCGCCTGAACCTTGAGCCTCGAGTCCTTGACCATCCTGACGATCTTCTTCGCCGTGTCCCGGTCGATGCCCTGCTTGAGCCCGAACAATTGACGGCGCTGCTTGCCGGCCCCTTCTGCCTCGCGCGGATCGAGACAGGCGCCGTCCAAACCGCGCCGGGCCATCCTGTCGCGCAGAATGGCTTCCATCTGCCCGAGCTGAAAGTCTTCGCGCGCGAGCAGTTGCACGCCCGCGTCGATGAGGTCGAAACTCGCGTCGACGCCACGGAAATCGAATCGGGAACGAAGCTCGCGCCCGGCCTGATCTACGGCGTTCTGCAACTCATGCATGTCGACTTCGGAGACGACATCGAAGGACGGCATCGCGCTCTCCTCGATCTGGATACGGCAGCATACTTACATGGCAATCGCCGGCTTTCCAATCCTGCCGCTCCCGCGCAATCCGTCCCACCCACCTGCGGCGCGACGCTTCCCGCCCGCTCCATGAACGGTTTTCCCTGCCCCTGAAACGTGCGGCCGACGGGAACTATTTCCGCTCGCCAGTGCCCGATTAGGCAAGAGATCGTACCTTTTTCTGCAAGGGTTTCCCGGCAGGCCTCGGGCATCATCCGTACTGAAACCGGCTAAGAACGGTATTGATCGAACGCCACGCCAGAGTGCACGCCAGAGTGCACGCCAGAGTGCACGCCAAAGAGGATGTCGACATGGAAAGATCCAAACACTTGCTGATGGGAACCCTCGGCTTCGCGCTGCTCGGTTACGGTTCGGCCACCGCGGAAAAGGCCATGGCACAGGGAGAGGCGGTCACGGATTCCCGCCCGGTAATCGAAGAAATCATCGTCACCGCGCAGAAGCGGGAGGAGAGCCTGCAGAACACGCCGGTTGCGGTAACGGCCTTTACCTCCACCGCCCTCGAAGACCGCGGCTTCGAAGACATCTCCGAAATCGCCGACTTCACGCCGAACCTGGTGTTCGACACCACCTCTCCCATCAGCGGGCTGTCGTCCGGAGCCATCGTTTTCATTCGCGGCATCGGCAACTCCGATTTCAGCCTCACCACCGACCCGGGGGTCGGCATCTACGTCGACGGCGTGTACGTATCCCGCTCGGCCGGCGGCGTGCTCGATGTGCTCGACATCGAGCGCATCGAAGTACTGCGGGGGCCACAGGGCACCCTGTTCGGCCGCAACACCATGGGCGGCGCCGTCAACATCACCGCGCGCAAGCCCGGCAACGAACTCGGCGGCCAGCTTTCCTTTACGGGCGGCAATTTCGAGCGCCGCGACCTGCGGGCATCCATCGATCTCCCCATTTCAGAGCAGCTTCGCGCGACCCTGGCGGTATCGGAAAAGAACCGCGACGGTTTCGTCGACCGGTTGCTGGTCGGCGACAAGCTCGGCGACGACAACGAGTTTGCCGTCCGGGGCGTCGTGCTGTTCGAACCCACCGACCGGCTGGATTTCCAGTTGAGCGTCGACCATACGGAAATCGACGAGCAGAGCGCCGGGTCCACCCTCAGCGGATTCACGCCCGGAGCGGGCACCGTCGGTTACGGGCTCGCCACGTTCGGCGACATCGGCGCAGGCATGGCCGATCTTGCCCGTTACATCACCGACGGCAAGGACGACATCACCTACGCCACCGGCGTCTCCGGCACGAAACTCGACCTCGACGGGGTTTCCTTCGTCGCCAACTGGCACGGGGCCGCCTACGACCTCAAGTACACCTTCGCCCACCGGCAGACCGAGGGCGCCTTCAACCGCGACCCCGACAACTCGCCCCACGCCATCACCGAAACGCAGAACCCCGAATACGACCACGAACAGACCACCCACGAACTGCAGCTCACGGGAACCGCCTTCGATGAGCGGCTGACCTACGTGGCGGGGCTGTATGCCCTCGACGAGGACGGCACCGACAACGTCTACGTGCCCGTTTTCCTGCCCACGCCTGATCTCGCGATCGGGTTCCCCGCCGCGATCCACAACCTCGCCGATGTCGACAACGACAGCCAGGCCGCCTACCTGCAGCTAACCTGGGGCCTGAACGACATTTTCTCGGTCACCGGGGGCGTACGGCATACCAGGGACGACAAGGAATTCGTCTATACCCAGTACATCGCCGCGGACATCACCGGCAATCCCCTGCCGTTCTTCCCGGGCGCCGTGACGGAAACCGGGGAATTCAGGCCGGGGCTTCTGCCGATCGTGGGCAACGGCAGCGGCGGGCTCGACGACACCTTCAAGGAGACCACGCTGAAGTTCGGGCTCGAGGCCCGCCTTGCCGACGGCACGCTGGTGTATTACAGCTTTTCCCAGGGGTTCAAGAGCGGCGGATTCGTGTTGCGCTACGTCGAGTACGTGCCCCAGGCGCGCACGTTCGAACCGGAACTGCTCGACACCCATGAGATCGGCGTGAAGTGGCAGGGATTCGACGACCGGGTGCGCCTGAACGCAGCCGCGTTCCTCTCGGATTACCAGGAGGTTCAGGTCACCTTCTTCGACAGCCTCGGCGGCCCCGTGACCGCCAATTCGGGCTCCGTGGACATAGCCGGCCTGGAACTCGAGTTGACGGCCTTGCTGACGGCCAACCTGCGGCTCGACCTCGGCTATGGCCATCTCGACGCCGACTACGACGAGATCAATCCCATCGCCGGCCTGTCGCTCACCATCGACGAGTCCGCAAAACTCGTCAACACCCCGTCGCACACCTTCGTCGCCGGGGTCGAATACAGCGTTCCGTGGCACGCCAACGAACTGGCGTTCCGGCTCGACTACGCCTACACCGACGATCTGTTCAACGACTCCCAGAACTCCCCCTTCCTGTTCCAGAAGGCCTACGACACCCTGAACGCCTCCCTGCGTTTCTCGCTGGGCGAATCAACGGACATCGTCGCCTTCGTCGAGAACCTGACCGATGAGCGGTATATCGAAAGCGGCGACTCGAACTTCGGCCTGGGCTTCCACGAGGCCAACTACAACCGGCCCAGGGAATACGGCATTACCGTTCGATACCGGTTCTAGTGCGCCTCCTTTCAGCGCATTGATGTCACGGGACCCCAGCACCTGCCGCCATTGGAACCAAAAGGGTGAAACGTTGACTTACATAGGGTGAACCCGATCATGACCGAAACATTCAAGGCGGCCGTTGTACAGGCAGCACCGGTTTTCATGGATCTCGATGGCTGCGTCGAAAAGGCCCGCGGGCTCGTTGAGCGGGCCGCCCAGGAAGGGGCCCGGCTGGTCGCCTTTTCCGAATGCTGGTTTCCGGGCTATCCCTGGTGGATCTGGCTCGCCGCCCCCGCGCACAACGTCAAGTACTTTCAGGCCTACCACGAGAACAGCCTGGCCGTGGACGGCAGCGCATTCGAGGACCTGCGGCAAATCGCGCAATGCAACGGCGTGTTCCTGTCGGTGGGGGCGAGCGAACGCGACCACGGCTCGCTCTACATCTCCCAGTTCCTGTTCGACGACCAGGGCGAGTTGCTGCAGGGGCGACGCAAGCTGAAACCCACCCATGCCGAGCGCACCGTATTCGGGGAGGGCAACGGCAGCCACCTGGAGGTGCTCGATACGGAACTCGGAAACATCGGCCAGTTGTCGTGTTGGGAACACATTCAGCCGCTGACCAAGTACGCCATGTACAGCATGCACGAACAGGTGCACATCGCCGCCTGGCCCTCCTTCAGTTGTTATCCCCAGGCCTATTCCCTGGGTCCGGAAGTCAACAACGCCGCCTCACAGGTGTACGCGCTGGAAGGTCAGTGTTTCGTGCTCGCCCCCTGTGGCGTGATCTCCCGGCACATGATCGAGGTGCTGGTGGAAACCGACGACCAGTCAGCGCTCATCCGGTCGGGCGGCGGTTTCGCCCAGGTTTACGCTCCCGACGGCCGCCCGATGTGCGAGCCCCTGCCGGAAGACCAGGACGGCCTGCTCTTCGCCGAACTCGATCTCGGCGCCATAGCCGTCGCGAAATCGTTCGCCGATCCGGTCGGCCACTATTCCCGGCCGGATGTCACGAGGCTGCTGCTGAACCGCTCGCCGCAGCCTCGCGTCGAGGATTTCCTGCCGGAAACCACCGATGGAGAAGACGCCGACGACGAGTTCGAGGAGGCCGACGCCGGTCGAACGCAACCGCCGTGATCCATTGACGTCATAGGAGGGATTGGCATGCCACGTAACAATATGCCCGCCGGTTGGGAACCTCCCGCGCTGGCGTGGCAATCGGCCTGGCAAGACGACGAAACCCCCCTGGTGACCGGGGTTTTCGGAATCCAGTGCGAGAGCCCCGCCCTTCTCGATGCCTGGGCAGCCCGTGCCTTCTCCGGCGCCTGTGCACCTTTCGCAGCCGAGCGGGGCGCCTATGTCGACCGTTTCGGAGTATCGAACCATCTGTACGTCTGCTACTGGCGCAAACCGGCCTACGACAGGTGGTGGTCGCTGGAAGCCAACTCGGGCTGGTGGCGCGACAGTGAGCGCATTGCCGAGCGGGTCGGCTACTGGCGCGAGATTTATACGATGCCGTTCGACCGCTTCGAAACCCTGCACTCGACCACCGAACCTCATGGAATCGGAGTCGCGGCAGACCGGATGGACGGGCCCATCATGGAGCACGGCTACCCGGGCGGCATGCGGGACAGAATCCCCCGTTCCGAATCCAGCGACCTGCGCAGCGCCGGCGGCATGGCCGCCCCGCTCGACGCCCGCAGCAGCGGCGACGGCCCGCGTGTGGCCGTCAGTCCACCCGAAAACATGTGCGTCATCCGCTCAGGGCAGAACTGGGCCCACTGCGACGCGGAACAGCGGAGCTGGTATCTCGAGAAGCTGCATCCCGTGTTGCTGGAGGGAATGCGCTACCTGCGCGATAATCCCCTGGAGGCCAACTGCTATTCGCTACGCTTCGTCGACAGGAAAGACGATTCCTGGAGTGCCATGGAGCAGTCGTTCGGTTTGGGATTTGCCACGGACGTGCACGCCTTCGAGCAGTGGGCGAAGAGTCATCCGACCCACCTGGCCATATTCGACGGTTTTCTGCAGATGGTCGACACCTTCGGCGCCGACCTGCAACTCCGGCTCTGGCATGAAGTCACGGCATTGCCGGGCGAAGGCTGCGAGTTCGAGTACATCGCCTGCCACCCTGGCACCGGGTTGCTGAGCTACGCGAGTTGAGCCCGGCGATGACCTCCTACCTGCTCGAAGGCTGCTACCGGAAGGGAACGTCCGGCCTCGACGAAAAAGACCGCATCGACTACTGGCGCGACATCATCTGCGATGAGTTCGTCAAGCTCGACTGCGGAAAGATGGCCAGCAATTTCAGGGGAGAACTGCGCGGCGGCGCATCCGTCGGCGACCTCCAGTTCGCCGAAGTAGTGGCAGACCCGCAATTCGTCGAGCGCTCCAAACGCCAGATCGCGAAGTTCGCGGAATCCGATTTCCTGATCAGCTTCCAGCTCGAAGAACGGGGCCTCGTCCGCCAGAACGGCCGGGAGGCGTTGCTTACCCCGGGCAGCTTCGCTCTCTACGACAGCACGCAACCCTATTCGCTGACCTTCGAGCAGCGCTTTCACCAGCTCGTCGTTCAGATGCCGAAGGAGGTGCTGTCCCGCCACCTCATGAACCCCGAGCAATACACCGCCGTTCCCATATCCGGAAAATCCGGGCTCGGCGCGGTGCTCACCGATTTCATCTTTTCACTGGCGAGAGAACTTCACCACGTGCACACGGCGCCCGATGAGCTATCCGAAAATCTCGTCGACATGATTGCCATCGCGTTCAGCTCCTCGGTCATGCTGAACCAGGTCGGCAACCATTCGATCGTCCGCGAATCGCTGAAACGCCGCATCCGCCAGTACATCGACAACAATCTCTGCAATCCCGACCTGTCGAACCTTCGCATCGCCGCCGCACAGAACATCTCCGTGCGTTACCTGCACAAGCTGTTCGACGACGAGGAAGAAACGGTGCACGCCATCATCCTGAACAAGCGGCTCGAGCGCGCCCGCGGGCTGCTCAACGATCGGGCCTATGCCGGCCACAGCATCGAGCGCATCGCCTACAGCACCGGTTTCGTCAGCGCCGCGCATTTCTCGCGGGCGTTCAAGAAGCGCTACGGGGTCTGCCCGAGCGACGTTCGTTGACCGGGTAACCGTCACCGCTGAATAGTCTTCCCGGAACTCGGGGCCGGAACCTCATGGATCACCCCCGTTCTGAACCGATGGCCGATCGGCCGGTCCAATCTGACGGATCACAACGGTTCATTGGTTTGCTTGCCCGCCGCCCAGCCGCGACAATGCGACCGCCGCCGGCAAGCACCGACCGACGTCGATCGAAAAGAGGCGCCTCGATCCGGCTCCGAGAGCGGGCATGCGGTACGGACATCCGGCACGCCAAGCGGA
>JAPPHD010000006.1 GCA_028821125.1 Gammaproteobacteria bacterium
GGACGTAGGCCAGGGGCAGGAGGTCGATGTCGGAGACCAGGTCCAGGCGCCATTCGCCCTGCCCGTCCCCGACGCCTTGCGCCAGCCCCTTGCCCGTGTTTCCGACCTCCAGGTCGTCGGAATTGAAATGAACGGTTTCGCGCGCATGGATCTGAACGTCAAATGGCTCAAATCGCATGCCGGCATCGTCAATCGCATAGACGCGGACGCTGCTGGACCGTTCCGAACGGTTGATCAGCCGCACGAATCCCTGCTGGAGCGGATTGGCGGTGGACAGCACCAGGGGCAGGGCGTATTGCTGACCGATGATCGCTCCGCCGGCGCCCGTGTCGGAGACGGTGATGCGCACGGCGCTCGAACAGTTGTCGTCCGTGCGGTTCTCGCCGGACACACGTCGCACGCAGCCTCCATAGTAGTAGACGCCGGCCTCTTTGGGTGCGTTCAGGTCGATCAATTGCTCCTCACCGCCGGAGACAGGCAACCCGCCGATCGGGTCTGAACCCAGAAACTCGTCGTCGGTCGTTATGGTGCTGTCGCTGGAGCGAAAGTATCTCAGCACGGTGGACTCCGATGCGGCCTCGCCATGGTTGCGCACCCGCGCCCGTATCGTGAACGACTCCCGGGGCATGAGGTTGGCCTTTGATGCACTAACCGCCTCAACGCGCAGGTCGGGACGGTCGACACCCAACCCCGAATAGTGGGTTACCCGCAGAGAATACGAGCCGACGCTGCCGCGGTTCCCGGACACTTGCACGAAATAGGTGCCCGCCGGTACGGCGGTTGAGATCAGGAAGTTCAAGCCTTCCCCACTGTCGTTGTCTTGCGTCAGCTCTTCCCCCGCGTCGCTGAAAAGAGCGCCGAAAGTGTCGGTGTCACCGGTGGTCTCGGCCTCGACTTCTCCCTGGGATCTGATTGCAAATCGCCACCAGTCCGTATCCCTTGGATCGTTAACCCCGTCCTGAACCGTTTCGCCCAGTCGGATCGGGTTGGCGAGAGCCATCGTGTCGTCGTCCCTGTCAGTGCCGGCCCCCAGGGCGTCGCTGCTCACGCGCAAGGTGTAGGGGCCGGTTGCCTGCTCGACGCCACTGACGCGCACGTAATAGGTACCGGCATTGAGGGTGTAGGTGATCAGGAAGTTGAGCCTCGATCCGCCGTCATCGTCCTCGGCCAGATTGAAACCGGAGCTGGTCTGCAATTGGCCGAACGTATCGGTGCTGCCCTTGGTTTCCACGGTCACCGGCGCCCGTCTCGGCATTTCGAACTGCCAGTAGTCGACATCGCCCGCTTCGTTCAGCACATCTTCCACATCCTCGTTCAGGTTGATGGGCGTGGCTTTTTCAAGCGTGTCGTCGTCCCGGTCCTCGGCGGCGGCCGCCAGGTTCGCGGCAAGAACCAGCGAAAGCGCTGCCGCGATTCGGAACGGATTGGATCTCGTCATGGCTGCCCCGACTACTGCAACGCAGCAAAAAAAGGGGGCTTTCGCCCCCTTTCCGCATCCTGTGGATGCCGCTGCATGTTGGGATCAGTCGTAAATCACCGTATCCGTGCTGCCGTCCTCCAGATTGACCTGGGTGGTGGCAATCGAGATGTTGGCCGGATTGGAGTTCACCGTCACCGTGGCTGCCGCGCGATTCTTGCCTTCGAAGTTCAAGATATCACCGACTCGCAGTACCACCTGCGACTTCGGCATGATCGTGTTGAGCCCAGCTTCCTTCGCAGCCATCGCCGCATCGGAAAGCATGACGCTGGTGCCGTCTTCCGTCGTGATGCCGACCAAGTCGTACTTCACCATCTTGCCGCTGTGGTTCACGATGATGAGCCGTTGGTTGTACTTCTCGGAGGCGGTAAGATAAGTCACCCTTTGGGCAGTGCCGTCGCGTTTGATGGTACCGATCGTCCCCGATCCAAGTAGAGCTGTTTTGGCGGCGGGACCCCATACCAAATCGGTATCGCCAGGGACAATCAACACGTTCGCAGCGAATTCCTGTTCTTCAATCGGAACCGTGTTAGATTCCGGGCCTTCTGTATCGACGTTTACGCAAAGGGCATAGGCTGTCCCAGGCATCAAACCGCCCATCGTATTTGTTGCTGGCGGGTCCAACGATTCGATTCCGGTCAGCGGATTTTCCGGTGTGTGGCCTGTGGCATCCAACCCGCACATAACTGAACCTGTTGCGTCCACCTCGGCTAGAGCGAATGCGCCGATTGTCGTATCACCTTCGATGTTGACTATGACGCCCCCTGAGCCGTCGTCCATCGGAGTCGCGACAAGACCGTGAGCTATGGGGGGTGAGGCGGTGTCGTCATCTAAAAGTGCTACTGCTAGGCCGTTGCGTGCGTCGTAGACCATACCGCCGGGATATGACAGCAAGTCGACCTCGGCGTTGCCGAGTGACACGACGTTTGTAATGTCACCACCGGCGACAAACCACAGAAAGTCTGCATCGACACTGGCGGTGGCGCTTCCGTTGTTGATGGTGGCTCCGAGCGCATCAACTACCCTAATCAGAGCCGCGCTACCGCCGACGGAAGCTGTTGCTATCGCCCCGATCCCATCAATAGCGTCGAATTGATCTCGGTGCAACGTTACGGAAATTCCATAGCTGCCAGGACTGAGACTATCTACAGCAAGTGCTTCGCTCAGTTCAAACTTGATATGCGTGAGAAGCGTAATCGCGGTGTTCATGTCAATAACGGCAACGCTTGAACCAACACCATCGCGAACGAATGTGGCCGAACCAGCCGCCGCGTAGTTATTGGCGCCGGTTAGACCGCTATCGGGCGGGATATAGGGAGTAGGCGGGGTTGCATTGTTGTCCGCTGGAATACCGGCTGCAGTAAACATCGCCGGTGCAGCTCGGAAAATCATGCCATCCAACTCGATCCGCAAATGATACCCGTCACCCGCATCGAGTTGCAGTCTAGGCCGGAACGAGATATCCATCCTATCCGGACCGTGCACGTCGAAGTACTTAGCCCCGGTGCTGCCATGACTTGTAACGGTATTCGCCGAGTCGGCAAGCGTTTCCGCCGCGATAAGCGTGAACGCTGGTGAGATAGCGTCCAAGTTAGTAGTAGGGCTAGTAGCCTGTGCTGCCGCAAAGCCCGGCCCAAGCAAAAGCGCAGACCCAATGGCCACAATGGCAACCCTGAGAGTTTTCATGCTGAGCATTGTTTTCACTCCGTCATCCCAACAAATTGATATTAAATCTGTGGTTTTTCGGACGGAATTTTGGTTATTTTTCCAATAATTTCAGTTAATTAATCAAAGATCACGTGTTCCAAAGGTCGTTCTGTGTTCGTGCTGTATCAACAATTGGAACCCCGTCCGAGTTGCGATTTGGTGGACCTTTGGGAATGTTTTCTGCCTTTGGGGGCGTTGAACTGCCGCGCCGGAGTTGCAGAACGTAGACTGGCGCTATGTGGAGGGCGCCCGTCCGAGGCTCAAATGAAGAACAATCATCGGAGATTGCTTACACCAAAGGAGGCCAATCTCGCATGTCGAACTACGCGTTGGGCGGACATGTGATTCAGAGTCCGCTGACAATCGCTTCTTTCAGCCGATGCCGGCAATGCCTTTGCAACCGGTTCGACCCTGAAATCGTTCAATACAGCGAGTGCACGCAGGCAGCGCGGCCGGGTAATCGGGAGCGATGGGGGATCGCTGGCCTAAACGGCGTCCAGTATCTTGGCCAGGTCGCCGGACACCAGATTGGTGGCGTTCACCACGGGAATGTTGGCGCGGCGGACGTAACGGTCTGCCATCGTCGCCGTCTTGTGGCCCAGCAGGTCGCGTAGAGTGTGCGAAGAAACGCCGGACTCCGCGGCGCGCGTCATGAACGTGCGCCGGAGATCATGCAGGCGAACGTCGGTCAACCCCGCCGCTGTCGCCGCTTTCAGGAACGCCAGCCGCACGGTCGTGTAGCTCACCGGTTTGGTTGGGTCGGTGCAGAAGACGTAGTTGCCCTGCACCGGGAGTCGTTTCAATGCGTCGAGAGCGGCTGCGCTCAGGGGGTGGTTCCGTCGTCCGGTCTTCGTGGTCGGGAGAAGTACGCTGCCGGTTTCGAAGTTGACGCAGTCCCACCGCAACGAGATCACCTCGCTGATGCGCAACCCGGTAAGAATTGCGATGTGAATCACGGCGCGCCTGGCAGGGTCGACGCTCTCCTTGGCCAGGGCCTTGCACAAGGCGAAGATTTCAGTCGTCTTGAGCGTTCGATCGCGAGGTTCCTCCCGGCTGCGTTCCACTCCCCTGCATGGATTGCTGTACTGATGGCGCAATCCCTGATCTTCAAAGTACCGGAAGAGCCTGCTGGCCAGGGCCAGAATCCGGTTCCGCAGAACCGGGCGCAGCGGGTTCACCATTCTTTCGATCTGGGAGCGCCGTACCTCGTCGATGTCCAGCTTGCCGATTGCGGGGATGAGGTAGCGAGCCGCCTGTTTCTCGTATTCCCGAACCGTCCTGGGTGTCATTCTGCCGTTCTGAACGCGCTTGGGGCAGAATTGTTCGAAGAAGATGCGGATTCCCTGTGCCACGGTGACGGACCTGCGCCGTTTCTGCCGCCGGCTCAGCAGGTCGGTTTCCCCCATACGGATCTTCAGCAGTTCCTTGCCGGCCAGTTCACGGACTTCCTTCAGCGAGACCTCGCCGGTCCGGGCCAGGGTGACAAGCCGCTGCTTGCCCTTGGCGTCTCTGTACCGGAGGACGAACGCGCTCGATCCGGCCGGCGTGATGCGGCATCCCAATCCTTTGAGCTTGGAGTCCCACAGGATGCGGGTCCTGTCGCCGGGCTTCAGGTCGCGAACGGTGCGCTCAGTCAGCAAATGACGTCTCCTTGGAGAACCGAGGGGACGGCGAACCGGATTGGGTATCAATACGGGCCGGAGTCCACTCGAAGGTAGGTGTCCCAATCCGCCGAAATCGCCAGGTCCGGTCGGTCCCGATACTCGGGGAAATTATCGCCCGTTTTCTCTTGGGGTTGCATAAATCTACTATTTGGAGTTGGTGAATTTCGTGTGATTTTCGTAAATTATCGGGCTTCGAGTTATCTCATCGAGTTCGGTGTCGTCGAGCTCGAACCGGGGCATGCGCCGAACGATGCATGGAACCTCGCTGGTGGGAAAGTGCTCGATGTCGCTAATGGCGAC
The DNA here is from genome assembly GCA_028821125.1 of Gammaproteobacteria bacterium. Taxonomy (GTDB): domain Bacteria; phylum Pseudomonadota; class Gammaproteobacteria; order Pseudomonadales; family Azotimanducaceae; genus Azophilus. The sequence goes on from JAPPHD010000006.1 coordinate 5,149, forward strand.
GGGAATCAGACAAATTCTGCATTTCCTGGCGCCGAAGGCGTACTCGATGTTTTGCTCTACGACGGGGGAGCTTTCTGCCGCTGGTGTGAGTGGCGCCACCATGGCGGGAGGCTCCTTCAGGAGGCACGCGACCTCGCCCGCCCGTTCGAACCTATACCAGTTCACTGCCGCTTGCGATGTGCTACTCTCTTTTCCGCATACTGTTTCGAGGATCCGGCGTTGCCGGGTCACCCGCTGAATAAAACAGCCGCAATGATCGGCTGGGGGTAGCTCTCCCGGCTGCGTGGCGAACAGGCGGGTATTCTCCTTCCTTGGAGCAGTATGCAATGGCCCGGCGCCAGTCGCCGGATGACTGTGCGATTTCGCCACAGGTTGTTCTCCATGACCGAGACACTCCTGGCGTTGCTGTCCGCGCTATCGGTCGTTGCGGCGGCTGACCGGAACCCGGGTTTCGCGTCCGGCCGGTCGCCGCGGAAAACGACGTCCCCATTGCAGACCCGCCCCCCCACAGGGTCAGGAGGAACCCCATGACCGCTTTCCTGAAGGCCATGGCCCGACAGGGCGCCGTGGGCGTAGCCGCACGCTGGGCGGCGCACCGCTACCAGTTCTACATGTGTCTTGCCCCCGACGAACCCGTGACGATTGACTCCATCGTCGCTGCCCTCATTGCCGCCCGCTACGACGTCGATGCGCTCGTTTGTCCGCTCGGCCGTTCGCCCGGAATCCGCGCCGCGCTCGGCACCCTGCGTGAAGCAGGCGGCATCCACGGCATCTGCCACCTCGTGGTTCTGATACTCACGGCCGAAACCGATTTTCTGGGCCTGCCCCCCGGCGTGAAAACCGAGTCCATCGAAGTGATCGGCTCGGAACTTGCCGCTCTGGGCGTTCCCGGGGAGCATGCCTTCGGCGACGACCCCGGCGGTTGCCCGGAGAGCCTCTGCTGCGCCTACCTGCCATCGATTCAGTTGCTCGGGCTGCTGTTGCGTGAATGAGTTCCGGCCCAACCGCCAGGGCGCGGCCATCGGGAATGCCAGGCGCACCATCTCATTTCAGAACACCGGTACGTGTCGACAGGTTGGTGAGGTGCCCGGATGGACTTTCAAGCAGGCTCATCACGACGAGTTCGGCGTTCGACTCGACAAGCAATCGCCGCTTCTCCTTGGGATTTTTACCACAATCGGGATGCAGGCGAGGTGCTAGAATCATCGGATGTCCAGTCCCGTATTCGACACGCTCAAGGCAGCGAACTCCCTGAAAGATGCTGGTTTTGACGACCGTCAGGCCGAGGCGGTGGTTACCACCGTCGGTGGGGCGATGATCGACAACCTTGTGACGAAACCGGATTTGCGGAACGCGCTGGAGCCGATGGTGACGAAGGCGGAGTTGCGCAGCGCGCTGAAGGCGGCGCTCGAGCCGATGGTCACGAAGAACGAGTTGCACCTCGCGCTCGAGCCAATGGTGACCAGGGAGGAATTGCGCCTCGCGCTGGAGCCGATGGTGACCAGGGAGGAATTGCGCTTCGCGCTGGAACCGATGGTGACCAGGGAGGAATTGCGCTTTGCGCTGGAGCCGATGGTGACCAGGGAGTACCTGGAACATTACCTGGAACAGGCTCTCGACAAGCGCCTGGAACCGATGGCCACCAGAGCCGACCTGCATCTGATTCAGCACCAGGTAACGACGCGGCTGGGGGCCCTGGTTGTCGCTTGTGTGGGCATCCTCGGCGTTCTGATCGGATTGTTCTAGCGCGGTGAGCCTGGCGCAGTGCGTACGGGCCTGATTTGCGCGCTCGTTCTGTGGGTGGCACCTGCCGTGGCGCAGGCGTAGCCGTCGAAGTCCAGGTCCTCCTCGGAGTCGTACCAGCCGCCAAAGAAACTGTACCGGGCCGCCTGCGGTGAAACGGTCGACGCGGGTGTGGGTAACGTTGGCGGCCGCGCGCCGGCTGCAGACCACCACTACCGGGGACACTAACAGTCAGCGGCTGGCCATGCTTTGATCGTTCGGCTTACCGGGGTCAACGGATCACGTAGCCCAGGCGCCGCGCCGCGTTCTTCAGCAGGGTGATCATGCCGGGATCGTCAAGCGTCTTGTGGAAACCGGGAGAGCGTGGCAGCGCTTCCGCAGCATCGGTGCGTTCGTTCAGTACGATCGCCACGGCATTGGCGAGCATGGAGGAGGGGTATGCGAATCCCTGTGCCTCGGGGTACGACGCATGGAGTGCCCTGGCCCAGTTGCGGCCTACCGATCGTGAGCCGGTCATCAGTGCCATCGATGCACCGATGCGCGTCGGGAACTCTCCGGTCAGATCCAGGAGATTGAGCGGCGACGTAACTGCAAAGCCAACCAACGCGGGTTTCTTGTGTGTACGGTGGATGGTGCGAGTCTTCTGGAACACTTCTGCAAGGCAGGTGACCGGGTTCATTGCCAGGTACATGACTGCGCGGGCGGTGTCTGTCCGGCCGTCAGGATGGTGGTCGAAGCGCGCGTCCGTCGGGCCGACGGTGCGGAACTGGTTCCAGAGGGACGGGTGCTCGCCGCCGCGGAAGTACAACCGCCACAGTTCGTCACCCGACTCGATACGGCACCGCTCCGGGTCCGTGAATTCGAGTCTGTCGAGGTTGGGGTGCTTCGGAAGCTTGGTCACTACCGTTCCGGCGCCACCCGCAACACGGCGTCGATATCGCGTCCCGCTTTCAGCCAATTCAGCGGCGTCATGTCTTCCAGGTCCGGATCGGAGGTAGTGATCCACCGTTGTACTGATACCGGGTCGAGACCGGCAATTGCCTGATTCACCCGCCCGATATTGGGCACGAGTGTCTTGCCGGAGAGCTGGTAGGCGGAGATGTGCAAACGCCCTTCGATCCGCATCGCGTAAAGGCTTCTCTCGCGGATCATCTGCCGTACCCGCACCGGCGTGATACCGAGTGATTCGGCCAGCGCCGCGGGCGTCAGGCTGGTCGCGCGGATGGCGGCGAACTCGGTTGTGTAGTCGAGCATGGGGTCTGCGCCGTCCGGCCGTTCGTCGAGATCGACTCCGGCACGCTCCAGCATCGCGATCTCGGTGTCGGTCAGTTCGGTGCGGCTCGGGCCATACAGCGCCACCTGGAGTTCATCGATCGCCGCCTTGAGCGCAGCGTTGAGTCCTTCGGGCGCCACGGCCTTGAGGCCGTGGGCGTGAAAGTAGCGCTGTTCGGCCAGGGCTTCAGTGTGATCCATGTTTCGTTTCCACGACTATCGTTATCTATTGACGATAGTAAACAAAAGGAAACTGCAGGGCAATCTGTCGGGACGGGGTCGAGCCTTCGTTTTTTGCGGATTTCGCGCTTCACTGACCCTGTGACCAACGTAGGGTATAACGCGAGAGTTCACCGGCCGCCGCCGCGCCCCATGCCGTGGCGCGAGCGGTCAAGGCGTAGGCCCGATGCTAGTATCGTTGCATGTTCAGCCCGGTATTCGGTGGGCAACATGCAGAGCACTGAAAGCAGGACGGATTGGCTGCCGTTGGACGGCAACTGGGAGTTCGACGGCGACAACGCCACGTTCGAGCACGATCCTGCGGAATCTACTCATTCCCGTCATCCATTGGGTGTGGCTCTGTCTGCGCTGCGTGCCCCACGTGGTGGGTGTTTGTCCGCCGAGGTCACACTGCCGGAAAACCTCGAAGGAGACCCGGCCGCACGGTTGCTGATCGGGTATGAAGCTGCCTCGAAGGACTACTACACGGTTGGGTTGGGTGGATACGGGTTCGCGTAAGTGCTCCATGAATGCCGGGAAAACGTGCACCGTCTGCTGCACGGCCTGGGCAGGCGTTCGCACCTCAGGCCGGGCGGGAAGTATCGCGTGGCGGCGGCTGTTCATTCGCACCGGGTGACACTCGCGATCGACGGCATCAGCGTATTCACCCAAGACTTGCCTCGCCCGCTCACCGCTCAGGCGGGGGTTGTTGCCCATGCTCACGGAACCGTCAGGTTCGAGGCGTTCGATTGGGCTGCCAGGCGGGGCAAGGCCTTTGTCGTCATGGAGTTTGACGAGCCGTACAACAGCCTCTACAAAAGCGTCATCAAACCGATTTGTGAAAATGGTGGTTTCGACGCCGAGCGTGCCGATGACGTTTATCGACCAGGCGTGATACTCCAGGACATCACAGCCGCCCTGGGTGCAGCGGATGTAGTGATTGCCGAGATCTCGCCGATCAATGCCAATGTCTTCTACGAGGTGGGGTACGCCCATGCGCGCCAGACCCCTACCATTCTGCTCGCGCGGCGCGGCGAGCAGCTACCGTTCGACGTAAGCGGGTATCGCACGATCTTCTACGAGAACACCATCAGCGGCAAAGACGACGTTGCCAGCGATCTCCGATGGCACCTCGCGCACATCCGTTGACGAACTCTCTGGCTCGAATCGGAGGGAAACCCCGAATTGCTCATGTCGGCGGCGCGGCCATGCGATAGCCGACGCCGCGCTCGTTGAAGATCCAGGTGGGGTCGCCGGCCCGGTCGCCGAGCTTGTCGCGCAGTTGCTTGACGAAGATTCGCACGAGGTTGGTGTCGGCGCTGGCTCGGCCGGACCAGATACGGTCCAGCAGTGTGTCGAAGGTGACCACGCGCCCGGCATTGACGGACAGCAGGCGCAGCAGTTCGTATTCGGTTACGGTCAGGTTGACGGCGCGGCCGGCGACGGTCACTTCGCGGCGGTCGTAGCGCACGGCGAGGTCGCCGAGCACGAACGGGTCCGGCTGCTCATGGCGGCGCAGCGCCGCGCTCACGCGGGCCACGAGTTCGGTGGGCGAGAACGGCTTGACGATGTAGTCGGAGGCGCCCGCCTCGAAGGCGCGCGCGACGGTCTCGTCGCGCCCGTACCCGGAAATGAACACCACGGGAATCTCGGCCAGTTCCGGCACCTGCTCGAGCAGTTGGATGCCGTCGCTGCCGGGCAGCAGCAGGTCGAGCAGCACCAGCCGCGGCCGCTCGGCGCGGATGAGGCGTGAAAGATCCTGGGGCGCGCCGGTGACGATGGGGGCGTAGCCGGCCCTGGACAGGGCGTCGCGCACGAAGCGCAGTGTGCGCGGGTCGTCGTCGACCACCAGGACGCGCGGGGGTTCGCCCGCCGCGCGGGCCGGCCGCTCGTTGGCGGGTGCGGCGGCCGGGGCGCCGGAGGCTGCGGGGATGGTGAAGGTGATGGTGGCGCCGTGGCCGGGGCCGTCGCTCTCGGCGCGGATTCGCCCGCCGTGCGCCTCGACGAGCCCCTTGCAGATCGCGAGTCCGAGCCCGTGACCGGCGGTGTGGCTGGTGCCGCCGAGGTGCTTGCGGAAGAGGTGCGGCAGCAGCTCCGGCGCCAGGCCCGGCCCGTCGTCTGCGACCGAGATCGCGACATGCGTGCCTTCCCGCGCCGCGGCAACGCGGACTGTGGACGCCGGCGGCGCGTGGCGCGCGGCGTTGGCGAGCAGGTTGTTCAGCACCTGCGCGATGCGCCGCCGGTCGGCCATCACGTCGGGCAGGCCGGACGGCAGGTTCGCGACCACGGCCTGGCGGCCGCCGGCGCCGGTGAAGGTGTCGCGGGCGCGCTCGACCAGGCCCGCCACGGGCGTCGGCTCGGGAGCCACCGACAGCGTGCCCGCCTCGATACGGCCGGCGTCCAGCAGGTCGCCGATCAGGCCGCGCATCTGGTTCGCCTGCTGGTCGATGATGCGGGAAAACTCGTGCACCTCCGCGGGCTCGAGGTTGGCGCCTTCGCCCAGCAGCGTGGCGGCGGAACCCTTGATGGCGGTGAGCGGTACGCGCAGCTCGTGGCTCACCAGGCTCAGGAACTCGGTGCGCATGCGTTCCATTTCGTCGAGCGGCGCGAGGTCCTGCAGGGTGACCACCACCGACCGCCTGGCAACCCCTTCCGCGGGGATGGGGGTGGCGTTGACCAGCGTGCGCACGCTGCGCCCGTCCGGTACCGACAGCACCATCTCTTCGGCGCGCACGGTCTCGGGGTCGGGGTTTGCGAACTGGTCGGCCAGTGGAAAGTCGGCGAGGGAGGTCTCGCGGCCGTCCGCGCGGCGGCAGGTGACGACTTCGAGGAGCTGTTCCGTCGGATGCCCGGGCATGCGCAGGCTCTCGACGATGCGCCTCGCCTCCCGGTTGAACGACACCGGCCGGCCGCGGCCGTCGAACACCACCACACCCACCGGCGATGTCTCGACGAGCGCCTCGAGGTCGGCCCGCGCAAGCCGCTCGGAGCGGTACATGCGCGCGTTGGCGATCGCGGCGGCAGCCTGGGCGGCGAACAGCAGCAGCGCCTTTTCGTCGTCGTCGCTGAACTCGATGCCGCCGGTCTTGTCGGCAAGGAAGAAGTTTCCGACGTTAACGCCGCGATAGTGCATCGGCGTGCCCTGGAACGACCAGGAAAACGTTGGGGTGGGTGCGAGCCCCAGCGTACCGGCATAGTCCGCGAGGTCCGGTACCCGCAGCGTCCCGGGCAGTTCACGCAGGTGCTCGAAGAGGCGGCCCCGGTCGGGCCACGTAGCGAGTTCGACCTCTTCTTCGGGCGTGAATCCGCGGGCGATGAACTCCTCCGTACCGCCGTCGTCAGCGACGGTGGCGATCATTCCGGTGCGGGCGCCGGTGAGGGCACAGGCGCCGTCGACCGCCTCCCGCAGCACCGTGTCGAGGTCGAGGCTCGTGCTCATGCGCAGTATCGCATCGGTCAGCGCGGCGATCCGGTTGCCGGAGTGCTTGTCGGCTGAGGTTGTATCGGATCGAGCCATCGGGCCTCCCGGCGTTTTGGTACCTATTGGGTCCCGCACTGGCTGGTGGGCCGACTGCCGCGGAAACCGGGCGGACTATAGCAAATTTCACGAAAAATTAACGTTCGGAGCAAGTTTCTAAATACGAAATTTACCCAATAAAACAGCGTTCCTGTCAGACTGATTCGAGATGCGGAGATAGACGCGCTCGGCGGTGCCTGCCACCGCCAGGAATCCATTGGTGGCATGCGAAGTAAGCGTTGGAAACCGAATTGAGGTCACCCACAACACGCAAGGCGTTGGGCCTGTTGATCGGCGCACTCGCCTGTGCGTCGGTCGCAGGCGCTCTGCTGTACTTCTGGTGGAATCCGGCGGCGACGAGCGCGGATTCGAACCCGATGCCGGCCGACGCCGCAGCGCGGATTGCCGCTGAAAGCCGAGGCGAGAAAATCCTGCCCGAGGTAAAAGCCCCACCCGGTGCGAAGCTGCGGCGCGACTTGCCGGATCGGGTTGCAAACGGTTCGCTCCCGTTGGAAGCGCCAGAAGCAACGCCCCCGGCAGGATACGCATTCAGCGAGCACTTCGGCGAAATGGCCAGAGGGTCGGTAAAGACCGCGACGGCGCAGGTCGAAAAGGACGCTCGCGCACCCACCTGGCTCGATGGGCCGAGCGACGTTGCGCGGCTCGTGGACCAGGCCGTGGCGCAAGGGCGAAGCTGGTCGTTTGGCTGGATTCGCCCGGCAGGCGACACGACTCCCGCCGGGTTGGCCCGGTCGCTGGCGGGCACGGGTGTCGAGATCGTCGGGATGTCGGGCCGCCTCGTGCGCGCCCGATTGCCGGGCGAATTGCACCGGCTTCGATCGATCGTGTCGCTGGCTGCCGTCGACGGCATCGCCGCCATGCCGGTGGCGGCGAAACTCGCGGGATTCGGCGAATCGCCACCGGGCCACATGGGCGAATCGACGCCGATCTATGTGACGCTGATGCCGGACGATCCCGATGGCCGATGGCGCCGGGCGATGGAAGATCTCGGCGCAACCGTCGGCGGGTACGATCCGGCGCTTCGTGTCTACAGGGCGACCGCCGACGCCGTGGCGATCGGCGCACTCGCGGATCAAGACTACGTGCTCGCCGTGGAACCCGTTCCCGTGGTGGAAGCGACCCACGACACCGCCGTTCCCGCCATGGGCGCCGACGCGTTGCGCGCTCATGCCGGTTCCCCCGGGGCCTACATGGGAACCGGCGGCGCTTCCGTGCCCGTGGCGGTGATGGACACCGGACTCAACATCAACCACCTGGACATCGTGTCGGACCGGGACAGCATCTGCGCCGCCAATTTCGTGTACAGCTCCTGGGGCAGTCCCGATAACCCGATACTGGAAGATGAAGACCTCTGGATGGACGCGAACGGTCACGGAACGCACGTCACCGGCACGATCGCCGGTCGGGGTGTCGTCGAACGCCGGTTCGCCGGCATGGCGCCTTCGGTGCGCCACATCCGGTTCGCCAAGGTGCTGAGCCGGCAAGGTTCCGGGTTCGGCGACGACATCGAGCGCGGCATGGATTTCCTGGCGAAGGAATCGGGCTGCAGCGAAGGCGGACGGATGTCGGCACGCGTAAAGCCGCAGATCGTCAACATGAGCCTGTCGTGGACCAGGCTCACTCATGAGGGAAGGGATTTCGGCGCGCGCAAGCTCGATGCCACCGTGTGGAATCACAAACAACTGTACGTGGTCGCGAACTCCAATGCGGCCCGGCGCGGATTCTCGAACTACGCCGCCGCGAAGAACTCGCTCGCGGTCGGCGCGGCGATGGACAGCGGCGAACTGGTGTCGTTCAGCAGCCTCGGGCCGACGGCGGACGGTCGCCTGGCGCCAAACATTGTGGGCACGGGCGTGAACCTGCATTCCGCCGCAGGCGATGGCAGCCGCGGCGGCTACGTCGCAATAAGCGGCACCAGCATGTCCTCGCCGGCCGTGGCGGGCGTTGCCGCGCTGTTGCTGGACGCGGTGCCCACTTACCAGGATCGGCCGGCGCTGGCACGGGCCCGGTTGATGGCGAGCGCGATTCGACCGGACGTGTGGCTGGCCGAAAGCGGTGAGTTTGCTGCCAACAACAGCGCGGGCCCGGGTTCCTTACAGGACCGGTACGGTCTGGGCAAGGTCTCCGCGCGAACGACGGTTCTCCAGCGCCATCGGCCCGATGGATGGCAGAACGGCAGCGTGACCACCCATCTGGTCGATGGCCAGTACGCCTGGCGGGATATCGAGGTGCCGTCTGGAGCGAACCGCCTGGACATCGTGATGACGTGGGACGAACCGCCGGCGGATGCGGTGGCAAGCACCGTCGTGAACGACCTGGACCTGTGGCTCGACCGGGACGGAGACTGCGAAGCCGAGGCGTGCGGCGAATATGTCTCCCGCTCGCGCGTGGACAATGTCGAGTGGATCATCGTCCGCAATCCCGAACCCGGCACGTATCGCGTCAAGGTGGTCGCCAACCGCGTTTACACCGCGGCGCCCCGGGCCGCTGTCGCATGGACGCTGATTCGCGGGGCGTCCACGCCGACCCTGACGGTGGAGGCCGACAAGGAACGGCTCATCGGCGAGGGTTCGCATGAGTTGACGCTGACGCTTGCAGCCGACGGCTACGTGGCTGCCGGAACGCGGCTGCACATCGACTGCCGTTCGGCATCGGTGAGCTGCAACGATACCGTCACGATCGAAAGCGTGGCGATGACGCGCGCAGACACCGTGCCCGTCGGGCTTGAGGACGAAGCGCATGCCCCGAAGCCACCGGGCTATACGTTCTACAGCAGCGATGAAAAACCGGTCGAGCTTGGCGCGTCGATTCCCGTCGGGGAGATCGCAGTCGGAGAGGAGCGGACGATCCATCTCGTCGTCGAGCTCGGCCCCGAGGCGGATGGAGCCCGCCTTCACTTCACCGCGAACGCCTGGAACGGTCACGCCGGCCGGTCATCGGTCGACATCGGCTCTGTGGAAGAGACGGCGCCCCTGCCACCGGACAACGACGCGTTTTCCACGGCGATTGCACTTGAAGGGGATGAAGGCACGCGCAGTCTGGACATGCTTCGGGCGACCCCGGAACCGGGGGAACCGGTGTTCGAATCCCGATGGGGCCGGCCGGCCGGATCCGTCTGGTACACCTGGACCGCGCCGGCCGACGGTCCCTTCCGCTTCGAGGTGCCTGGCATCGAGTTCGACCCGAATGACCGGGGGCCCGATGAACGGCGCAACGACCGGGTCGATGTGTTCCAGGGGGACGGCTTGACCGGATTGCGCAATGTGGCGACGGGTCTGTGGGGCGCGTCGTTTTTCGCCAAGCAAGGTGAGCACTACCGTATTCGAGTGGGTTCGCTCGCGCGGGGCGCAGCCATGGACTTGACGTGGTCGCCGGAGGGGCGGCCCGCGAACGACGACTTTGCCGACGCCATCGTGCTGGAGGGCGAGTCCGGCAGCTTCGAAGGCACCGGCGCCGGCGCGACGCTGCAGCCGGGGGAGTCGTTCGGGAAGTTGGCCGCGACAACCTGGTTTCGGTGGACCGCGCCACAAGACGGACTGTGGGAATTCAAGGGCGGTGAGCGGCTGCTTGTCTTCGAAGGCGAAGAGATCGCGGCGCTCCGCCTGATCGGCCCTTCGCCGAGAGACCGAGTGCAGTTTTTTGCGGGTGGTGGCAGGGAGTACAGAATTGCCGTGGCCGAGCTAGGGGGCGATGAGTCGGGGGCCGATTACAACCTGAGGTGAGCCCGGATCGACGGGGGGTTGTACGGAAACGACTGGTTTGCTGAGGCCGAGTCGATTGAAGCCGACGGCTCGTCGGGCGTCAGAGTCTCGATCGACAGCCAGGCGACGGTCGAGCCGGGGGAACCGCCCGAGTCGGGCGTCCGGACGGAATGGTGGGTCTGGGAAGCGCCGGCAGACGGCTTGTACACCTGGCGACTCGGAGATTCCGGGGAGTCCTCGCCTCGATATCCGATGATGCGGGTCTCGGGTTATTCCGGTACGGACTTCGACAACCTTGAACTCGTTGCGGAGACCGGCCCCGGGGCGCCTTATGATTTTCTGATCGATGCTACCGGGGGAGAGCGCTACTCGATGGCCGTGGGCTTTGCCGGCAACGATATCGCCGCGTTCGAGCAATCGTACGCTTCGGCGAGTTTGACCTGGGGGTCGACGCCGGACAACGACTCATTGATGGGCGCGACGGCTCTGTCCGGCGTGTCCGGGTCGATTGCGGGTTCGAACGCGTTCGCGACGACAGGCCGCGGCGACCGAAGCGCCACGCTCGGCCGGTCGACGCTGTGGTGGACGTACGAGGCGCTGGAATCGGGTTGGGTGCGGTTTTCCGTAGAGGGCGAAGGCGGACCCTGGGCGTTGACCGTACAGCGGGAGTCCGAGGACGGGCCCGGTCTTGAAGTGATTGCGTCAAGCGGTTGGCAAAGGAGCGAAGGCAACGCCGTCGAAGTACTGGCGGAACTCGAGGGAGGCGTTGCCTACACGCTTGCGCTGGGCACGCGGGGCGCCGGAAGAGGTGGCGAGTTCAGGCTCCGCTGGGAAGAGGCCGAAGCGCCCGCCTGGCTGCGCTATGTGGGCCGTCTGGCCGACGGCGACCGCGATTCCGGCGGCGAGAGCGTGGTGATTCGGGGAACCGGCGATCTCGCACTCAACGGCAGCGGGAATGCACTCTATTTGGGCTCGCGAATCGGCCTGCAGGTGTTTGAACGGGACGGGGTGACCGGCGGGCTCGACCAGGTTCAAGTGCTCGAAACCGGGTTCGATCTCGCAAGCGCCCAGTTGATCTGGGACCCGAACCGGGATCGATTGCTCGCAAACAACTGCGCTGGCTGGCACTCGTTCGAATCGGCAAACGGCGGCCCGCGGATGACGGACGAGGGTGAACTCGTGGCGATTGAAGATCCTGGAACCTGCGCGGAATCGCTGTTGATGGACGAAACCGGCTCCCATGTCTATCGCCTCGGCGGTCGGCGGTTGGAGACGTTTGCTGTCGAGCCGGAAGGCGGGCTCAGGTTTGTCGAGGAGCATTCCCTCCGTTGGGGCATCCCATCGTTTGCGCTGACACAGGACGGGCGCCACGTCTTTGTCGCAACCGGGTCGACGCTCTGGGTCTTCGACCGCGACCCCCAATCGGGAATGCTCTCGAGAAACGAATTCGTACATGAGTTTGGATCGTTCTGGTCCGACCGACCAAGTCCGATGGCAATCAGCGATGACGGCGCTTACCTGTTCCTGTTCAGGGGAGGCGCCAACAGCGTCCACGTTTTTTCCCTCGCAGACCCGTCGAGTCCGGAACACGCGGCCGACCTGGCGAAATTCTGGGACGCATCATCGGCTTGGGAGCGTTGCCGGTTTGCCGATGCGAGAGGCGATTCTGCTACTCTGGACGTGCTTTGCCCGGGGCTGGCGATTACGGCTCGCTGGGATCCCGAAGCGGGTGATCTGATTGGAACGGACTTCATCACGCCGCGAGCCGCAGACCGCTTCAACGGCGCGCCGGTCCCTGAGTTCGATGGCCCGACAGGCGCGGTTGCGACAGCCGACGATACATACCTGTACGTCAGCACACCGGCTCAGGGGATCCTGGTTTTCGCAAGGGTAGGCGGCACCATCGAAACGGACTGACGCGCAGCGTGGAGATGACGGTCGTTCGGGAAACAAGCGGCGCGGATACGACGGTCGTTCGGGAATTGCGCGGCGCGGATACGACGGTCATTCGCGAATTCCGGAGTCCGGCTCATGCCGATTGCCGGGATGTCGTTCTCGTACGACCATGGTAACGCCGGACCGAACCTGCGAGTAACATTCGACCGGCCACGCCTCTTCAGCACCGGTGCCGAGCGATTTCGGCGCCCGCACCCTACAGGAGATGCGCATGAACATACGCTTAGGAACCTTTGCCGCGGTTACGATCGCGTCCATAGCGGCGCTCGGGATCGGTGGCTACCATACGGTTACGGGCACGGTCCACGCGGTCTATGCCCTTATCAATCTCTTTCTCTCGATCAACCTGTTCGTCTGCTATTGGGAGATGTGCCTGTACTGGCGGCGCCACGATCTCAAGAAGCGGGCCGCCTACTGGCGCGAGCGCAAGGACACTCACCGCCTGTCGCCGGCGGCCCGGTTTCTCGCCGGCAAGGTGCCCGTGCGCCGCCTGGCCTCGCCGACGCTCTGGACGGACGTGTGGGCGACCTACGCCCAGTACGACGGCTCCTACGCCAGCCGGCGCACCTACGGCTTCCACGCCGACATGGCGAACGGGTTCGCGACGCTTCTGCCGTCGCTGGTGTTGCACGCCACGTTCACCGTCCCGTTCCTGCCGGCCCGAATCGTGGGGGTCGCCGCCGCGATGCTGTTCTGGCAGTGGTGGTACATGACCGTGGTCTACATGGTGAGCTTTTACGTGGTCGGGCGACACAAGCGCATCACGCGCGGAGAACTGTGTCTATACGTCTGGGGCTCAAACTCGCCGTGGCTGCTGTTTCCGCTGCTGGGCCTCTACGTCTCCTTCCGGCTGGTTTTCGACGGAGACTACAGCGTCCTGGGCCACGGGTAGGCTTGCCGGACTCGCCAAATGGCGGGTCTGGGATCCGATGCGGCGATGGCTTCGGCAGAATAAGTTAGTTTTTCATGTGAATGCTGTCTATCAGTATATTATTACTATTAAGTTAGCGGGATAATAGTGGGAAGAACCTGGATCGGACATGAAACCAATGCCGGAAACCGCATTCCGTTCTCGCTGCGACACGCAGGGTCCGTGACAGGGCACGAACAAGCCGGCGCCAGGCCGGAAACCACGCGGGGGAGAACCTCCGAGCTTGTCGCCGCCATGCTGCGCATCAGCGCCAGCCTCGACCTCGACACCGTGCTTGCCGAAGTGGTGGCGGGCGCCCGGGCGCTCACCGGCGCCCGGTACGGCGTCATCGTCACGGCCGATGAAGCCGGCGAATTCCAGGACTACGTCGCTTCCGGCTTTACCGCCGAGGAAGAGGAAAGGATGATCGCCTGGCCGGACGGCCTGAGCCTGGTCGACCACTTCAGGCACCTGGCGGGGCCGCTGCGCCTCGACGACCTCTCGGGCTATGTGCTCTCGCTCGGTTTTGAACCGGCTCCCATTTTCTCCCGAACGTTCCAGGGCACGCCATTGCGTCACCGCGGCGTGCACGTCGGCCATTTTTTTCTCGCCGAAAAAACGGGAGGCGGGGCATTTACCGCCGAGGACGAGGAACTGCTGGCATTGTTCGCGTCGCAGGCGGCCACCGCGGTTGTGAATGCGCGCATCCACCGCGGCGAGCGGCGCGCCCGGGCCGACCTCGAGGCGCTCGTTCAGACCGCCCCGGTGGGCGTGGTGGTGTTCGCGGCGGAAGACGGCCGGCCCGTCAAGTTCAATCGCGAGGTCTGGCGAATTGTGGAAAGCCTCCGCACGCCGGGGCAGCCGCGGGAAGAACTGCTGGACATCGTCACGTGCCGACGCGCCGATGGGCGGGAGGTCTCGCTCGGCGAGTATCCGCTGGCGGTGCAATTCGCCAGGGGCGAAACGGTACGCGCGGAAGAGCTTGTGCTTTCCGTTCCCGACGGGCGCAGTGTGCGGGTGTTGGTGAATGCGACGCCCATTCCGTCTGCCGATGGGGCGGTGGAGTCGGTTGTCGTGGCCATGCAGGACCTGGCGCCGCTCGACGAGATCGAGCGGCTGCGGGCCGAGTTCCTGGCTCTGGTGAGCCACGCGCTTCGTCAACCGCTCTCGTCCATCAAGGGTTCCGCGGTCACCCTGCTCGAGGATGGGGCGAACCTGGACCGGGCGGAAATGCGCGAGTTCCATCGCATCGTCGCCGAGCAGGCCGATCGCATGCGGAGCTTCATCGGCGATCTCCTCGATGTCGGGGCCATCGACTCGGGCACACTCTCGGTTGCGCCGGAAGCCTCGGACCTGGCGGCGCTGGTGGAGCGGGCAAGAAACGACTTCCTGAGCACCGGCGCGCGCCACACGGTTCTCATCGACCTGCCGCCGGACCTCCCCCGGGTGATGGCGGAGCGCCGCCGCATCGTGCAGGTGCTGAATAACCTGTTATCGAACTCGGCCCGAAACGCGGCCGAGTCTTCCTCCATCCGCGTTTCCGCGGAGCGCGACGGGTCGCACGTCGCGGTAGCGGTTGCCGACGACGGGCGGGGGATCGCCGCGGAGCTTCTTCCCCGGTTGTTCAGCAAGCACACCGGAGACAGCGCAACGATGGGTTACGGCCTTGGCCTCGCGATCTGCAAAGGCCTCGTGGAAGCCCACGGCGGGCGTATCCGGGCCGAGAGCGCCGGGGAGGACAACGGCGCAACCATTCGCTTCACCCTGCCGATTGCGGAAACCGCGGATGGCCGTGCGGATGTGGCCGCCGAGGATGTTTCGACCTTGCCTGGCGAGGTGCCGGAACCGGAGCGAATCCTGGTGGTCGACGACGACCCCCGCACCCTGCGCTTTGTGCGCAATGCGCTGGATGCCGCCGGCTACGCCCCGCTGGTGACGGGTGACGGGCAGGACATGGCGCAACTCCTGCGCACTCAGAAACCGCGGTTGGTGCTGATGGACCTGGTATTGCCCGGGCTGGATGGCATTGAACTGATGCAGCAGGTGCCGGAGCTTGCCAAAGTGCCCGTTATCTTCATTTCCGGCTACGGCCGGGACGAGACGATCGTCAGGGCGCTGGAAGCCGGCGCCGCCGACTACATCGTCAAACCGTTTTCGCCGACGGAACTCGTGGCGCGGATCCGGGCGGCGCTGCGCCAGCGCGAGGAATCCGAACCGTACACGCTTGGCGAGCTCTCGATCGACTACGGGCGTCGGCGGGCGCGCCTGGCCGGGCGCGAGCTTGACCTCACCGCCACGGAGTTCGATCTTCTGCACGTTCTGGCGGTCAGCGCAGGCCGGGTCGTGACCTACGAGACGCTTCTGGAAAAGGTGTGGACCGGGCGGGCGCACGCCAATTCGAACCTGGTGCGCATCTTTGTGAGGAACCTGCGCGAGAAGCTTGGGGACAGCGCGTCGAGTCCGGCCTGGATTTTCAATCAGCGCGGCGTGGGGTATCGCATGGCGCGGCCGGGGAATGGCGGACGGAGGCCGACGAGCAGAGTGACTGCAGCCGCGATCTAGGGGTTCTCACAGTGGGTCCCGCTGTGAGGACTTCGACAAAATACGCAACCTATTGATTTTAAAATAAAAATATTTGGCATAGTGTCGATGCTGCGGCGACGGGCCGGTATGGACTCTCAAATTTGTTGCGCGCGCGCAACAAAATCCGGCGAACGAGACCGGTCCGCGCGGACCTGCGACGGTGAAAGGCGAGCGGGTATTGGATTGAAGGGGCTGCTGCTTCCCGGGACCTGTGAGAGAGTTTGGCCCGCATGCAGGCCTTCTGTAAGTTTTCGTTAATCGACATAAAATAATTTTTATGAACCTCAGGCGAATGTCGAGCGGCGCTTGCGCCAGCCAAGGGCAAAGCGATGCAGTGCGCGGCCAGACTTGTTGGATTTCGACATGATCGGTCTATAATCTTCGTCGCCACGCTGGTTGCAGCCTTGGCTTAGGGGCAGGCCTCCATCATTCTTTTCGGGGGTCGGGTCCCGCTTTATCTCAAAGGACATGCTGAATGGACGAATTGGAGCGCGACAGTTACCTGGAGCGGCTTGAACGGGACCTCGAGCGCTACCGTATGGCCGTGTTCATGACGGACCTGATGCCCACCACGCAGCACACTTACGCAGACTGTGCGGCGCGGTTCGTGCGTTGGGTGGCCAACCCCGTCGTGGATGAATTGAAGCGATGACACAAGGCCTGCGGGTCGAGATTGAAGTGCGGCTCAGACCGGCGCTGTGCACCGAATGCCTGGCTGCGCTGGTCCAGTCCAGCTACATGGACGTCGTCATGGAGATCCGCGCGATGGAACGGGATTCGCGGTTCGTGCGGGAGCGAAGCATCTGCACGCGCTGCGGGCAGGACGGCCGCATGGTGATCTGCATGGCCGATCACAAATCCTCTCCATAGGCTGTTGGAGCGGCCTCGCTCGAACCGCGCCTGGTCGAGGGTGTTGACTCAATCCGGATAGAAGAACTGACCTGGGTCGAAAGGAACCCCATGAACGATCGAGCGATCTGCCGGCGGAGTAACCGGATCATCTCTTCGGTCTTTCCGGGGCACGCGAGCCGATGATCCTGGGGATTCGTCGATCGAAGCGGAAACAAGGTGTCGATGCCGCGGACAGTGTCGAGGTCGCACAGGCGGCTGAATCCGTGCGAATCGGCGCGTTGTGCCCCGGAAGGGGCGTACACGGCGGCTGCGCCACGGCTCCGACTCAAACCAGGCGCACAGTTGCACGGTGACCTTTACCTGCAGACCCGGCAGGGGTCACAGTTCGATACGTACCCCCAGGCGGATGCGGTAGACCGATCGCGACGCCGAAGGGAACTTTGACGGCAGGGCCCGGAAGCTGTTGTATCGGTAGACGCAGTCAGGTCGGGTCCGGCAGGTCGTGCGCGGCGCATCGCCCGTAAGCGCCGGCGCGCCGTCGACGCCGAGCGCTGCGACATCGGCCGCGGATACGAGATCGGCGCGCACGATCGCCGCCTGGCCGAAGCGCGGCCCAGCCTGATAGGTGCCCCAGTCGTCGTTCAGGAGGTTGAGGAAATTCTCGATGTCGAGTATCAGGCTCACCCGGTTCTCGCCCACCCACCGGTTTAGGGCGGGGATGCCGGGGAGGTCCAGGCGCAGGCGCAGGTCCCAGAGGTGGTTGAAACCTGCGTCCGCGGAGTGGGGCGCGTGGATGCCGTTCCCCGCGTCGTTGGCGTCGAGATAGGCGAGAAAAGCGTCGCGGTCGAATGCGGAGCCGTAAACCACCGCCGGGTCGCTGCCACGGGCGGGCACGTAGAGCGGGCTGTTGTCGTAGGGACTCTCGCCGGCGCCGGCGCGCCCGAACAGGGCATTCGTCCGGTCGACGTCGAACGTGTAAGTGTAGCGGTCGCCGGTCCATGCCCTCGCGAACAGGTCGGCGCGCAGCCGGAACGCGCCGAACGACCGCTCGTAGCCGAGATTCAGCTTGATCGCGTGAGTGACCTCGTGCGGCGAGGTGCGCGGCGACGGGCGGTTCCGGTCGGCATCGACGATGCCGCGCCAGTTGGAGATGCCCCGGGAGGAAAGCCCTTCGGTGACGGCCTCGACGTCCTGCCACGCGTAGCTGACCTGGACGTCGAGGCCCGTGTCCGTGCGCCGCCCTAGCGCCGCGGTAAAGATCCGGCTGCGTCCTCCATCGTGGTTGCCGAGGGCGACCAGATTGAGGCGGCCGAGGTCGTCAAGGTCGGCGTATATCGGCCGCCCGTCAGGTGCGATGCCGGTGGGGAGCGCGCCGGGCAGGTGCGTCTGGGCCAGATTGCTCCACAGGAAGCCGTCCGAGGTCCACGTGAACAGCGCTTGCGCGGTCAACGTATAGCCGGTACCGAGGTCGATGCCGCCGAGCCGAAGGTCGAATTCGCGCTCGAGGCGCAACGACGCCTTCCAGTCGGACGGCGCCTCGAAGTCGGACGCAATCGCGTCGATGGGCACGGGGCTGCCCGTCGCCACAGCCGCCTGCAGTTCCGCCGGAACGGACGTTGGCGACGCGCCGCCGGTTGTCTTCGTGGCGAATACCGTCGGCGGCTGAAACGCGTTCGATGTCCAGACTTTGGGGTCGCCGCCGGTGAAGCGGCCGATGCCGCCCGTGACGACGGTGCGCCGCCACCCGGTCCAGCGGAAGCTCAGCCGGGGCAGCACCAGGTCGAGGCCGTCCAGGTTCCTGTCGGTGCGGACGCCGTAGACATCGGCCAGGGTCGGGTTGAATGTGGGGCGGTCGCTTTGCGTCAAGCGTTCGTAGCGGAGGCCCGCGGTGAGTTCGAAGTGCCGGGTGACCTGCCAGGCGTCCTCGAGGAACAGGGCGCTTCGGCCGTAGCCCCAGTCGGCTGCACCGTCGGCAGCGACGTTGGAGGGGACGTTGACGTAGTCCACGCGCGCGGTGCGGTCGACGATGGTTTCGAAGTTGCGGAAGACGAACCGGCCGTTGGAGCCGGGCATGAACAGGTTGAACAGGTCAAAGGTCTCGTTCGCGGCGCCGAGGCGCAGGATATGGTCTCCGGCGAGGTAATCGAGCGCGCCGTAGAGCTGCAGCCGCGTGTCTTCGTAGGCGTTGGCGTGGCGGAAGCGGTCGCAGCCGGCGACGAGGTCGACGCTGCCGGTCAGGAGACCCGCGAGGGGCGTTTCAGCGACGCTGTCGGCGTCAAGGTCGAACTCCAGCGCGCCCACGCCGGGCGCCCGGCAGTTCTGCCCGCGATCGAACGCCTTGCGGTTGACGCGCACCGTCGTCGACAGCCGGTCGCTCCAGTCGGAGAAGAGCTGAACCGTGACGGCGGCGAGGTCAACGGGTATGTCGATCCAGGCCGACTCGAACCGGTCGGCCCTGGCGGACGTCTCGCGCTCCCGGCTGCGCTGGTAGGTGAACGACGCCCGGTGTGCTTCGTTCAGGTTCCAGTCCAGCTTGACCAGCGTGCGCTTCGACGTGGTCGGGGTGGCTGCGGACGACGGGCGGCCGCCGGGGTCGTAGCCGTAGACATCGCGGACCAAGTCGCGCAGACCCTCGAAGAACCCCGGCTGGACACCGTTGGCGGCGTCGAAGGCGCCGAAGTCCACCGGCTCGACGGCCTCGAACTCGTCGTAGGAAAGGAACACGAAGAGCCGGTCGCGCAGCAGCGGACCGCCGATGGCGGCACCGTACTCGTTCTCCTCGAAACTGGCGGGCGAGAAGGGACGGTTGCCGTCGTAGGTGCCGCCGACGAGGCCGCTGCCCTGACGATGGTAGAACGCCGCGCCGTCCCACTCGTTCGTCCCTGATCGGGTCGTTATGTTGACGAGGCCGCCGGTGAAGCCCGAGGCGCTGGCCGAGTAGTCGGAAGCCGCGAGCGAGACCGACTCGATGGCCTCGAGATTGATCGGAGAGCGGCTGGTGGCGTAGGTGCTGGTGCCGAGGCCGAAGTCGTCCTGCTGCAGCGAACCGTCGATGGCGAGCCCGTTGAAGCGCGGGTTGACGCCGCCCACGGTGAGGCTGCCTTCACCCGCGGAGTGGGCCAGTGGATCGCGCAAAAGCGTGCGTATGACGTCGCGCTTGACGCCGGGCTGGCGGGCGATGTCACCGGCGGTGAAAGCCGAACCGACGCCGTTGTTGAGGTCGCGCCCCGAGACCGGCGCGCTCGCCGTGACCACGACCTCTTCGACCCCGAGCGGGGCGAGCGTGATTTCCAGTGGCGGTTGCGGTCCGGGCCTGAGCGTAAGCCCGGTAAGCCTGCGGTCGTGGTGGCCGTCGGCCACAACCCGCACCGCGTAAGGGCCGCCGCGACGCAGGCCCGGCTGGTGGGACGCGCCAATGGGTGGCGCAAACCCGGTGGCGGCCGTTCCGGACGGCCGGTGGACGATGTGGATGCGGGCGGCGGCGACCGGCGCACTGGCCGCATTGCGCACGTAACCGCCGAGCGTGGCGGAGGTCGACGCAGCGATGGCCGCAAGGCTCCAGCAGGCGGCGGCCGCGCACAGAACGAGGCAAGACGCAAGGCGTGTGCGTGGCGCTGGGAATTGCCTTCGGTTCCCCCGCGCGTGAGTCTCTCGATGTCGCCGTCGAGTGCTTCTGTTGGGAGCGCTGCTTTGCATTCGGGATTCGCCGGGTACGCATTTTGATAATCACCAGCGGGCGCCGGCAAGTCTGGGAGCGAAAAATGAATTGTATTAATCCAATCAAAATAAAAAAGGCTGGTTTCGATACAAAAAATTAACTCAAGGACAAACTCGTTGTGTCAAGCTGATTCTCGCGCGGAAGGAGGAGAGGAACCGGGCCGCACTGTTCGGTGAACGAACGTTGATCAAGTCCACAGAGTGGCTGTGCCACTCGCAAAGGCGGCGTTTGCAAATGCATGTCGGCTATATCTGGACCGTCTGGGCAAGCGTCGGTTTGGTGATGGTTCTCGAAAGCGAGATCGCGCCGTGGTGGGCCTGGGTACTTTGGCTGTTCGTGATCGTGCTGCTCGTTCCCTGGAACGAGGACAGGGTGCTGCCCCGGAAGCGGGAAGGACGTGACCGATGAGTTTCGGTGTGCTGCTGTTCGCGGTTTCTCTGGTTTTCGATACCGCCGGCGAATTCATGGACGAGCGGCGCCTGCAGGTGTGGGTAGAGCCCGATTCCCCCGCCCACCCGTCCTCCGGCCTGTATTTCTTCTGCAATCGCAAAAAGCTCGTTGTGGGGATTGCTGTTGGCGCCAGCCATGACGTCCAGTCTCCTGTCCTCCTGAAATGGGGCTTCGATGACGAAGCGATGCGGCAGCAGCAGATCGTTCATCGGGCGGCCGATGCCTTTGGGGTCTACATTCCCGCCTGGTGGGAGTTGCTGGAGCAAGCCGTGAGTGCCGACCGCCTGGTTGTCCAGGTAGCGGACGAGCGCGCCATGCGTTTCGACCTGGCCGATGCCCGCAGCGACCTTGAGAACTTTGCCTGGCAGTGCCGCGCGTGACTGCCGGCCATGGGCGTTGACGGAGAACCTGCGACGGAGGCCATCCGGGTTCTGGTTCGTCGGGGCGGTCCCCAGTCGGGCCGTTTGGCGGGCCGTTTGGGGACACCTACCTTTTCCGTTTGGGGACACCTACCTTTTCGTTTGGGGACACCTACCTTTTCGCGTTTTCACCGAATCGATAGCCGCGTATTGCAGTGTGAGGCTCGTAGAAGCGTACAGTTCCTGGTCGGAAAACCCTTGCGGAAACGAGAAGGTGTACAGACGTTTCAGAGCACCTGCAATTCATTGAGGCGATCTCTGGACGAGGTTGGAGGCGTCTTGCGATTGCCGTTATGGAGACCGCGACGATGGTGTCGCCAGTGGATCGCGGGTGGGGAGTTCCGGAAACAGCGAGAAGTCGCGGTCGCGTGTGAGCAGAACGTCGACGCCGTGCGCGATGCAAATTGCCGCAATACGCGCGTCGTGTACAACTCCTCCGACCACGTGCGGCCGATGTACGAATCGCTGCAGGGTCTGGTCGAAATCCTGTGTTTCTCCGATCATCCGGTTGGTGGGCGATGCGTACCAGGCATGAAACTGCAGCCAGGCCTGTTCCGGCGTTGTGGGCTGGTCTTTCCAGATGCGACGATTGGTCACCACGCTCAGGAACTCGTAGCAGCACGGCCAGGGAATCGACCAGGCTCGTTCGCCCTCGGCAAGATCTGTCAAGAGGGCATGTGCCGCCTCGCCGAATTGAGATTCGCGGCGGTGGGCGTAGACAAGGATATTGGTGTCGACCGCGATCACCGGGTTCCGGGGTCGCCGTAAATCATCTCCCGAAGTTCCGGCCAGGAGTAGCTTTCCAACGGGTCAGCCGCGGCCGGATCGCCGACTCTCAGGTCGGGCAGCCGGTAGGAAGGGGGGTGATCGGTACTGTGCAACACGGCGCGCAGCCCTTCTTCGACAACGGCGCGCAATGGCCGTGCGGTAAGTTTCGCATGACGCTTGGCTTGCAGAAGCAATTCGTCGTGGATGTCGAGAGTGGTTTTCATGGAGCCATATTACCCATATCTTTGAATATGGTACAGCCATATCTGTGCTATTGATGGAATTTGGAATAGGGACATCTACCTTTGGAATAGGCACACCTACCTTTTGACGAAAAAGTGACGAAAAAGGGACACCTACCATCAAAATAGGGACACCTACCTTCCGCGCGACCTTGCGCGCGTTTCCCGCAACTGCGCTTGAGGTGTTGCTACGAACCGGTTCGCCGTCAAGCGGCTGTCTGGCCCAACCGAGCCAGTTCCTGGGGAGGCACGTAATCGAAGATGAAGGTGATTCGGTCCTCAGAGCCCTTGTTGGCAACGCTGTGCGTCAACTGGTTGTTGATTTCGTAGGCCTGACCGACTTGCAGTTTGTAAGGGCGCCCGTCGATGGTGAAACGCACCCGGCGGTTCGTGGTGATGGGCACGTGAATCCGATGACCGATGCGGAATGACGGGTGGCGATCGGTGTGCGGGGTGATCTTTCCGCCCGCCTTCAGCCTGGCGGCCATCGCCCGGATGATCGTGCCTCCGCCCGGGTAGTGCTGCCCAACGATCTCGTGGATGGCGGGCATGGCCACCTCGGCGAGGCGATCCCAGGCGGCCTCTTTCCTGACCATGAGCTCCGGCCAGGACGACTCCTCGGTGAACACCAGCACCATGGACTCCGTGTCCTTGTGTACCTCGTACGCGCGCTGGCGGTGTTCCTGTTCGTGCCAGGCGGCTTCTTCCTGGGCAAGGATGGCGGCGGCGAGCGGGCCGGAATCCACCGGCCCGAGTTCGCGGATGCGTGTGTCGATGTCCAACGGCTACGGCCGGTAGGCCTGTTGCGTGGCGGTCAGTTGATGCCGCGCATGTACCGGAAGTTGACGCCGAAGGTGCGCGGCTGGTTCACGCTCAGACGCTGCTGGGCGAAGCGGTTGTTGAAGAATAGCTGCGCCTTCTCGTCGGTGATGTTGTCGACGAACAGCGACACCGCCCAGTTCTGGCTTTCCAGGCCGAACTGCAGGTCGAGGGTCTGCCAGCCATCCTGGTTCACCACCGGTGAGAGGAACGGGCTCGACTCGATGCCGGCCAGCGAGTTCACCGACTCGCCCGTGTGGGTGAAGCGGGCCATGATGTAGGGCTCGGCGTTCATCCACATGGTGGGGAAGGAGTAGGTGACGTTCACGTGGGCCTTGAGGTCGGGCACGATCGGTAACTGGGTGCCGGTGGGCACGACGATGGGGGCCTCGGAATCTGCAAACAGGGTGTCGGCCTTGGAGAGTTCGCCGTCGTTGTAGCCGAGCGTCGCCTCGATGTTCCACTGGGCGTCCGGCAGCCAGGAGAACCAGACCTCCACGCCGTTGATCTCGGCTTGGGGGAAGTTGACGATGCCGAGGGTGAAAAGTGTGGGCTGCGGGTCTTCCGCCTGCACCTGGATGTCGTTCCAGGTCATCCAGTAGGCCGAGATGTTCAAGCGCAGGCTGTTGTCGAGCCACTCCGTCTTGGCGCCGATTTCCCAGTTCTCCACCGTGTCGGAACTGTAGGCGTTCAGGGTGCCGGCAGGTGCGGGGAACAAGTCGTTGGGCGGGCCGAACACGCTCTGCGGCCTGGCGGAGTTGGCGCCGCCGCGGCGGAAGCCTTCGGAATAGGTGGCGTAGAGGAGTGCGTCGTTCCAGCGGTAGCTGACGTTTACCTTGGGCACGAAGCCGTCTTCGTCGGAGATGCCGAGGTGGCCGGGGGAGTAGCAGTAGTCCACGGCGCAATCGGGTTCGCCTCCGTTCAGGCCGACCATGGTGCCGTTCTTGACGATGTAATCGTTGTCAATCTGGTAGTAGCGGCCGCCGGCGGTGATGGCGAAGTTCTCGGTGAGGTTGACGGTGGCTTCGCCGAATATCGCCCACTGTTCGAGTTCGCTGTCGTAGGTGCCGGAGTACCAGTTGTTCGACTCGTATTTCGGGTCGATGCCGTTGAAGTAGTAGCCGGCATAGTTGATGTAGGCGAACGCCGCGCTGCCGGTGAAGTTGTAGACGTTCGAGATAAACAGTTCGTCCACCTCCCGCCTGTTGTAGAAACCGCCGACGATGGCCGACCAGCGGCCTTCCGCGGGGGTGGCGTAGCGGCCCTCGATGGTCCAGTTGTTGGCCTTGCGGATGTCGTAGTCGTTGGCGATGGGGTCCCCGCCGAAGTCGTAGATGCCGCCGGTGTCGTAGTAGGGGTCGCCGGTGTTGAAGGAGCGGAAGTAGTCGCCCCGCTGCTGGTATACCTGCAGGTAGGAGGTGGCGTCGGCGTAGTAGGCGCTCTCGCGGTCGAAGTAGGCGGCGGTGAGCACGACGCTGCCGTAGGGCAGGTCGCCCTCGATGGTCATGGCGAGCTGATACCACTCGTCGTCCCAGTCGTCGTCGGTGAAGCGGGCCTGTTCGCGGGGGCCGAAGGTTGGGAACACGGTGGTGTCTTCGTAGATCTGCTTGTTCAAGCTGGCGTCGGCGAATCCGTTGAGCTCGTATTTCTGGTAGATGCCGACCAGGTCGACGGTCCAGGCCTCGTTGGCGTCGATGCGCAGTGCTGCGCGGCCGCCGGTCCAGACCGAGGAGTTGACGTCGTCCTGGACGCGGTGCGCGTTGGTGAAGGTGCCGCCCGGCGAGGGCGAGAGGATGTTGTCGACCCAGCCGGCCTCGTCGGCGCGGAAACCCACCAGGCGCAGGGCGACCTTGTCGGGTACCAGGGGCATGTTCAGCATGGCGCTGACGTCGTAGCTGGCGCCGCCGTCCTTGACGGCCCAGCCGGCCAGGTTCACCCAGCCGCTGGTGTTGTTGGGGTCGGGCTTGTTGGTGATTATGCGCAGGGTGCCGCATTGGGCGGCGTCGCCGAAGAGGGTGCCCTGGGGGCCGGCCAGGGCTTCGACACGGGCGATGTCCACGAGACGGGGGTCGGGGTTGTAGCCTGCAGCGGTGATGGGCTGCTCGTCGAGATAGACGGAGGTGGTGGCGGAGTCGCTGAAGCTCAGCCCTTGGGCGGCGCAGCCGCGCATGACCACGGAGTTGGCGCCGGGCTGACGTTCGCTGAGCGCGAGGCTGGGGATCTGGCCGACGTAGTCGTTGAAGGTCTTGAAGCGCTGCAGGGAGATTTCTTCGTCGGAGAGGGCGGTGACGGCAATGGGGGCGTCCTGTTGGCTCACCGCCCGCTTGGTGGCGGTGACGATGATCTCTTCCAGCGCCGTTTCCTGGGCCTGGGCCGCGCCGGTGCCGGCCACCGCGGCGCCGATGGCGATGCTCAGGGGGCGCTTGTGGCCCGGGACTTTGTCGCTGCCGTTGCTTGACATTTGGCTCTCCGGTCGATCGTCAAGGCGTCGCGGCAATTCTAGTGCAGGACCGTTGACGGGTTTTGTGTACCTATAGGCCCGCAAGCCGAGCCGGTGCGCGGCTTCCTTGCGGGTCGCGCGAAGGCGTCATTTTCCTGTAACTGACTGGATGTCGCAAATTTGGGGAGCGATGCATTGGTGGGCGGGATTCTTTGTCGGCTCGGTCGGAGGTTCTTTGGGTAGGTGTCCCTTTTCCGTTGTCGGCTCGGTCGGAGGTTCTTTGGGTAGGTGTCCCTTTTCCGTTGGGTAGGTGTCCCTTTTCCATCCCTTTTCCATCCTCGTTTCCAGAGTAAACTCGGCCATCGCTTTTTTGGCGCATTGCCGAGTCCAATTGACCACACTCATCGCCACCTCCATCGTTCGCGGCAGCCGGCAAGGCGAGAGCCATGGCGGCGCGTACCTGGTGGATCTGGAAGGGGAACGCGTGCGGCAGGTGATCGACTGGGACAATTCGGACATTGACTGGCGGGGCCGGGGTCAGGACCGCGGCCTGCGCGGCATTGCGTTCGATGAAGACCGGGTGTTCATCGCGGCGAGCGATGAGTTGTTGGTTTACAACGTACGATTCGAGCAGCTTGCGTCCTACCGCTGCGGATACCTCAGGCACTGTCACGAGATCAGCCGCTACCGGCGCCGGCTTTACCTCACCTCCACCGGTTTCGATTCCATCCTGGGGTTCGACCTTGACAGCAATCGTTTCAGTTTCGGGCTGCATGTCACGCGCGACCGCAAAGGGCTTCGTGGTGCGCCCTTTCAGCCCGACGGCCGGCGCGGGCCGCAGCCTGGCAATGAACTGCATCTGAACAGCGTTACCTGCGACCGCAGCGCCTTGTACCTGAGCGGGCTCAACACCGGCGGGTTGCACGCCTATACCGGGCGTTACATCAGACAGGTGGCGGCACTGCCGGGAGGTGCCCGCAATGCCCAGCCGTACCGGGATGGCGTGCTGTTTAACGATACGGAGAAAAACCTGGTGCGCTTTGTGCCCGTCCAGGGAGAGCAGAAGGCATTCAGAGTTCCTTTCTACAATCCGGCGCTACTCACGCATTCTGGCCTGGGCGACTCCCGCATCGCGCGTCAGGCATTCGCGCGTGGGCTGTGCCTGGTCAACGACAGTGTGATCGCAGCCGGCTCCTCGCCCGCCACCATCACGCTGCATGACCTCGATGCGATGCAGACCAGGGTCAGCGTCAACCTTTCCATGGACGTCCGGAACGCCGTTCACGGGCTGGAGGTGTGGCCGTTCGGTGCTGAGAAGGGGTGCTGAGAAGGGACACCTAAATTCAGGCTGCTGAGAAGGGACACCTACATTCAGGCTGAGAAGGGACACCTACCTTCCGACTATCTCATTGACGTCCACCCTGTCCGAAGAGGCTGAGAAGGGACACCTACCTTCCGACCGTCTCGTTGACGTCCACCCTGTCCGAGGCGACCATGCACGCGGCGCGTTGGAGCCCGTTGGCGAGATCGCTGACTGTATAGCGCAAGGGGAGCCGGATTTGATTGCGGAAACGATTGACTTTCGCGGCGGCGATGGCAAAGCGATCCATGCCTGTCGCTGGATGCCCAAGCAAGTCCCTAGGGCCGCTCTACAGATCGCCCACGGGATGGGCGAGCACATCGCCCGCTACGAACCGGTGGCGGCGCGGCTCAATGCGGCGGGATACGTCGTTTACGGTAACGACCACCGGGGTCACGGGCGCACCGATCCCGACCGCCTCGGGTCACTGGGGCATGACGGCTGGAACCGGGTAGTCGATGACGCCCGTCTCCTCAACGAGCGCATGGCCGAGGACTTTCCTGGCCTTAAACGTATGCTGCTCGGCCACAGCATGGGCGCCATGCTGGCGCAACAATTTCTGTGCTATCACGGGTCGAGCCTCGATGCCGCGGTGCTCTCCGGTTCTCCGGGCTTCCGGGGTGGGCTGCAGACAGCAATCACCGGATTGGTGACGCGTTTCGAAGCCTGGCGGCTCGGAAACGACGCGGAGAGTGAGGTGTTGTCCGGCTTGTTGTTCGGCCACGCCAACCGGGACTTCGACGGCGACGACGCTACCGGGTTCGAGTGGCTGTCGCGGGATGCCGGTGAGGTATGCAAGTACGTCGACGACCCGCGTTGCGGAACGGTGCTGCGCACTGGCAGCCTGCTGGCCCTGTTCGCAGGGGCTAAGGGAGCAGCGTCTGCTGCCGCAATCGCCCGCATTCCAATCGATCTGCCTATTCT
Organism: Gammaproteobacteria bacterium; assembly: GCA_028821125.1. Classification (GTDB taxonomy): domain Bacteria; phylum Pseudomonadota; class Gammaproteobacteria; order Pseudomonadales; family Azotimanducaceae; genus Azophilus. Next base: position 33,063 of record JAPPHD010000006.1, read on the forward strand.
GGTGCTCTCCGGCACCGCCGATCCGGTGCATGACGAATTGAAAAACCTCGACCGGCTGTTCAAACGCTACGCGGCAGCCGGGCTCAACGTGAGCCGCAAGCTCTATGCCGACGGGCGACACGAGATGTTCAACGAGATCAATCGGGTGGAAGTGCTCGACGATCTTGTGGAATGGTTGGATGGCGTCTCGCTGAATCGGGCATAAATCACAGGCCCTCATCAGGGGGTGGCTGTTCGCTCACTTGTTGGCGATTGATGTATTCGTACTGCGAGTAGCGCGGTAGCACGGGCTCCAGCACTTCGATCAATTCGTCGAGGTGGCGTTGGTAGTTGCGCCAGTAGTGGATCGACTGCGTATAGACTGGCAGGCGCACTTGTTCGGAGCTGGCGGTTCGGATCGGGCGGTCGGTTTCGTGGAAGCGTGCGCAGGCATCTTCCCAGGGCAGTTCGCAGTAGTCGAGCAGACGACGTAGCTGATTGTCGAAGTCGGTGACCATCTCTTCGTACTGCACGGTGAGTACGTGGCCCGGGAGCGCTTCGTGCCAGTGGTCCATAAAGCGCTGATATTCCAGGAAATATTCGCCGATATCGGTTAGGTCGTAGACGAAGGTCTGGCCCTTTGCGAACAACTGGCGATAGCAGCTCAGAGTGGAATCCAGGGGGTAGCGCCGGGCGTCGATGACCTTGGCATTGGGTAGAACCAGATGCAGGAAGCCGATGGTAGGGAAGTTGTTGGGCATCTTGTCGACGAAACGGGGGCGGTCGGTGTGGCGGTGCAGTCTGGCGCGTTCCAGGTAGTCTGTGCCGAGGGCCTTGAGGTGGGACGGGCGCAGTTCGCGCACGGCATGGGGATAGTTGATGCCGTCGGCGCGGTTTCGGTTCAGCGAGGTTGCCACTCGGCCGAGGTAGGGCAGTTCCGAGGTGCCTTCCACCTGGCTGTGGCTGGCCAGGATCTGTTCGATGAGGGTCGAGCCGGACCGAGGCAGGCCCAGGACGAAAATGGGTGCCGGGTCGGGGTGGCCGAGGCCGGTGTGTTCTTGAAGGAAGGGCTGGTCGAATACGTCGATGATCTCGTCGTTCATCACCTCCGTCTGCACCGGGTCGTAGTGTTCGAGCATGCGCTGCCTGGCGTTTCCGCGTGAGTAGTAGCGCCAGGCGGCGTCGAAATCGCCGGCGTCCTCATGAGCTTTGGCCAGCGCAAACAGGAAGTTGACGGCGGATTGATCGGTAAGGTCGTCCTCGCTTCGCAGCGCGGAGTTTATGGCTTCGATGTCGTTGTCGGTGAGCCGGTAGGTTTTCAGGTTGGCCAGGCTCCAATAGCTTTCCCCGTTCTCGGGGCGCATGCGGATGCATTGGCGGTAGGCCTGGATGGCTTCTTCCTGGCGGCCGAGTGTCTTGAGCGTATGGCCGGTGCCGAGCAGCGCGCCAGCGTGTTTCGGTTGCAATTCGAGCGCGCGGCGGTAGGAGGCAAGAGCGTCTTCCGTACGCCCGACCGGCGCCAGAGTGGAGGCGAGCAGATAGTGTGGTTTTGCGGCGGTGGGTTGCAGGCGGCAGGCCCGCTGAAAGCAGTCCAGGGATTCACCGTAGCGGTGCTGCTCCTGGTAGATCTGGCCCAAGTCCAGGAAGGCGAGGGTGTAGTCTGGCGCCAGGGAGACGGCTCTCTCAAGGAGCGCCTCGGATTCCTCGGTTTCTGACTTGTTCGAGAGGATGCCGGCCAGCAGGCGCATGGCATCGACGTTTTCCGGGGATTCCCTCAGCAACTCGCGATACAGGCGCTCGGCTTCGTCGTGGCGGCCTTCCTTATGATGCTCCGCGGCGAGCGCCAGTTTCCTGCGCTGCGGGTTGAGCGCGAAGGAGGCTTCGAATGCGCCGTCGGCCGCTTCTCCCCTGCCGGCCATCGACAGCGCCCGGCCCAGGTAGAAAAACGCCATTTCCGCTTGCGGGTCCAGCCGGGTCGCGTTCTCCAGAATCTCGACTGCCTCATCGATTCGACCGGTCTCAATCAGGAGATAGCCGAGGTCCTCGTGAGGTTTGGCAAAGTTTGGCGCCAGTTCAATTGCGCGCCTCAAACGCTGTTCCGCCTCATCGAAATCCCGCGCCTTCAACAGAATTGCGCCGAGCAGCGCGGTCAAATTTACATCGTTTCGATGCTGCTTAAGCGTTTCCCGACAAATGGCCGCGGCAGCGTTCATGCGCCCCGCGTTGATCAGGCCCATCACCTTGTTGAAGGCGGCCCTGGGTGTCAATTGCTCGTCCATTAAACTCTTCGAATAGTGACTAGCCGAATAGGAGCCGAATAGGGACACCTACCCCCGACTAGGGACACCTACCGCCGATCCAAATAGGGACACCTACCCCTGATCGATTGGGGACACCTACCGGTCACCACTAGGGACACCTACTGGATACCCGTTCGACCTTTTATCACAGACCAGGGGTGGAACGCTTCGATGACTGAGCACGAGAGAGTGCTGAGGTGGGATTCCAAAACAGCGCGAGCAGGTTGCGTGCTGCAAGGTACCCTCGCAGCCTAACTGCTGCTGCGGCGTGCAGTTGCTAGATCAGCAGGTTCCAGGAGAGAAGTTGCGTCAACTAGTGAATGCCAGCATGCCCCTGGGCAAGCTTGCGTGCGACTGCGTGCGCCGTCGCAGCTTGGAAAAGTAACTCAACCACGCATTGGGTTCGTTCGGTCCGGCCGGGGGTAGGCGCTGCTCAGCTTCCTTGGGGATGTGTGATTGACCCGTGCGCGCGGCAACCCATTGAACATGTGCAAGGTACTCCTTCAACGACAGAGCCAGTACGGTTTGGCCACGCGACTTGATGTGCCCGTTGTCAAGGTCGAACGTGATTGGTGCCATCGCCTTGTTCAACAACTCTGGCTTGGCGCTGGCTTCCTCCTGGCGCCGCGCCAATGAGGTATGCGTCGCGGCATCGATTCGGTCGGTGTCTCCGGCACGCAGTGGATTGAGATCGACGTATGCCATGCAGGCATGCACAGCGGTTTCATCCGGCAAGGCTTTGGAATGAAATCGCCCCTCCCAGAATCGACCAGTGCATTCGTCCTCGATGTTTGAACGCCGAGCGATCGGTGCGTTCAGGCATCGCATGTACCAGGACAGATCAGACAGCCTTTCGCGCAAAACCGCGATCCGTTCGGTGTTTTCGGCCAATGTGTCGATTGACTCATCGAGGTCGTCACCGGGTTTGGGCGGGAAGACGGTCAACCAGCGTCGCGCGACGTCTATGTCGGGCAGTTGTTTGCCGGCCCTGGGCCGATAGTGGATGACGATGTGGTAGTGATTCGACATTACCGCGTAGCCCAGCACGTCAACGGCGAAAACGTTTGTGAGTGCCAGTAGTCGGGCTTCGATCCAGCAGCGCCGATGGGAGAAGTCCTTGCCGGTGGTTGGATCCTTCCCAGTCAGCCGAGTGCGGCGTACGCATCGGGAAACGATGTGATAGAAGCCGCCGATGTCTCGATCGATCAATTTGCTTCGCGGACGGGTCATGCTGGCGTTTCCGTGAGGATTGACTCTGGATAATGCGAAACGGCGACGGGCATTGTCTATGGCGATATAGGTTGGAATCGCGTAGGAAATCGCCCCTGTGGTTTTTTGTAGCAGGGGTCCAAAGCCGCCGGCAGCAGGCGCCGGAAGTGACCCCAATCGGACAACGTGGGCGCCCCCGATCAAAAGTAGGTGTCCCCGATCACCGATCAGAAGGTAGGTGTCCCCGATCAGAAGG
>JAPPHD010000163.1 GCA_028821125.1 Gammaproteobacteria bacterium
TGCCAAATCAACCGCTTGGCCAGACAATCAATGAGAAATCAGGGGGAACTTCGGTTTAAAGGTGCCGGATACCCGTACCGCACACCTACTCTCTCCCGGCGGTCATCTGTTACTCGCGCGTCAGCGTCCCGACGCGCCAAGTGAAGGTTCTTTTGAGTTTCGCGGCGAGGACGGTTGAGCTCAGTCGAAAGACAGCCCCGTTGCTGCTTGCAGGTCTGCGATTGCCTGATCCTCGTCAAGCACCTTGATCGTGTGCATGCCGAGGGCGCGGGCCGGCTTCAGGTTGATGCCGAGGTCGTCGAGGAACACGCAGGCCCGTGGCGGCACGCCGAGCCGTTCGCAGGTGAGTTCGTAGATGCGGGGGTCGGGCTTGCGGATGCCTTCGACGCTCGATTCGACGATCAGGTCGAACAGGGCCATGACACGGCCGGTTTCCGTCCGGCGGGCAAAAGACCCTGCCATCGAGGGGCCGAGCCCGGTCTTCATGTTGTTGGTGATGCACGCCACGGCGAATGCGGCCTTGCAGCGCCGGAGCGCCTGCACCATCCGCGGCCGTACCTCTCCGCTCAGCATTTCGATGACGCGCCTGCCGGGCACCGGGTAGCCGCGGTCGCGGGACTCTTCTTCGAACAGCCGGTCGAACCCATCGAGGCTGATCGCCGAGGACTCGAACCGTGCCCAGGCGTTCGATTCGGGGTTGGTGGCGTTGATGGTACGAATGAAATCCTTCGGGAGCCCGTGTTCGGCTTCGAAGCGATTGAAGGCATCGAACGGCGAACTGGTCAGCACTCCGCCGAAGTCCCAGATTACGGCCTGGATCGGGTCCATCTTTGACGCCTGCGCAAAAGCCGCGAATACTAACGAACCGGTAACCGGTCTGAAAACCGGCCCACCGGGCCCGCGACCGCCGTCGGCAGGCACCCCTTTTTTGAAAACAGGTCTACAGCCGCGTCGGGACTAGCCCGACCTATTCGTGAATGAACGTAGCGAGGCTGGCAAGAGTAGTGAAAGCACTGGGTGCGCGGAGTAAGAGCGCGCGCTTACCGTGCTTGACAGCACGTTGAGCACGCGGCGGGAGCACGCTTAAGTGTTTCGCTGCTATTGACGGCCGCAGTAGTTTATTCATGAATAGGTCGGGCTATGGCGCGTTTGCAGCAGATCGGAGGGATAGCGCGATGATGGACTTGCAGGACAGCGTGGTGGTCGTCACGGGGTCGTCTTCCGGTGTCGGGGCGGCCTGTGTGCGCCAGTTGGCGGAAGCAGGTTGCAACGTCGTGGTCAACTACTCCCGCAACGCCGACGGGGCGGAAGCCGCCGCGGCGGCCTGCCGGGAATTCGGCGTGGAGACCGAGGTGGTGCGCGCGGACGTTTCGGTCGACGAAGACTGCCGCGCCCTGGTGGCCGCGGCGGAGTCCCGCTGGGGCCGGCTGGACGGGCTGGTCAACAACGCGGGCACGACGAAGTTCTGCGCGCACGAGAATCTGGACGGCCTGAGCGGGCAGGATTTCCTGGACATCTACAGCGTCAACCTGGTGGGCCCATACCAGATGAGCCGCGCGGCCGCTCCGCTGATGCGGCGGGGAGGGCATGGCAGCATCGTCAACGTCGCGTCCATCGCGGGGGTCATGGGTATCGGCAGTTCCATCGCCTATGCAGCGTCAAAGGGAGCCCTGATCACGCTCGGGCTGTCAATGGCCCGGGTGCTCGGCCCGGAGATTCGGGTCAACACCGTGTGCCCGGGGTTCATTCAGGGCGAATGGCTGGCGGCGGGGCTCGGCGCCGAGACCTATGAACGCACCAAGTCGTTTCTGGAGAACAACGTCCCGCTGCGCCAGACCGCAACCGCCGACACGGTCGCCGAGGCAATCGTCTATTTCCTGAACGGAGCGAGCATCGTGACCGGCGAGACGATGTTGCTGGACGGCGGGCATCACCTCATCCAGACGCCGTTCGCGCGGCGCTGATTCGCTCCGCCCGCGGCCAGGGCTGATACTGACCGGTTCCGGCCGGTTCCAGGTCAATCGGGGGAACTGAACCGGTAGCCGACCCCCCGCACGGTCTGAATGAGGGTGTCGTGGCCATATGGCTTCAGGGTGTTGCGCAGACGCAGCACGTGGACGTCGACGGTACGTTCCTCGACATAGATGCTGCGGCCCCAGACCCGGTCGAGCAACTGGGACCTGCCGAAAGCCCTGTCTGGGTTGCGCATGAAGAGTTCCAGCAGGCGGAAGTCGGTTGGCCCGATCTTTACCGTGGCGCCGCGCACCACAAGCTTGTGCGAGTTGAGGTCCAGTTCCAGGTCCCCGGCGCGCAGGATGCCGTCGTCCGGGGTTCCCGCCCGGCGCAGGAGGGCGCGCATGCGGGCCACGAGTTCCCTGGGCGAAAACGGCTTGGTGATGTAGTCGTCGATGCCGGAGTCGAAGCTCTTGAGCTTGTCCGTCTCCTCGCCGCGGGCGGTCAGCATGATCATGGGCAGCCCGGCGGTATGCTCGTCGTTGCGCAGGCGGCGGGCCAGGTCGATGCCGCTCATGCGGGGCAGCATCCAGTCGATGATCAGGAGCGAGGGCAGGGGCCCCTCGAGTTGTTCGAGCGCTTCCTCCGCGCTTGCGGCCTCACCGACCTCGAAGCCGTTTCGAGACAGGGCAAAGCCGAGCATCTCCCTGATTTCCTGCTCGTCCTCTACGATCAGTACCGAATTGTTCATGGCGGTCGCCGGGCGGGTGCGGGGCTTGGTCACCTCAAACTGTCACGTCGCGTTCGAACGATTTGACCACGTCTTGATGTCATGCGTGCGACGGACTCCCGGGCTGGCCTCGTCTGTTGGGGCAGCGACAGTTTGAGAGCCGATTATTACAGTTTCATGAATGCGGCAACACCGATTGCGCGAGCCGTGACGGAAGACTGCCGGCGGCGCGGAACGCACGGCGCGCCCGCTGCCGCCGGCCGTGGTAGACGACTGCCGTGTGTGATACAAAGTGCGCCGATAGAAGGAGGTGCAAGGATGGGTACGAAAACACGCTTGAATTCCGCGGACGGCTTTGAATTCGCCGCGTACGAGGCCATGCCCGGGGGCCGGCCGCGGGCCGGGCTGGTGGTCATACAGGAAGTGTTCGGTGTCAACGGCCACATCCGTGAGGTGGCGGACGGCTACGCCGGGGAAGGCTATGCGGTGGTCGCTCCCCAGATATTCGACCGGGTCGAGCCCGATGTGGAACTCGGCTATACCGAAGCGGACATGGGGCGGGGCATTGAACTCGCGTTTCAGGAACTCCAGATGCAGAACACGCTGGCCGATCTGCAGGCCGCGATCAACCAGGCATCGCAGCACGGGAAGGTCGGTGTGGTCGGCTACTGTTTCGGCGGGCTCTTGACCTGGCTGTCGGCCTGCGAACTCGACGGGGTGGCGGCCGCATCCTGCTACTACGGGGGCGGCATTGCGGGAGAGGCCGGGCGGACACCGGGTTGCCCTGTGATCATGCACTTCGGCGAACTCGATGCACACATCCCCATGAGCGATGTGGACCAGGTCAGGGAGGCCCAGCCGGACGTGCCGATCCATGTCTACAACGCCGACCACGGTTTCAACTGCGACCATCGGGGAAGCTACGATGCGCCGAGCGCAGCACTCGCCCGGGAGCGCACGCTGGCCTTCTTTGCTGAAAATCTCGGCTGATACCGGGGCTTGCCCTCCAGATACCGCAGTCGCGGTCAAGGTTGTCAAATGGGCCCGGTTCGCACCCGTTCACCGCTTGCCCGCCGGGCCGTGGCATTGCCCGCCCGGCCTGTTGAACCTTGACATCCTGAACGTGTATGTTGATGCTTCGCGCAACTATAGCGGGGGAGGCGCATTTCGCCGGAAAGCTGCATGGCTGCCGGGGGGTCGTCCCGTCAAAATGGGGGTCGTCCCGTCAAATGGCAGACCCATCGGGCTGCAACCAATCATTCCTGCAGGAACTCGTATGAAAAATCGAACCATTCACTGGCTCTCCATGCTGGCGCTGGCGCTTGCCGCCGGGTTCAGCAGTTCGGCGTCGGCGGCCACGCTGGCGGACATTTACCAGGTGGCCGAGCGCATCAATCAGCAGGCCAAGACTTCCCAGGCGAAGATCGACGCGCTCACGGAAGAGACGCGCCAGCTTCTGAACCAGTACAAGACCGTGCTCAAGCAGATCGAGGGCCTGCGGGTCTACAACCGCCAGCTCGAAAAGCAGATCTCCGGCCAGCGGCAGGAGATGGAGCAACTGGCCAGGTCCATCGACGAGGTGACGATCATCGAAAGGCAGATCACGCCGCTGATGCTCCGGATGATCGAGGGTCTCGACCAGTTCGTCGGTCTCGATCTGCCGTTCCTGCTCGATGAGCGCTACAACCGCATCGACCTGCTCCGCGAAATGATGGACCGGGCCGATGTGGCCGTTTCCGAGAAGTTCTCCCAGGTCCTGCGGGCATTCCAGATCGAGAACGAATACGGCCGCACGATGGAGAGCTATGCGGATACGATCGAGATCGAGGGGGTCGACCGGAAGGTCGACGTACTCAAGGTGGGGCGTGTCAGCCTCGTCTACCAGACCCCGGACGGCGAGGAGACCGGCATGTGGAATCCGGCCTCCGGAGCCTGGGAGCCGCTTGGCGACGAGTATACGACGCCTGTGAGGAACGGCATCCGCATGGCCCGCAAGCAGCTCTCCGTCGACATGCTGACCCTGCCCATCACCGGCCCGGAGGCGTAACCATCATGAACAGACTTCAGCGAATTCTGGCTCTGGGCGGCCTCATGGTCGCAGCGCCACTGGCCTTGGCTCAGGAAGGATCGAGCGCGGCGGAAACCCGGCCGGTAGAGGCAAACACCCTCGATGAGTTGCTCCAGAACGTGGAGGAGCGTCGAATCGTCGAATCCCGTGAACACGTTCAGCGCGAACGCCGGTTCCAGAACGACAGGACGGCGCAGGCCGAGTTGCTCGCCAATGCGGAGGCCGAGCGGCGCTCCGAGGAACGGCGTTCCGACCGGCTGGAAACCCAGTTCGAAGAAAACGAAATCAGGCTGCTCGACCTGCAGGAGCAACTCGACCGCCGGTTAGGCTCGTTGCGCGAGCTGTTCGGTGTACTGCAGCAGGTGGCGGGCGATACGCGAGGGGTCTTCGAGGGCTCGCTCATTTCAGCGCAATTCCCGAACCGAGGGGAGTGGCTGGGCGACCTGGCTGCAAAAATGGGCACCGCAAGCCAGCTTGCGACCATCGAAGAAATGGAAACCCTATGGTTCGAACTGCAGCGCGAGATGACCGAATCCGGGCGCATCAGCCGGTTCCCCGGCACCATCACCATGCTCAGCGGGGAAGAGAAGCCGGCGGATATCATTCGGGTGGGCTCTTTTGCGCTGCTCGGCGACAGCGAGTATCTCAGCTACGATCTGAATGACGGCTCGCTGGTCGAACTCGCCCGGCAACCCGCCGCCCGCTTTACGAATACCGTTGAAGACGTGGAAGAAGCGGTGCCCGGCGAGGTCGTGGGGCTTGCCATCGACCCGACACGGGGCTCGCTCCTTTCCCTGCTCATCCAGGCCGCGACCGTGGGCGAGCGGGTCGGCTCCTTCTTCGGCGGAATCGGCAAGGGCGAATGCTACCTGCCGTTCTGCGACGGCCAGGGCGGTTACGTGGGCGCCGTTATCATTCTCGGCGGCATCATTGGCGTGCTGCTCGCCATCGAGCGTCTGGTGACGCTGTCCATCACCAGTGCCAAGGTCAACGCGCAGAAGCGTTCCGAGACGGTAAGCGACGGCAATCCGCTCGGCCGGGTGCTGAACGTCTACCATGAAAACAAGGCGGTGGACGTGGAAACCCTGGAACTCAAGCTCGGCGAGGCAATTCTGGGCGAAACGCCCAAGATAACAAGGAACATCACGTTGATTCAGGTCATCTCCGTGGTGGCTCCGTTGCTCGGGCTCCTCGGTACGGTTATCGGCATGATCCTGACGTTCCAGGCCATCACCCTGTTCGGAACGGGCGATCCGAAGACGATGGCGGGCGGTATCTCCACGGCGCTCATGACGACGGTGCTCGGGCTTTGCGTCGCCATACCCATGACGCTGCTGCACGCAATCGTGGCGCAGCGCAGCCGGTCGGTCATTCATGTGCTCGAGGAACAGACCCAGGGCATCATCGCCGACCACGCCGAACAATCGGGCCAGGCGCTCGCGTAGGCCGGCGCCATGGTGGGTGAAGCCTGGCTGGCCATCGTCCAGTTCATGGAACAGGGCGGCAATGTACTCTTTCTGATTGCCGCCCTCACGTTCCTGATGTGGACGCTCATTTTCGAGCGGCTCTGGTATTTCAATTCCGAACACAAGCGGATCATCCAGGCCGCAACCGACGATTGGGAAGGCCGGCCGGAACGGCGCTCCTGGAGCGCCCACCAGATCCGCGACCGGATGATCTCGGAGACCTCCGGCAAGATCACGGGCACACTGCCGCTCATCCAGACCTGCGTGACGCTTTGCCCGCTGCTGGGGCTTCTGGGCACCGTGACGGGCATGATCAGCGTGTTCGACGCCATGGCGACCCAGGGCGGCAATGCCCGGTCCATGGCGGCAGGCGTCTCGATGGCCACCATACCCACCATGTCGGGCATGATCGCTTCGCTGTCGGGCCTGATGGGCAGCACCCTGGTAAAACGGAAAGTGGATTACGAGATCGAGACGTTCGAACAGCACCTTACCACCGACCATTGAACGGTGGCGGCGAAACGGTGGCGGCGAAACAATGAGGGAGTGACGGGAAATGGCGAGAAAAGGCAGCCGGTTCTCACGCAGCGACGACGAGTCGGACATCAACCTGACCCCAATGCTCGATGTGGTGTTCATCATGTTGATCTTTTTCATCGTGACCGCCACCTTCATCAAGCAGGCCGGCATCGAGGTGCTGCGTCCGGAAGCGGCGACGGCGGAACAGAAGCCGACGGTCAGCGTGCTGGTCGCCATCGGCGAGAACGGCGAGATCTGGATCGACAAGCGGCGCGTCGATCCCGCGGCGGTGCGCTCCCACATCGAGCGGCTGCACGCGGAAAACCCAAAGGGAGGCCTGGTGATCCAAGCGGACAAGGGTGCCAGGTATGAGTTGTTGAAAGCGGTATTGACGGCGGCCCGGGGCGCAGGACTTTCCCAGGTGGCCATTTCGACGGAGGCGTAACATGTTATTGCGATATGTTTTCGGTGTCGGGTTGGGGGCGGTAGCCACCTTCTTTCTCTTCCTGCTCATGCAGGCGCTCATCAAGAGCGACAAGAGCCCATTCGATGAGAGCATCACGGGCAAGATCGTCGACTTCGTGCGTGTCGAAGAAGATATCGACATCCAGGTGAAGCGGCGCAAACCCACCCCGCCACCTCCACCGGACGAACCGCCGCCCGACCTGCCCAAGCCCCAGTTCGATTCCAGCAACGTCTCCCAGGGCGTCGAGATCGGCGCCGTGGACGTGCAGCTCGACCTGAACGTCGGCGGCACCGGCGGCTTCAGTTCCGACGGCGAATACCTGCCCATCGTGAAGGTGGCGCCCGTGTATCCCAGGCGCGCGCAGACCCGCGGCATCGAGGGTTACGTGCTGCTCGAATTCGTGGTCACCAAGACCGGCGCGGTGCGCAATCCCGTGGTGATCGAGTCGAAGCCGCCCGGCATCTTCGACCGGGCCGCGATCGGGGCGGCGCTGAAGTTCAAGTACAAGCCGAAGGTCGTGAACGGCGAGCCGATCGACGTGGCGGGGGTGCGCAACCGCATCACCTTCGAACTTCAGGACGGGTAGGCTGACATGAAGGCTTCGTTGAGGTTCGCAGCGGCACTGGCCGCCGCCCTGTTCCTGGTTCCCGCCCTGGAGCTTGCGCCGGCGGGCGGCCACCAGGCCTGGGCGGAAGAGGAACAGCAGGACAACCGGAAAATGCGCCGGGTGCCTTCCATGAGCGAGGCCACCTTCAAGAAGCTGGCCGAGGCCCAGGAGTTCATCGACGCGAAAGACCTCGACGGCGCCATACGGGTGCTGAACGGGATGCTGGACCGCAGCCGCCGCTACAACGGCAACGAAATCGGCCAGATCCACAACATGCTCGGCTTCGTCTATTTCTCCAAGGAAGACTACGGCCGCGCGATCAGCCACTACGAAGTGGTCATCAGGCAGGGCGAGGACATTCCCGAGGGCCTGGAAACGACGACCCTGTACACCCTCGCACAGCTCAATTTCGTCTACGAGCGCTACAGCGAAGCGTTGCGCTACATGCGACTGTGGCTGTCCAAGGCAAACAATCCGGGGCCGGAACCCCACATTTTCATGGGGCAGGTCTACTACCAGATGGAAGACTACGTCAACGCGGCCACCCAGATCGAAAAGGGGATAGCCATTGCGCAGGGGCGTGGAACGGCGGTGAAGGAGAACTGGTGGGCGTTGCTGAGCTTCCTGTATTCCGAACAGGAACGCTGGCCCAAGGTGATGGAAATCCTTGAGATCCTCATCCAGGAGTTTCCGAAGCGCGCCTATTGGGTGAGCCTTGCGGGCATACAGGGCCAGCAGGGCTTGGAGAAAGAGCAGATCTATACCATGATGGCGGCCTACGACGCCGGGTTCCTCACGATGCAATCCGACATCGTCACCCTGGCGGGGCTCTTGATGCAGGAAGAGGCGCCCATACGGGCGGCCCAGGTCCTTCAGAAGGGAATCGACGACAAGATAGTAGAGCGAACGGACAGGCACCTGCGCAGCCTCGGCCAGGCCTATCAGCTTTCCCAGGAAGTCGACAAGGCGATTCCCGTTTTCGAGGATGCCGGGAAGCTCTCCGAAGACGGCCGCATCTACGAAAACCTGGCTCAGCTCTACATGGAGGACGACAAGTTCGACAAGTGCGTCGATGCCGCATCCAATGCCCTGAAAAAGGGCGGGTTGCGCAAGGTGCAGAGCGTCTACATCGTGCGCGGCATGTGCGAATACAATCGCGACGGGCTGAGCCGCGCCAAGGAATCGTTCGTTTCCTGCCGCAACGAGTCGAGGCGCGTGAGAGACCAGGGCAATCAGCGCATCTGCCAGAGCTGGATCACCTATATCGACCGCGAGGTGGCCCGCCGCCGGGCGATTGCCCGCGCCATCTGAGGGCATCGACATAGCACAGTCCATCCTCCAGCGGCTTCGGGCCGGATGGACATCGAAAAACTCCCTGCTCTGCGTGGGGCTCGATCCGGTGCGGGAACGCTTGCCGGCCGCGTTCCGGAGCGGCCCCGACGGATTCAGGGACTTCTGCTGCGCCATCGTCGATGCCACCGCCGGCGAAGCCTGTGCCTTCAAGCCCCAGGCCGCACACTTTGCGGCAGTGGGTGCGGAAGACCAGCTCGCTGAAGTCATTGCCTACATTCACGCGCGCCATCCGGACGTACCGGTCATCCTCGACGCCAAGCGCGGCGACATCGGCGCAACGGCGGAGTTCTATGCGATTGAGGCGTTCCAGCGGTACGGCGCCGACATCGTCACCGTCAATCCCTATTTGGGCCCGGAGTCCCTCGAGCCTTTTCTGGCGTTTCCGGACCGGGGCGTGGCCATACTCTGCCGTACCAGCAACCCGGGCAACGCCTGGATTCAGTGTCATCCGGAGGACGATCCGGTGTTCCTGCGGGTGGCGAGGTCGGTGGCGGAATGGAACGAACGCGGCAATCTCATGCTCGTTGCCGGCGCGACCTACCCGGAGGACATGGCCCGAATCCGTTCCGTTGCCCCAACGGTGCCGTTGCTGGTGCCCGGAATCGGCGCCCAGGGCGGCGATTTGCGCGCCGTGCTCGAGGCGGGCCTGGATGCGCGGGGCCAGGGCCTGCTCATCAGTGCGTCGCGCTCGATCCTGTATGCCGGGGCTGGGGAAGACTTCGCCTCCGCGGCCCAGGAGGCGGCGGTGAAACTGCGGGACAGCATTTCAAGGTGCGCCAGGGACCTGTTGCGTCGATCGGCCTGACCAGGCGGACAGCGCCTTAGCCGGCAAGCTTGAAGTTGCACCACACGGGGCAATGGTCGGAGGGCTTGGTGCCGCCGCGGATTTGGTAGTCGATGCCACAGCCCTCGACGGCTTCCGCGAGACTCGGGGTGGCGAGTAAAAGGTCGATACGCAAGCCCCGCTTGGGATCGCGCTCGAAGCCCCGGGAGCGGTAGTCGAACCAACTGTACAGGCGCTCGGGGTCGGCGGTACGGGCGGCATAGACGTCGGTGAACCCCCAGGACATCACGGCCTCGAGCCATTCGCGTTCTTCCGGCAGAAAGCTGGTCTTGCCCTCCCGCAGCCAGCGTTTCCTGTTGTCTTCGCCGATGCCGATGTCCCGGTCTTCGGGCGCGACGTTCATGTCGCCCGAGAGCAGCAACGATTCGCCCGGATCGCAGCTCTCGCACAGATAGCGAAGCAGGTCCTGGTAGTAGAGCCTTTTTGCGGGAAACTTGACCGGATGGTCGCGGCGCTCCCCCTGCGGAAAGTAGCCGTTGATGATTCTCACCCGCCGCCCGCCGATCTCGTAACAGGCGGAAACGAAACGGCGCTGCTGGTCGGCATCGCGCCAGGGGAACCCGCACTGCACTTCCGCCGGCTCGGATTTCGACAGCAGAGCCACCCCGTAGTGGCCCTTCTGCCCGTGAATCACGATATGCGGATACCCCATTGCCTGCACCGCCTCCAGCGGAAACAGGTCGTCGACCACCTTGGTTTCCTGCAGGGCGACGATATCCGGTGCGTGGGTTTCGGTGATGGCTTCGATCTGGTGCAGGCGGGCGCGTATGCCATTGGCGTTGAATGTTACGAATCGCATGGTCGGGACTGGCTTCGGTTCCTGTGGACGGTGCCGCGTTTGTGCTTCGAACGCGGTTGTGCCGGGGCGGTTAGAATGCAGAAAAGCGCGGCCGAATGCCAACGTCACGGGAGGTGAACACGGATGTCCGACAGGAGAGTGCCGTTCGACTGGTCCGATCCGCTGCTGCTCGACGAGCAGCTCAGCGGGGAGGAACGGATGATTCGCGACAGCGCGCGGGAATACGCCCAGGGCCGGCTGATGCCTCGTGTGCTGGAGGCGAACCGCAACGAGTCCTTCGACCGGGAGATCGTCACGGAGATGGGCGCCATGGGCATGCTGGGCGCGACACTGCCCGAAAAGTACGGCTGCGCCAACGTGAACTATGTCTCCTACGGCCTGATGGCAAGGGAAGTCGAGCGGGTCGATTCGGGCTACCGGTCGGCGATGAGCGTGCAGTCTTCGCTGGTCATGCACCCGATCCATGCCTACGGCACGGAGGATCAGCGGAAGAAATACCTGCCCCGGCTGGCCACCGGGGAATGGGTGGGGTGTTTCGGCCTCACCGAACCGGACCACGGCTCGGATCCGGGGGGCATGGCGACCCGCGCGGAGGCCGTTGACGGGGGATTCGTGCTCAACGGTACGAAGACCTGGATCACCAACTCGCCGATCGCGGACATCGCGGTGGTGTGGGCAAAGCTCGACGGCGTCATCAGGGGTTTCATCGTGGAGCGTGGATTCGCCGGGCTCGGCACACCGAAGATCGTCGGCAAGATGAGCCTGCGGGCGTCGGCGACCGGGCAGATCGTTCTGGACGATGTGTTCGTGCCCGCCGAGAACCTGCTGCCCGGCGCGAAGGGCCTGGGCGGGCCGTTCGGGTGCCTGAACCGCGCGCGTTACGGCATCTCCTGGGGTTCCATGGGCGCCGCCGAATTCTGCTGGCACGCGGCGCGTTCCTACACGCTCGGGCGCAGCCAGTTCGGCAAGCCCCTGGCGGCGAATCAACTCATTCAGAAGAAGCTGTCCGACATGCTCACCGAGGTCGCCCTCGGGCTGCAGGGGTGTATCCGCGCCGGCCGCCTGCTCGACGAAGGGCGCCTGGCGGTGGAAAACATTTCGATGCTCAAGCGCAACAACTGCAGGAAGGCCCTCGACATTGCCCGCATGGCAAGGGACATGCACGGCGCCAATGGCATTTCCGACGAGTATCACGTCATGCGGCACGTCATGAACCTGGAAACGGTCAACACCTATGAGGGCACGGAGGACGTTCACGCGTTGATTCTCGGGCGGGCCCAGACTGAACTTCCAGCCTTCTGAGAAGACTAAATCACAAGGGTAGATCCACCCTGTGACATCACCAAGCTATTGAAAGGTCGATATTTCACGAATGTGACAAGGAAATCGACTTCGGGGCGTTGTGTGACGGGGGGGCACTGCTAAGGTTCGGTGGTACGGGATGGCGCCAGGATTGGAGGAACAATGATCAACATCCTCGTGGTCGACGACCATCGTCTATTTCGCCTGGGCGTTGCGAAGATGTTGCCCGAAAGCAAGGGATTCAAGGTGGTCGGCGAGGCGGCGAACGCCGAGCAGGGTGTCAGTCTGGCCCGCAAGCTGAGGCCCAACGTGGTGTTGATGGACATTCTCATGCCGGGCATCGGCGGGCTGGAAGCCATATCGCGCATTCGCCGCATCGACCGGCACATCAAGATCATCGCCCTCACAGCCTGCACCTCCAATCCGTTTCCGGTGCAGGCGCTGAGAACGGGCGCCACCGGCTATCTCACCAAGGGCGTCACCCCCGACGAACTGCACACGGCGATTCGCAGGGTCTATGTGGGCAAGCGATACCTGAGCGCCGACGTTGCCCGGCAACTCGCCGAAAAAGCGTTCGACACCGACAACGACTCGCCCTTCGATCTGCTCTCGGGGCGTGAGATGCAGATCATGCTGATGATCATCAACTGCAGCAAAGTCAGCGAAATATCGGCCGATCTGCACCTGTCGCCGAAAACGGTGAACAGCTACAGATACCGGATCTTCGAGAAACTGAAGGTGTCGAGCGATGTGGAACTGGTGCTTCTCGCCGTTCGCCATGGCATGACACAGATCGAACCGTTGGGGTCGACCAGCAACGAAACGGCCTGAATCACCGCGGGGCGCCGCTGGCATGGGGCGCATTCGACCCGGGCGGATTCGCGCTATAGTGCGGGCATGCAAACCGCAGGCGCAACCGCCGCATTCGACCCGGAAGCCGTTCTATCCAACCTGCCCGGAAAGCCGGGCGTGTACCGCATGCTCGATGAACGGGGCCGCGCGCTCTACGTCGGCAAGGCACGCAGCCTCAAGCCCCGCATAACCAGCTATTTCCGGGCCACGGGGCTCGCAAGCAAGACCATGGCGCTCGTCGCCCGGATTCGAGACATCGAGATCACGGTGACCAACAGCGAGACGGAAGCGCTGTTGCTGGAACAGAGCCTGATCAAAGAGGAGCGGCCGCCCTACAACGTCGTGCTCCGTGACGACAAGTCCTACCCGTACATCCACCTCACGGGCCATGCGGACTTCCCCCGTCTCGCGTTTCACCGCGGCGCCCGCAGGAAGACCGGGCGCTATTTCGGGCCGTTTCCGTCGGCGAGCGCCGTGCGCGACAGCCTCAACGCCCTGCAGAAGCTGTTCCGGGTTCGCCAGTGCGACGACAGCTTCTTCAAGAACCGCGCACGCCCGTGCCTGCAATACCAGATTCAACGCTGCAGCGGCCCCTGCGTCGGCCTGGTGACTCCCGAGTCGTATCGGCAGGACGTCGATCTCGCCGTACTTTTTCTGGAAGGCAGGAGCGACGAGGTGCTCGATACGCTGAAGGAACGCATGGACACGGCGGCGTCCGGCCTCGACTTCGAGCACGCGGCGAAGTTCCGCGACCAGATCGCCCAGTTGCGCCGCGTTCAGGAACTGCAGTACGTACATGCCGCCGAAGGGGACGTGGATGTCTTCGCCTTGGCCGAGGAGGGCGCCGTGGCGTGCGTGCAGGCCCTCTACATCCGCGACGGGCGCATGCTCGGGCAGCGTACCTGGTTCCCCCGCAACGAGCTCGGGCTGGGGCGCGCGGAGTTGCTGGGAGCCTTTGTTTCGCAGTACTACCTGTCCGGGACCGAGCGCGATCTGCCGAGAATCCTGATTGTCTCGGAAGCGATATCCGATGCCGCCTTGCTCGCCGAGGCCCTGACCGACCGCGCCGGCCACAAGGTCGGCCTCCTGTCGTCGGTGCGCGGCCGCCGAGCGGGCTGGCTGAAACTAGCGGCAGACAACGCAGCGTACAGCCTGGCCGCGTACCTGGCCGACAAGCGCAATGTCTACGCCCGTTTCGTTTCCCTCCAGGAGGCGTTGCAGCTCGAGGACCTGCCGGACCGGTTGGAGTGTTTCGACATCAGCCACACCATGGGCGAGGGCACGGTGGCGTCTTGTGTGGTGTTCGACGTCAACGGCCCGCTGAAATCCGACTACCGGCGTTTCAACATCGAGGAGGTGGCGCCCGGCGACGACTACGGCGCTATGGAACAGGCGCTGCGCCGGCGCTATACGCGTCTCAAGCAGGGCGAGGGAACGCTTCCCGCCATCCTGGTGATAGATGGCGGCCGCGGCCAGTTGCGCCGGGCCCGGGACGTTCTCGGCAGCCTGCAGGTCGAAGACGTGCTGATTCTCGCCATCGCCAAGGGCGCCGGCCGCAAGCCCGGGCTCGAGCGGTTCTTCACCGGCGCCGGACAGATCGCCATCCCGCCGCAGTCCGATGCTTTCCACCTCCTGCAGCATGTACGGGACGAAGCCCACCGTTTCGCCATCACTGGGCACCGGCAGCGCCGTCGCAAAAAACGGCGGGCTTCCAATCTCGACGGCATTCCGGGCGTCGGACCGAAGCGCAAGCGCGGGTTGCTCACCCACTTTGGCAGCCTGGCGGCGTTGAAGGGCGCGAGTCGCGAGGAAATCGCCAGGGTACCCGGCATCAGCGGCAAACTGGCGGAGGAGGTCTATGGGGCGTTGCACGCCGAATGAGCCCCCTGGTGGTGCGGCGGAAGACCGTCGGGATCCCCTGTTCGGGGTGCGGGTAATAGAATGAGCCGATGAACCTGCCCAACTTCCTGACGCTGCTCCGAATCGTCCTGGTGCCGGTATTCGCCCTGACCTACCTGACACCGGGCGGAGAACTTTACCTGTATGCCGGAGTTCTCTTCGCCCTGGCCGCGTTCACGGACTGGCTCGACGGCTATCTGGCGCGCAGACTGGGCCAGACGACCCGGTTCGGTACCTTCCTGGATCCGGTTGCGGACAAGCTGATCGTCGTCACGGCCCTCATCCTGCTGATCGGGCAGCACGCGAACCTCTGGCTTACGCTGCCCGGCATCGTCATCGTCAGCCGGGAGATTTTCATCAGCGCGCTCAGGGAATGGATGGCGGAGATGAACCGCCGCGGTCTCGTCGCCGTCACCCTGGTCAGCAAGGTTAAGACGACGCTGCAGATGATCGCGATCACGCTGCTTCTGGCCAATCCTCCCGATTTCGACAGCGCCTGGGTGATCGGGGGCTACGTCCTGCTCTATTTGGCTGCGCTGATGACGCTCTGGTCGATGTTCATCTATCTCATTGCGGCTTGGCCGACGCTGGAACTGGATCTCAGGAAAAAACGCTGAGCTAACGACGCCCGAAACGGCGTGCGGCGATGTGGCTCCAAAACCGCGCCCTTCGAAAACAGGCCTGATAAAGCTAGAATCCGCGCTGGCGCCGCCCGCCCCCGACCCCGATGCAGGGCAAACGCAGAAACGGAGCGCGGGCCGACAAGGCTGAGTGGCAGAGTGGCCATGCAGCGGACTGCAACTCCGTGTACGCCGGTTCGATTCCGACCTCAGCCTCCAATTCCGATCCTGGTGCCCGGGGCGGGGCTCGAACCCGCATGGCCTTGCGGCCGAGGGATTTTAAGTCCCTTGTGTCTACCAGTTTCACCACCCGGGCGGGTTCGGCGTGGTGCCCAGGGCGAGATTCGAACTCGCACGCCGCTAGGGGCACTGGAACCTAAATCCAGCTTGTCTGCCAATTCCAACACCTGGGCCGGGCGCCGTATCGGTGCGCATTCTACTCGTCAATGCGCCCGCTTGCCTTGAAATGACGCCGCGGCGGTGCGGTGTATCGAAAGGGCAGCCGCGTTGGACCGAGGCGCATTCCCGGCGAACGCGGTAGTTGGCGGCAGGCGGTTTGTATACACTCCGCCGCAAGTCGATCCGGCCGGGCACGCCGGCAACCGCGTAGTCGCAAGCGTAGACGAGCAGGCCGGTTTACGTGGATGCCGCTTGATACATAGGATTCGACGGAGCCGGTAGCGCAAACCGCCACACCGGCGCCAATCCTGGGAATTGCCATGTCACTGCCAGAAATGCTGATGATCCTGGGCTTTGCGCTTGCCGCCTATTCGGTCATCTCCAACGACTCGATCCAGACGCTGGGCACCTTCCTCTCGTCCAACGCGCACCGGCCCTGGTGGGTGATGTGGATCTTCGGGAGCAGCATCCTGCTTGTGGTGCTGGTCTACGGCT
Organism: Gammaproteobacteria bacterium; assembly: GCA_028821125.1. GTDB lineage: Bacteria > Pseudomonadota > Gammaproteobacteria > Pseudomonadales > Azotimanducaceae > Azophilus. The sequence continues at coordinate 16,373 of JAPPHD010000163.1, forward strand.
GGTACTCAAACGCCGGCGACCCCGCTTACGGGCGCCTCGAGTCCTTCCCGCCCCCAGCCGGCGGCGTGACCTGGCTGCACGTGCTGGCGCCCTTTACGCTGCTGATTCTTACCCGGTTCGGGGTGCCGGTCAGCACCACCTTCCTGGTGCTGAGCGTCTTCGCTCCGGGCAACATCGACTCGATGCTGTTCAAGTCGCTGTCCGGCTACCTGGTCGCCTTCGTCGTTGCCGTACTGCTGTACCTGGGCACCCGCAAACTCACCGCCTACCTGAGCCGCAGTGCCGGCACACGTGAGGCCGGCGCAATCCATTGGGTGGTGCTGCAGTGGGCATCGACCGCCTTTCTGTGGAGCCAGTGGCTGATTCAGGACCTGGCGAACATCTTCGTTTTCCTGCCGCGGGTCATCGATCTGTGGGCATTGGTGGGCAGTATCGCGCTGCTGCTGGCCATACAGGGCGTCATCTTCTATCAGCATGGCGGCGCCATCCAGAAGATCGTCACCTCCAAGACCATGACCGCGGACACCCGCTCCGCCACGATCATCGACTTCCTCTACGGGCTGATCCTCCTGATCTTCAAGGAGTGGAGCAACATGCCCATGAGCACCACCTGGGTGTTCCTGGGCCTGCTCGCCGGGCGCGAGGTGGCGATGACGCTGCAGAACCCGGGACGGAATCTGAAGGAGACCATGAAGCTGGTGGGGCTGGACGCGTTCAAGGCGTTCACCGGGCTGGTGGTGAGCGTTATCCTGGCCCTCGCGGGGATCTACTTCGCCGGCTGATCCGGCCACCCAAACCGGTCATCGTGGTGTAGGATTGGATTTCCGACCTCCGAACCGACCATGAAGAAGTATCCGCCCACTCCGGAAGAGCTTCGCGATTGGATGGACCGCAAGGGCCTGTCAAACCGGAAGGTGGCCAAGGCGCTACGCTTGTCCGATGGCCGGGTAGTGCGTTTCTGGACCTCCAGGAAAGATCCGCGGCCGATTCCCTATCCGAGTTGGTACACCTTGCGTCACAAGTTCGGCAAGTGATCCTTTTGCCACGGGCGGCTTGCCCGCATCCGGGTTAGCGATTGGGCCCACGGTTCATCGGGTAGGGCTGCCAGCGCTCAAGCGGGACCTTGGGCAGAACGGTCGGGTTCACACAGCTTCGCGGCCACCGGTTGCGCAGTACCAGCGCCACTTCGCGGCCCACCCGGCGCCGGGTTTCCGGGCGCATGCGGGAAGTCGCCGAGGCGACGTGCGGGGTGAGCACGACGTTGTCCATCTTGAGCAATGGGTTGTCCTGCCGGATTGGCTCGGTTTCCAACACGTCGAGCCCCGCCGCGGCAAGCTGACCGCCATTCAGCGCATCGATCAGCGCTGCCTCATCCACGATCGGCCCCCGCGCGGTATTGATGAGCACCGCCGTCGGCTTGACCCGGGCGAGGGCGTCGGCGTTGAACCGGTGCCGGGTCTCGTCGTTCAGTGGCGCGTGGATGGAAAGGTAATCGGAGCGCTCGAGCAGTTCGCCGAAACCGACGGGTTCGACGCCGTCCCCGCTCAACGTGAGTTCGCTGACGTAGGGGTCGTGGGCGATGACACGCATGCCGAACGCCAGTGCCCGGCGGGCGGTGCAGCGGGCGATATTGCCGTACGCGAACAGCCCCAGGGTCTGGCCCATGAGCCGCGGCACGTTTTCCAGGATGCCGCGGGCCCGGTACCACTCGCCGGAGGCGATGGTTCTCTCCATGACCCGGATACGGCGCCCCGCCGCCAGGAGCAGCATCATGGCGTGGTCGGCCACCTCCTCGATGAAGACGTCCGGCACGTTGGTGACGACGATGCCGGCCTCGGTGGCGGCGGCGACGTCCACCATGTCCACGCCCACGCTGCCGACGCCGATGACCACGCACCGTTCCAGCTTGCCGATGATCTCGCGGTCGAACTGAATGCCCCAGGAGGTGATGATCGCATCGGCATCGCCGGCGCCCCGGGCGAACGCCTCGGGATCGGAACCCTCGACCTCGACCAGGTCGGCGATCGGGGAGAGGGCCTCCAGTTCCGGCCCGTAGCGCTCGGCGACATTACCGGGCCGCACGTGTCCCGGGAGCTGGGCGACCACCTTCTTCCTGTTCAATGGGTTTTCCTCCAGTGGTGTATCGCGGCCTATTCATGAATAAACTGCTGCGGTCGTCAATAGCAGCGAACGTACGCTTGCCAGATTCGCTACGCTTGTTCACGAACAGGTCGGACCGGAGGCGGATTCCACATGCGCGGGCGGTACGGAACAGGCACAATGCGGCGCAACCTTTGACACCGCGCCCGTAGCGGCGGCCAATTGCACGATGTGCCTTGACGCAAGGCCGCGCCTTTTGGCGGCGGAACGGGATTAAGGAGCGGATCCATGCGCGAGAACAAGGCCTTGTCGGCCTGGCGGGAAAACCGCCGGACCATCGGCGGCTGGCTGTCACTGGCCAACACCCACACGGCGGAGATCATGGGGGGCCTGGGTTTCGACTGGCTGTGCATCGACCTGCAGCACGGGCTGCTGGACTATCAGGATCTCATGCACATGCTGCCGGCCATCTCGACGGGGGATACGACGCCGCTGGTCCGGGTACCCTGGAACGAACCCTACGAGATCATGAAAGTGCTCGATGCGGGCGCCTACGGCGTCATCGTCCCCATGGTCAACAACCGCGAGGAGGCGGAACTTGCGGTGGCCGCCTGCCGTTATCCGCCCGACGGCAACCGCTCCTTCGGGCCGATTCGAGCCGCGGTCTACGGGGGGCGGGGCTATGCCGCGGAAGCGAACGGGCAGATCGCCTGCATCGCCATGATCGAGACCGCCGAAGGCATCGAGAAGCTGGACGAGATCGTCTCAACGCCTGGCCTGGACGGTGTGTACATCGGCCCTTCGGACCTGGCGCTGGCGCTCGGCCTGTCGCCCATAGGTGACAACGAGAACCCCCGGCATGCCGAAACCGTTCTTCGCATTCGGGATGCCTGCCGCGAAAACGGCGTGGCGGCGGGTATCCATACGTCCAGCGTCGAATTTACGCGGCGCTACCTGGACCTTGGATTCAACCTGGTGACGCTGGGCTCCGACGCCCGGTTCATGGCCAAGGCGGCCGTCGCCGATCTGGCCGAGGTTCGTGGCGGTACCGGGAGCACGCGCGAGCAGACGGGTTACTGACGCCGGGCGGTTATGGCGCCCCTTGCATGGAACAATCTTTAACCATTTGATGTTAAAGAAAAAGTTGATTGACATACTATCGTCAGTCTCAACAGCGAGTTCGCATGCGGCGCTTCCCTTTCGGCGCACGGCCACGTTGTCCTGAGTTACGCGAGGCTATAGGACGAGCTTAACGCGCCGAAAGGGAAGCGCCGCATACGAACTCTTTCCCGTGATTCGGCGTTGTCCTTTTCACGTCCTCGTCCCGGCGCGCTGGGTTCCCGATTCGCATGAGTCTCGGGGGTTCCTGTCCGGATACTGTACATTCATACATGGTTCCTTATAATCCCTGAACTGCGAACCCGGATTATCGCAGTCGACCTGCTGGCGGGTTGCGCGGACTGAAGATCGAGAAACGCAGGGATGCCGAGCGAACGAATCGGCGGCGCAACGGTGGTGGCGCCGGCCTCCGGCCCGGTCGGAGCCGGGCCCCGATCATCGCGGACGGGCCTGCCGCCGGCCGCGGGTGTCAAGCGGGTCGGTGGGGCGCCGCTCCTGCAACCGGGCGTTGCGCCTCCGCCTGATTACTACCGCAACAACCTGCTGCGCGTGCTGGAGCATGTCCGCGGCCAATGCGCGGATCTGCTTGGCCCGCAGGAGACGGATTTCATCGACAGGCTCGGCGCGGTCAGCCGGGACGCCCAGCGGCTCTACGCCAGGCTTCTGAGCCGCAAGGTACCGCGCATCCGGCTGGACGGGCTGGCCTATGCTGAAATCGGGGATATCGAGGCCGCCGTCGAAGAACTGGCTGCCGCCTCCCTGGTTGAACTCGGCACCGATGCGCCCACGGAAGACCTGCTCACTCTGTTCACCAAGAAGGAGTTGTCCATTCTTTTCGGGTTGCGCGCACCGACAAAAAAAGCCCTGCTCGACAGCATCCTGCAGCGCTACGCGGGCAGCGCGGTCCGCGAGCGGCTCATGGGGCTTTCCGATTGGCTCTGCCTGGCCGACGGCCAATGCCTGGATCAGGTGCAACTGCTCTTCTTCGGCGCCTCGGCGGTGGGCGGGCTGCGTGCCGACCTGACCACGTTCGTATTGGAAGACCTGGGTGCGGCGCGCTTCGAAGACTATGCGATCAGCCCCGACCGGCGGCTCTTCCGCGATCGCTCGGAGTTGCGCCGCTACCTCGCCCTGCGCGACCTGAACGATCTCTCCCACCGCGTTTCGGAACATGTCGGGCTGGCCGATGCTGTGCTGGTCGCCCTTGCGAACGTGCCCGAGGCGGTGACGCGCCTGGAAAGGCGCCTCAGAGACCGGACGCTCAATCGCCTGGGGCGCTGGTTCGAGCGCACCGGGCGCCACCGGGATGCCCTGCGTTGCTATGTCCGTTCGACGTCTCATCCGGCCCGTGAACGGCGGGTGAGAATTCTCAGCCGGTTCGGTGAGGAAAGGGCCGCCGCAACCCTGCTCGACGAGATTGCCCGCGATCCGCAATGCCCGGAAGAGAAAGACTTTGCTGCCCGGTTCGGCAAACGCAGCGCTCACGGAATGCCCCCGGTCACGGCCGTTTCGCTGAAAGAGGGCACGCAAGAGAGTGTCGAAAGCCGGGCGCTGGCCTGGTTCAAGGCATCGGGAGGGGAGGGCTGGCACCTGGAAAACCACCTGCCGCTCGGCCTTGCGGGCCTGGCGTTCTGGGACGTGATTTTCGCGCCGGTGGACGGTGTGTTCCTGAATCCCTGCCAGGCCGGCCCGATGGACCTGTTCTGGGAGGATTTCACCGTCGAGCGGCGTGACGGGCTGGCAAGAGCGAAAGCGGCGCTCGAGGAACCGCGGCAGTTCTCCCGGGTTCTGAAAACCACGCTGGAAGCGAAGCGGGGCATCGTCAATCGCCTGGTGAGCTGGCGGCACCTGGATGCTCCCCGTCTGAGGCGCATTCTCGAGACGGTACCGCACAGGGTGCTGTTTCCGCTGGTGTGCCATGTTATCGACAACCTGCGCATGGCCAGAACCGGGTTTCCCGATCTGCTGATACTGTACGGGTCCGACAACTACGAGTTCGTCGAGGTCAAGGGTCCGAACGATCAGTTGCAGCCGGCGCAGCGCGTATGGTTCAAGTATTTTCGTGAAAATGGCTGTAATGCACGGATATTGAAGTTTAAAGCGCCAAAACCTGACGGCCGAAACCAGCGGTGAGCGGCGGGCCGTGAGCAACGATGGCGTCCGTACGGTGGCCATCCGCTGGCTGGCGGAGGCGGTGCACCGGCAGGGCGACCTCTATCCGTACCGCGGCAGCGAACCGTACCGGCTTGCGTCCGCGGCCAGGGAAGGGATAGCCACCCAGCGCCGGATTCAGCGTAACCGGCCGGACGGCTACCGTCCGGAGTATCCGGTACGGCAGCGGGTTTCCGTCAACGGCAGGGAGTTCGAACTACGCGGCCGGGTAGACGGTTTCCTTGTCAATGCGGGCACCGCCCTTGTGGAAGAGTTCAAGACCACGCGAATCGACATGCATACGGTGCATCGCCACGACGGCGCCGTTCACTGGGCGCAGGCCCGGCTCTATGCCGAGCTGCTCGCCCGGGAATGTCCCGACGTCAGCGACTGGCGGCTGCGACTGGTGTATTGCCATCCGGACACCGATCGAGTGCGCACGCACGAGAAATCGGCACACCCCGAGGAACTCGAGGCATTCCTGAGCGAAACCCTGGAACGCCTCTGGCCGGCGGCGCAGGCACACCACGAACGGGTGAGAAACGCGTGGCTCGATGCCCTGGGCTTCCCGTTCGCGAATTTTCGGCCGCACCAGCGCGCACTCGCCAGGCGCTGCTACCGGGCGCTCAGAAACCGGGAAGACCTCATGGTCGAGGCGCCGACCGGCAGTGGCAAGACCATAGCCACCATATACCCGGCCTTGCGGAGCCTTGCGGCCGACACGTCCGGCAAGCTGCTGTTCCTCACCAGCCGGGGAACCGGCGCGCGCGCGGCGCAATCGGCCCTGGCGAGTGTCGATCCGGAGCGCCGCTACCTGCGCACGGTGACCATCACCGCCAAGGAGAAGGCCTGTATCGTGGCGGGCATGCCCTGTTCGGCCGAGTCCTGCCCCTATGCCAGGGGGTATTACGACAAGCGGGAGCAGGCGCTCGAAGCACTCTTCGTGGAACGGTCAATCGGCCCGGAAACGCTTGAGTCGGCAGCCCACCGCTACGAGGTCTGCCCGTTCGAACTGTCACTCGATGCCGCCGTCCGGGCGGATGCGGTGGTTTGCGACTACAACTACGTGTTCGATCCCATGGTGCGCCTGCAGCGATTCATGGGAGACGACGAGATCGACCTGCTGATCGATGAAGCCCACCAGCTTCGCGGCCGCACGATGGACATGCTGTCCTGCGGCCTGTCCCGTGCCACCTTCAAGGCGGCGCGGACGGAACCGTTGGGCACGCAGCTCACCAGGCGGCTCGGGTCGATCGATCGCGCCCTGAGAGCGCTGCGCCGGGAATGCGGAACGGATATCGAAACCGTGATCGACCCGCCCCGGGCGCTGAACCGCGCAGTCGCCCGCTTCCTTGACGAGGTACAGGATTCCGAAGCGGATCCGGCGCGCCTGCCGCTGCTGCGCGCCGCGGTGTTCGATGCGAGCCGCTGGCAGCGCTCGGAATCCTGGCGCGAGGCGGGGCCGTTCGAGTACCTGCTGGACACGCGCGGGCACGGCATCGCGGTCCGTTCCCATTGCCTGGACCCGAGCCGGCACATTCGGGAAACCCTCGGGCGCTATCGGGCCAGCATCCGCTTCTCGGGCACCCTGTCGCCGCTGCCGCTTCACAATCAGTTGCACGGGCTCGACGACGCGCCGTTCGAGCGCGCGGCGAGCGCCTTCGGCGAACATCAGCTTGCCGTTCTGCTGGTGCGGGACATCGACACCTACTATCGCGGGCGCGAGGCATCGGTCGACAGGCTCGTCGAGGCCGTACACGCCGTGTTTGCGGCTTGTTCCGGACACTGCCTGGTGGCCTTCCCGTCGTACGCCTATCTCGAGCGATTCCGTGGTGCGGCAGGCAAGCGCTTTCCGGAGGCAGCCCTGCATTGCCAGGTCCCGAACATGACGGACGAGGAACGGAACGCTTTCCTGGCGGCCTTGCGCGACGCCGGTGAGCCGCGCCTGGCAGCGGTGGTGCTCGGCGGCGTCTTTGCGGAATCCGTGGATCTGGCCGAGGTGCCGCTTGCGGGCGTCATTGCCGTGGGCGCCGGCATACCGCCGCCCGACACGGCCCGCGACCGCCAGCGCCGGTATTTCGACCGGAAGTCCGGCAACGGCCGGCAGGTTGCCTACCTGCTGCCGGCGATGACCCGCATCGTGCAGGCCGCCGGCCGCCTGCTGCGATCGCCCGGGCAGCGGGGCGTGATCTGCCTCATCGACCCCCGCATCGGCAATGCGGCGTACCGGCGGTTCTTTCCCGCTCACTGGCGCCCGCGCCCGGTGCCGGCGAGCCGATTGGGCGAAGCGGTGGCGAAATTCTGGGAAGGGTCTATCCTGCCCGCGGATCGGGCTAACGGATCTATGGCCCAGCCCGACGAAACAAAAGTGACCGCGTGCTAACTTGACTCGTCGGACAACCCGATCCGCGAGGGTGAGTTCCAGAGGCGGTACGGCGGAGGCTGCCGGATGAATCGACATCACACCAGGCGTCGTGGCGAAATGCCAATCGATGCGGCTGACCGGAGCGGGCTCCGGGCATGACGTTCCGGCGCACCAAGATCATCTGCACGATCGGCCCGAACACCTCCAACTATCCCGTTCTCGAACAGATGGCCGAGGCCGGCATGGACATGGTTCGCCTGAACATGTCGCATGCGGACCACGCGAGCGCCGGCAAGGTCATCAATTGGATCAAGACACTGAACCGCAAGGGAAAGGGGTCGGTCTCCATCATGCTCGACACCCAGGGCCCGGAAATCCGCACCGGCGATGTCAGCGAGCCCATCGACCTGGCCACCGGCGAGGTGGTGACGTTGAGCGTGCGGGATCCCGACGAAGTGGAAACCTCTTCCATCCACGTCAACTACCGTGAGCTGGCCGATATCGCCCGGGAGGGCAGCCGCATCACGGTAGACAACGGCCTGCTCAATTTCGAGGTGCTCGAAATCGATGCCAATCAGCTCGTCTGCAAGGTCATCGACGGGGGCCTTTTGGGCAGCAAGCGGCACGTCAATCTGCCGGGCGTGCGGCTGAATCTTCCGGCGATCACGCAGAAAGACCGCGTCGATATCGAGTTCGGGCTGGCGCATGACCTCGACTTCATCGCCCTGTCGTTCGTGCGCACGGCCGAAGACGTCGAGCAGCTCAAGGCGATTCTGGGCGACCGCAAGGGCCGGCCCGGCATCATCGCCAAGATCGAGGACTCCGAAGGGGTCGCCAATCTGCACGACATCGCCAGGGCGGCGGACGGCGTCATGGTCGCCAGGGGCGATCTCGGCATCGAGACGGACATCGCCGATCTTCCCAACGTGCAGCGGCGAATCGCTTATGCCTGCGCCAAGTGGGGCCGGCGTTGCATCGTGGCCACGCACCTGCTCGAGTCGATGATCGAAAACCCGATCCCGACCCGGGCGGAGGTCACGGATGTGGCCAACGCCGTCTACGAGGGCGCCGACGCGGTGATGCTCTCGGGCGAGACGAGCGTGGGCAGGCACCCGGTGCGCTGCGTTGAGCAACTGGTGTCGATTACAAGGGCGTCGGAGAGATTCCGGGGGCTTGGCTACGAGCGGAACCTGGTCGCGGAAACCGACAAGCAGCAGTTGGCGATCCATGCGGTGGCCCTTGCGGAATCCATCGAGGCGGACGGCATCGTCGTCGTCACCCGCCGGGGCGTCACCGCGGATCTCGTCACCAATGCGAGGCCGCCCACGGTGCCGATCTACGCCTTCACCAACGACAGCCGGACGCGTCGGCGCCTGACGCTGAATCGCGCGGTGCGGAGCTATCGCACGGAATTCAGCCTCGAACCGGAGAAGACCCTGCAGCGTGCCCTGCGCGTACTGCGCGATCGGGAGACGATGGGCCCGGAAGCGAAGGTGGTCGTGATCTCCGACGTGCTTGCCGGCGCCAAGACAGACGCCATCCAGATCCGTTTCGTTGGCGGCGAATAGGTGCGGCTAGTGTCCTGTGTCACAAATACGCTCCCTTTTGCAGTAATGTACGCGCTGTGTGGCACGAGCGTGTAAACATCTGGCCGGAGCGCCGTTTCATGTCCGTCTCCCTTTCGACCGCCTCCTGCGCACTGTGCGCGATGCTCAGCGGCCTGCTGCTCGCCGGCGGCGTCCAGGGGGCGGAACGGCGCATCGAATTCGAGAACGGAGACATCTACGTCGGGGAGGTTGTCGACGGCGAACGGACAGGCCGCGGCATATACACCTGGGCCAACGGCAGCCGCTACGAAGGCGAATTCCTGGCAAACCGGCGGCACGGCTCGGGTGTTTTCACCTGGCCTGACGGCCGGCGATACGAGGGTCAGTTCGCCGGTGGAACCAGGCACGGCGACGGGGTTTTCACCTGGCTGGACGGCCGGCGTTACCAAGGGCGGTTCGAGAACGGCAAGCGCTCGGGACTGGGGTCGCTCCTATGGCCCAACGGCGACCGTTACGACGGTGAGTTCGCCAACAATCGCATGCACGGCCGGGGCGTGCTGGCACTGCACGATACGGGCCGCTACGAAGGCCCGTTCGTCGATGGCAGGATGCACGGTGACGGGGTTTTCACCTGGCCGGACGGCAGGCGCTACGAAGGGCGGTTCGCCGATGGCGACAAGTCGGGGCTTGGCACCCTGACCTGGCCGAACGGCAATCTCTACCGTGGGGAGTTCGATGACGACGAGCGCACGGGGCTCGGCACGCTGTTCTGGCGCGACGGCACCGTGTTCAATGGCCAGTTCTCAGCCGGGCTGATGCAAGGCTACGGCGTCAAGCGGACGCCCGACGGGTCGATGGAACTGCAGCAGTGGGAGCGTGGCGAACTGGTATGGGCGCAGGCGCTGGCCGAGGAAGCGAGATGCAGGCTGCGGATTCTCGACAGGCGCTGGATGTTCGACGGAGAATCCTGCATCAACGGCCTGGCCCACGGAAGGGGCCGTGCGGTGAGCCTCGATGGAGACTATATCGTCGTCAACGGGCATTTCGTGCTCGGGCGGCTGGTGGCGGGAGAAGCGGAGCCGCTGAAACTGGCGGGCTCCTAGCCCGACCTATTCGTGAATGAGCGTAGCGAGGCTGGCAAGAGTAGTGAAAGCACTGGGTGGCGCGGACCAGAGCGCGCACAGGCGTGCTTGACAGCACGTCGAGCACGCGGCGGGAGCACGCCCAGTGATTTCGCTGCTATTGACGGCCGCAGTAGTTTATTCATGAATAGGTCGGGCTAATGTCCAGCGGGTAATGCCGTAGCGAGCGTGGACGTACCGGGATATCGCCTGGATCGGGAACTGGCGCACGGTGCGGCCCGGTGCGTCTGGCTTGCCCGGCACGAGCGAACGGATCGGGCGGTGGTCCTCAAGTTCCCGTCGCGGGAGCACCCCGCCGGGAACGGTGTTCGGCCCGGCTTCGCGGTGCCGTTCACCGGCGGCATCCTGGAACTCCGCCACCGCAGCATCGTAGGGGCCCAGGAGTGCCTGGATTGCGGGTCGACCCGGGTTCTGGCGGTCGAGTACGTCGCGGGCGGGAACCTGGGCGATCGCCTGCGTGCCGGCATGCGGGCGGGCGAGCTGGCGCGGGTGATGCGCGCCGTCGGCGGCGCGCTGGACCACGCCCACGCCCAAGGGTTCGTTCACCTGGACGTCAGGCCGGAGAACATACTTTTCAGGCAGGACGGCAACCCGGTACTCACGGACTTCAGCGGCGGCTTGAGAACCGGGGAAAGCCGTCCGCCGGCGGGATATGCGGCTAGTGCGGGGGCGCCCGGGTTCATGAGTCCGGAACAGGCCGGCGGTGGGGCGGTCGACCGCGCCTCGGACCTTTATGCCCTCGGTGCTGTGCTCTACAACGCACTCACCGGCGAAGTGCCGAACCAGGCTGAAGGCATCACAGCTTCGGAAAGTGGGCAATCCGCGGACCGAACGCCGAGATTGCCGGCCCACTTGAGCAGATTACAGCCTGTGGTCGACCGGGCGCTTGCCAGGAACCCGCGCGAGCGGTTCGAATGCGGCGCCGATCTGGCGGCTGCCCTGCACAAGGCGATTCGCACGCCGGCGCTCGCGGAAACGACGTTCAAGTCCGTGGCGGTGTCAACGGAGGAAATACGGGCCGTAACCGACGGCCTGTTCGCGGCTCCCGCGGACCTCGCCCGCCAGGAACAGCGGGTGCGGCGCCGCCGCAGGAACGCCTCACGCACCGCGTCCCTGCTGGCGTTCGTGATCCTGGCCGGTGTCGGCACGGCCTACCTGGTAAACACCCAGCCGCTCTGGTTCGCAACATTGCTCGCCCAAGCCGGGCTCGCCGAAAACCCGCTGCTGCGCACGGCCTGGCTGGAAGCCCAGTCCCTGCACCAGGATCCGAACCAGAGCCTGTCCGCCATCGTTTCCGGCTATCGGCAAGTACTCGCCCTCGACACCGGTCACCTCGAAGCACAGGCGGCCATTCAGGGCCTGGAGGAACAGTGGCGAGCGGGCGTGCTGGATTCGCTGCGGCAGAACGAGGTTGCGCGGGCCGAGGCCAGGCTTCAGCAAATGTCGACCGCCTTTCCGGACCATGCCGCCCTGGCCGAACTGTCGCGGGAGCTGGTGGACCGCAAGACGGCCGGTGCTCTACTGGCGAATACCCAGGCGCTCTTGAGCAGCCAGGGCCCGTCCGACATTCCCTCGGCCACCGAGGCGATCCAGGCATACCATGAGGTGCTGCGCCTGGCGCCCGGGCACCCGGTGGCGCAACAGGAACTCGATGCGCTGGGCGAGCACTATGCCGGCCTGGCAAGGAACGCGGCGGCGGGCGGCGATCTTCAGAATGCCATCAGTTTCCTGGAGAGGGCGGCGGCGGCAAACAGCGACTCACCGCTGGTGATGGCGGTTCGGAGCGAGATTCAACAGGCCGCCGCCGCCCAGGCGGCCATCGAGGAACTTCTGCAACAGGCCCGTGCCTATCGCGTCCAGGGGCTTCTGGTCACGCCGCCGGGCGAAAACGCCGCCGAACTCTATAACCGGGTACTGGCGACCGCTCCCGACAACGCCCTGGCCCGGCAGGGCCTGAGCGAGGTGACCTCGCAACTCTTGAGCCAGGCGGCCCGGATGCTCGAGCGCGACCAGTTCGCCGCCGTGGGGAGCCTGCTCGACCAGGCCTCCGCCGCCGGCGTCGAATCCGGGCCGCTACTGGAAATCAAGACGCGGCTGGAGGAGAGGATGGCGGCACTGACGATGGTCGCCACCAATCTGCAGGAGGCGGAGGCGCTGCTCCGGCAGGGGTTCGTGACCGAGCCCCCCGAACAGAACGCGGTGTCGCTGCTGCGGGAGGTGGAGCGTCTCGACCCCGGCAACGAGCGGGCGGAAGCGTTGCTCGGGCAGGCAGCCGCCCGCCTGGTGGAGGTGGCCATGGAAGCCCATTCCGCAGGCCTCGAGGACGAGGCCAAGCAATACCTGGAACTGGCCCTCACGGTTACGCCGGACGTGCCGGCGTGGCGCGCCCTTCGAGAATCCTGGGAGTAGATATGAGCGTACGCATTCCATTCCACCGCGACCTGGCGTTCACCTACGGCGAAATCGCGGAAGTGGCGCCGGGTATACGGCGGGTTATTGCCAGGAACCCGAGCCCATTCACCCTTTACGGTACGGGTACCTACATCCTCGGCCGCGGCAATGTGGCGGTCATCGACCCGGGCCCGGCCGACGATGCGCATATTGCCGCACTGCTCGAAGGGCTGAACGGCGAGACGATCACGCATCTCCTGGTGACGCACACCCATATGGATCATTCCCCCGGCTGTCGCCTGTTACAGGAGCATACCGATGCGAAGACCTACGCGTACGGGCCCCACGGCGCGGGCAAGCTGGAACGGGGCGTTCCGGTCGAAGAGGGTGGCGACATGGACTTTCGGCCGGACTGGAAAGTGCGCCACGGCGATGTGATTCACGGCGACGGCTGGTCCGTGGAGTGTGTTTATACCCCCGGTCACACCTCCAATCACATCTGCTACCAGTTGCAGGGAGAACGCGTACTGTTTACCGGCGACCATGTCATGGGGTGGTCAACCAGTATCATTTCCCCGCCGGACGGCGATATGGCCGCCTACCTGTCGAGCCTGGAACTGCTGCTGGAACGGGATGACCGCATCTTCCGGCCGACCCACGGGCCCTGCGTCGAGGACCCAAAGCCCCTGGTTTCCGCCTTCATCGCCCATCGACGGGAGCGGGAAAGCCAGATCCTCGAATGCATCGGCAACGGCGTGTTCAGGATCGAGGAAATGGTGCCGCTCATGTATTCCGGCCTGCCGGAGTTCATGTATCCCGCGGCGGCCCGCAGCGTACTGGCGGCGACGGTTTACCTTGTGGAGAACGGAACGCTGGCGACCGAGGGCGACCCCGACCTCGCCAGCGTCTACCGCCTGGCCTGAGCGGCTTTCGCGTCGGAGGTGTTCTCGCCGGCTGTCGTGATCTTCACATGGCCGGGGGCATCCCTGGCCACAGGCAACTGCACCATGATGGCAACGCCGCTGCCGTCCGCCAGGTTCAGCGCACGCACGTGGCCGCCGTGATGCTCGGCAATGACACGCACCACGTAGAGGCCGAGGCCGAAATGCATGTGGCTGTGCGGGCCCCGGTGCGTCACCATGGAGTCGAAGAGGGACTCGCGGGACTTCTCCGGCAGGATGGGGCCCCGGTTGGCCACCGTTATCTGCAGGTAGCCGCGATTCGTGTCGAGCTGTACGGTCACGGGGCTGTCGGCCCGATGGAAGTCGATGGCGTTGTCGACGATCTTGTCGAGCATCTGCTCGATGCGGTGGTCGGAGACCCGGGCGTAGGCGGGCGCTCCCGCGCCCCGGTAGACGAATTCGCACCGGGGGTGGCTGAACCGGCAATTGGCCACGTAGCTTTCCAGGAGTTGCCGGATGTCGACCAGTTCCAGTTCCTCGGTTTCCAGCGACTCCTCCAGGCTGGCCGCATCGGCCAGGTTCTGGACGATGGCGCCGATGCGCATCACGCCGCGCCTGGCGCTGTCGAGGTACTTGCTTTCCCGAACCTCGGGATGCTGCTCGGCGAGGTTCTGCAGGGAGGTGCTCAGGGTATTCAGGGGGTTGTTGATTTCATGGCGCAGGGTGCGGGGCATGTTTTCCAGGAAGGTGCTGTGCTGGTGCAGCTTCGAGAGCATTTCCGAGACGCTGCGCGACAGGTCGCCGATCTCGTCGCCGGAGGACATCTCGCTCTGCAGCGTGCTGGTTCTGAGCCGCCCCCGGGCATCGATGGCGGCGCTCGCCTCCCGGCGGAGGTTGCGGATGCGCCAGGCGAGCCGGCCCGCAAAGCCCACCATGGCAAGCAGCACGGCAAAAAGGCTCGCCACGGAGACCAGGATCACCTGCTCGAGGGCCGAACGCTGGAAGCTCATGATGTCGTCGATGTTCTGTTCGACCACCACGGTGCCGATGACCTGGTCCCGGGAGACGATGGGATGTGCGGCCGTGATGATTTCCAGCGACTCATCGACCGTCTGGCGTATGACCTGGGGGTCGCCATGCAGGGATGCGGCAATGATCTCTCCGGCGATCCCCTCCGGGTCGCCGGGGATGTCCGCTTGCGGGTCCCAGCGCTCGAACATGCTGAACCGGTGCAGCAGCGGGCGAATGGCTTCGAAACCATCCTCGATGAACGCCATCAGCGAATCGCTTGGCTCGCCGACCACCGCGGTGGTGTGTGCGCCCGTCTCGGCGCGGACGCGCTGCTCCGCATCGATGACGAGTATGCGGGCGCCGGAATAGCCGAGCCCCTCGATGATGTTCAGCACCTCCGGCGAGCGCAGAACCACGAGGTCGAAGCTTTCCTTGCCGGCGGTGGGCAGGGTCTGCACCAGCGCGGCGACCTCTCTGGTCAATGGGTCGTCCACGTCGGCCACCGACACGCCGAAATAGCGCCGTGACCCCAAGAGTTCGAGCGGCAGGCGGAATTCCATGGCCCAGCCCGCTTCCATGGGCTCCATAAAGCCCTGAATCGCGGTCTCCGGCGCCCCGGTGGTGGCGAACCGCCAGTCGCCGTCCATGGTGTAGGCGGTGACGGCCCCGGCTTCGGTGAACACCAGGCTCACGCGCCCGTCGTTGCCGTCTGGGCGAATGAAGGAAAGGCGAACCTGGTCGGCGCTGTCCAGGCGCAGGTAGTCCGGGTTTCGATACACCAGATCCGGATCACGCACGCGCAGATACAGGTATAGCTGACCGGCCCGTTCGCCCAGCAGAAGCTGGAACGAGGCGTCTCCTACATCCTGCCCGGCGCCGAATGAGAGCAGCTTCTCCTCCAGGTCTTCCCCCCAGTCCTCCAGGCGGCCGTCGAGCCGGACGTTGTTCCGCAGGGGGTGCGCGAACAGGGTTTCGTAGTCCTCGATGGTCACCGGCAGGTCGTTGAACAGGTCTTCCCTTCCATTGAAGAGGGTCGAGATGCCTTCCGCCATCAGGAGCTGGGCATGGGACTGGCCCTGGACCAGCAGGCGCTCCATCTCCACGAGCTGGCGATAGCTGAACCAGGGCACGATCAAGAGCGTCAGGCCGAGCAGGATCAGCTTGGTGCCGAGCCTGGGGCCCCGGATGCGGCGAAAGATCTTCACGGGCGCCACCAGCGGTAGCCGAACCCGTATTCGCTCTTGATGCCCGCGAAAGCGCTGTCCACCTTCTCGAACTTCTTGCGGATGTTGCGCATGTGGGTGTTGATGGTGTTGTTGGTCACCAGGCTCTGCATGGTGGCGTTCATCAGCGATTCGTAGCTGACAGCGTGGCCCGGTTGGCGCACCAGTTTCGCCAGCATCCGGAACTCGGTGCCGGAGAGGTCGATGCGATGGCCCTTCCAGGAAACCAGGAGCGCTTCCTGATCGATGGTGAGATCGCCCACGTGTTTGGCCGTGGGGCTCTCCTGTTCGGAATGCTCGGAGCGTACCTCGTTGATGCGCAGGAGCGAGGAAATGCGCTCGGCCAGGTAATCGAGGGAGATGGGTTTGGGCAGGTAGTCCCAGGCGCCGAGGCGCAGGCCCGATATCTTGTCGATCTCGTCAATGCGTTCGGTGAGAAAGATCACGGGAAGCGACGGCGACTTGCCGAGCAGCGCCCGGCAGAGCTGAAAACCCGCGTCGACCTCATCGCCCAGGATGATGTCGAGAATGACCAGGTCCGGCAGGCGGTTGTTCATTCCCACAAGCGCTTCTTCGCGGCTGCCGTAGGCGACCACCTCGTAACCCTTCTTGGTGATGGCGTCCGCGTAGTTGGCGCGCTGGTCCGGATCGTCTTCGACGATGGCGATGCTCTTGGCCATCCGAGCCTCCTTGAACTCCCGCCAATTCTAGCGGAATCGGCCAGCACCAAAAAATGCGTGGTCCGGCGCCGTCTCGCCCGCATGGGCGCTACGCCGGACTTCCCCGCGGGCTGCTAGCCCGACCTATTCGTGAATGAATGTAGCGAGGCTGGCAAGAATAGTGAAAGCGCTGGGTGGCGCGGACCAGAGCGCGCGCAGGCGTGCTTACAGCACGTTGAGCACGCGGCGGGAGCACGCCCAGTGATTTCGCTGCTATTGACGGCCGCAGTAGTTTATTCATGAATAGGTCGGGCTAGAATCGCCGGGGAGACCCATCGAGGGGGAGACTGAAATTTGAACGGGAAATACGAGGCCGGCCTCGGCAAGCGCCGCGCGAATTACACGCCGCTTTCGCCGGTTTCCCTGATCCGGAGAACGGCCCGTGTCCATCCGGACCATGCCGCCGTGCACTATGGCGGCGTCAGCCGTTCCTGGAGCGAGACGTACGCGCGATGCGCATCGCTGGCGGCGGCGTTGCGGTCCAGGGGCGCGGGCTCGGAGTCGACGGTCGCTGCGCTGTTGCCCAATACGCCCGCCGCCGTTGAAATGGCGTTCGGGGTGCCGATGTCCGGGGCGGTGCTCAACATGATCAATACGCGCCTCGATGCGGCCGGAGTGGCCTTCATTCTCGACCATGGAGAAGCCGAGTTCTTCGTGGTCGACTCGGGTCTGGCCGAGATTGCGGCGGAGGCGCTGTCGCTTGCCGCCGTTCAGCCGGTGATCGTCTACGTGCATGATCCCGCGGCGCCCGGAGAGGAACTCGAGGGCGCCCTGGAGTACGAAACGCTGCTGGCGGAAGCGGACCCGATGCGCGACGCGGACATGGCGCCCGGCGATGAGTGGGACGCCATCGCACTGAACTACACCTCGGGCACCACGGGGAACCCGAAAGGCGTTGTCTACCATCACCGGGGCGCGTACCTGAACGCGCTCGCCAACGCCGTTGAGTGGACCCTGCCTCATCATCCCCGCTATCTATGGACGCTGCCGATGTTTCATTGCAACGGCTGGTGCTTCCCCTGGACGGTGGCGGCGATGGCGGGTACCAACATCTGCCTGCGCGCCCCGACCGCGGAGAACATCCTGGCAGCCATCGGCGCGTCGGCAGTAACCCACCTGTGCGGGGCGCCCATCGTGCTCAACATGGCGACGACCGAGGCGGAGAATCGCGGTATCGCCCTCGATTCGCCGGTTGAAGTCATGACGGCCGGCGCCGCGCCCCCCGCTGCGGTGCTGAAACGCGCCGAAGCGGTGGGGTTCCGTATCACCCATGTCTACGGGCTGACCGAGGTCTACGGTCCGGCGGCCATATGCGCCTGGAAGCCGGATTGGGACGAACTGCCCGCCACCGAGAGAGCGGCCCTCAAAGCGCGGCAGGGCGTGAACTACACCGTGCTCGAAGAGCTGAGTGTCCGTGATCCCGAAACCCTCGAACCGGTCGAACCCGATGGCGAGCGGATGGGCGAGGTGATGTTCCGCGGCAACGTGGTGATGAAGGGCTACCTGAAGAACGGCCCCGCTACCGAGGAGGCGTTCGCCGGCGGTCATTTCCGCTCGGGCGACCTTGCGGTGATGCATCCGGACGGCTACATCCAGCTCAAGGACCGATCAAAGGACATCATCATCACCGGCGGCGAGAACGTTTCTTCCATCGAAGTGGAGGGCGTGATCTATCTGCACCCGGCGGTGAGCGAGGCGGCGGTGGTGGCGGCGCCGGACGAGCGCTGGGGGGAAACGCCCGCGGCCTTTGTCGAACTGAAGGAAGGATGCACGGCGACAGCGTCCGAACTGATCGCGTTCTGCCGCGAGCGGCTCGCCCATTTCAAATGTCCCCGGCTTGTCGTGTTCCGCGACCTGCCCAAAACGTCCACCGGAAAGATCCAGAAATTCGTCGTCAGGCAATGGGCTGCGGAGATCGACGGGGAGGAGCGGCGGCTGGCATCGGGGTGAGCGACGACCCGGTCGCACGTCGCGTCGGTCTTGGTAGAACGCCGGAGCGAGTTCGCATACGGCGCTTCCATTTCGGCGCACGGCCCCATCATCCTGCCGTAATCAAGGGATTCGGACGAGCTTAACGCGCCGAAATGGAAGCGCCGTATGCGAACTCTTTCCCGAGATTCGGCGTTGTTCCTTCCAAGTCCGCGTACCGGGGCGTTGATCCACCGGAAACGCTTGAGGACCGCTGGGAGAGAGTGGGTGTGCGGTGCCCGATCGAATGAACTGTTCGATACACCGGCTCCCCAATCCGGTTGCGGGCCAAAAACTGCTAGTTCAGCCCGACGACGAACGACAGGGTCGGCCCGATCTCCCGGTTGACAACCACGTCGGCGATGGGATCCAGGGGCGTTTCTTCCCGGTTCAGGATGGCGACCCTGGCGCCGAGTTGCTTGGCGTATTCCGGAAAGCCGGCGGCGGGATAGACGACCAGGGAGGAGCCGGCGACGACCATCAGGTCGCATGATTCGGTGACTTCCTGGGCGCGCTGCATGGCCGCTTCCGGCATCGCCTGGCCGAACGAGATGGTCGCCGACTTGACGATGCCGCCGCAGGCGCTGCAGGGCTGCACCCGGCCGGTTTCTCGGAGCTGGGCTTCCAGGTCGGCCATCTCGTAGCGGATTCCGCAGGAGAGGCACGTGGCGTATCCGGCGTTGCCGTGCAGTTCGATGACCTTGTCGTCCGGTATGCCCGCATCCTGGAAGAGGTTGTCGACGTTCTGGGTGATCACCGCAATACAGCGGCCCTCGTCGACCAGTTGCGCCACGCTCCGGTGCCCCTTGTTGGGCTCGGCGTTCTCCAGGGTGCGCTCGCCGCTGAAGCGCCGTCGCCAGGACTCCTGGCGCACCTCCTCGGAGGCGATGAACTCCTGGAACGGGATGGGTTTCATCTTCGTCCACAAGCCCGTGCCGGGGGATCTGAAGTCGGGAATGCCCGACTCGGTGCTGATGCCGGCGCCGGTAAAGAACACGATGCGGTCCGACGTATCGATCAGGCGCGCGAGCGCTTCGACATCCTTGGTGGGCATGCGGGCGATGATATCAGAACGGCCCGGGTCCCCTGCCGCGGGCGGGTCCGCAGTGCCTTTTCCGGCGGTGGAGTTGCGAGTACACTAACCGTTCGCACTGCTTCGCTCGGGGTACGGGACATGCGCAGAATCATTGGCGGGCACGGGGACGAGGACACCGAAGAGCACATCAACCTTACGCCCATGCTGGACGTCGTGTTCATCATGCTCATTTTCTTCATCGTCACCGCCACCTTCGTCAAGGAAGTGGGCCTCGATGTCAACCAGCCGGACGACGCGCCGAAGTCGGAAGACCCGAACAAGAAGAGTATCGTTGTGCGCATCACCAACCGTGACCGCATCATGATCGCGCAGCGCGATGTCGACTGGCGTTCGGTGCGGGCCAACATCGAGCGCCTGCACGCGGAAAATCCCGAGGCGCCCGTGGTCATCCAGCCACATCCGGATTCCCAGACGGGGACCATGATCCACGTGATGGACTCAGCCCGCCTTGCGGGGGTGTTCAACGTCTCGCTTGCGTCGAATTAGCGCGGTTGACGGCGGGGACGGGCGTTGCCGCGCGCCTGGTCCGCCGCGCGCCTAGCCCGAAAATCTCACCAAAAAATTGGAATGGGATCTCGATTTGTCGGATA
>JAPPHD010000096.1 GCA_028821125.1 Gammaproteobacteria bacterium
AACGTAACCCGTTGATACAAAAGAACTTGTCAAAATCGTTGGTAAACTTGGGCTAGCGTAGAAACAATTCCACAGCGGGGTTGCCCGTCTCCTCCCAGTACCGGTAGCCGATGCGGTCAAGGTAGGTCGCCAGGCGCGCCTTTTCGTTGGCCTGCGCCTCGAAGCCGGCGAATACGCGTCCCCAGGCGGAGCCGTGGTTGCGGTAGTGGAACATGGTGATGTTCCAGCGGCTGCCGAGGCCGTTGAGGAAGCGCAGCAGGGCGCCGGGGCGCTCGGGAAACTCGAAGCGGTAGAGCAGCTCCGGCTTGCTGCCGAAGGCCCTGCCCCCGACCATGTGGCGAACGTGCAGTTTGGCCGCCTCGTTGCCGGTCATGTCGGTCACCCGGTAGCCGGCGCGCGCGAGGCTGTCGGCGACGGCCTGACGGTCTTCCCCCGGTTCGACCTCAAGCCCCACGTAGACATGCGCTTCGTCGCCGCCGGCGAAGCGGTAGTTGAATTCCGTGACCGAGCGCTTGCCGAGAGTCCGGCAGAAACGGCGGAAGCTGCCCTGCTCTTCCGGGATGGTGACGCCGAAGATCGCCTCCCGGTGTTCGCCCAGTTCCGCGCGTTCGGAAATGTGCCGCAGCCGGTCGAAATTGACATTGGCGCCGCTGACCACCGCCACGAACTGCCGCGAGCGGCTGCGCCGATTCCGTTCCGCATACTTCTTGAGTCCCGCCACGGCCAGGGCTCCGGCCGGTTCCGCCACCGCCCTGGTGTCGTCGAACACGTCCTTGATGGCGGCGCAGATCTCGTCGATGGATACGGTCACCACGCTGTCGACGCAGTTACGGGCGATTTTGAACGGCTCCCGGCCGACCTGCGCCACCGACACGCCGTCGGCGAAGAGGTCGAGGGAGTCGTACGGCAGGCGCACCCGCCTGCCCGCCTCGAGCGCCGCCGCCAGGCATGCGGAACCTTCCGACTCCACCCCGACGATACGCGTGCGCGGCCGCAGGTACTTCACATAGGCCGCAATTCCGGCGATCAGGCCGCCGCCCCCCACGGGCACGAATATGGCGTCCGGCCCCGGATGCTGGTTCATGATCTCCATGCCCACCGTGCCCTGACCGGCAATGACATCCACATCGTCGTAGGGGTGCACCCATACATAGCCGCGCCGGTCCGCCAGCTTCGCCGCGTGTTCCGCCGCATGCTGGTAGGTGTCGCCGTGCAGCACGACGCGGGCCCCGAGGTTGCGCACCGCATCGACCTTGATGCTCGGGGTGTTGCGCCCCATCACGATGTGGGCCTTGATGCCGAGCTTGCCCGCCGAGAGCGCCACGCCCTGGGCATGGTTGCCGGCGGACGCGGCGATGACGCCCCTGGCCCGGTCCGCGTCGGAAAGCTGCGCCATCCTGTTGTAGGACCCGCGCAGCTTGAACGAATACACCGGCTGCAGATCCTCCCGCTTCAGCGCCACCCGGTGGCCGAGCCGGGCCGAGATGTTGCGGGCGTCTTGCAACGGAGTCTCAACCGCGACATCGTAGACACGCGAGGCGAGAATCTTCTTGACGTAGTGTTCCAGTTTTCCCATGAGACGGCAGAGCGCAAGTACTTCCTGATCGCGGAGCAGAGGGTAACAAATGCGTCCGGCCCGCGTCCGCCCGATGCGGGTATCGGGGCAACGGGCAGTTCATGTTGAGGAGTACGACAGAATGTCGCAGGACACCTTGAAGCGAAGCGCGGCGGCCGCGGCGCTCGACTACATCGAAAGCAGGCTCACTCGGCAGTCGGTCGTCGGCATCGGCACGGGTTCCACGGCCAACTTCTTCATCGACGGCCTGGCCCGCATCAGGCACAAGTTCGACGCCGCCGTGGCCAGCAGCGAGGCGAGCGCGCAACGCCTGGCCGGTTACGGCATACCCGTGCTCGACCTGAATGCCGCGCCCTCCCTGTGCGTCTACGTCGACGGCGCCGACGAAGTCGACCCCGAGCGGTGCCTGACCAAGGGTGGGGGCGGCGCCCTGACCCGGGAGAAAATCGTCGCCGCATCCTCGGAGGAGTTCGTCTGCATCGTGGACGAGTCAAAACTGGTGGAGCGCCTCGGCCGCTTCCCGCTGCCCGTGGAGGTCGTTCCCATGGCTCGCGGACTCGCGGCGCGCGCCCTGCTCCGCCTGGGCGGTTCGCCGGAATGGCGCCAGGGGTTCACCACCGACAACGGCAACATCATCCTGGACGTGCACGGCCTCCACATCAACGACCCGCTCACCCTCGAAGCCGAGATCAACAACATCGTCGGCGTGGTCTGCAACGGCCTGTTTGCCGCCAACCGTGCGGACCGAGTGCTGATCGCCGGCCCCGGCGGCGTGCGCAGAATGTGATTTGAGCTTCCTTCTACCCGCTACGCGCCTTCAATCTCGTAGCCGTTCATCGTCACCACGCATTTCCCCACCACTTCCCGGTTTTCCAGCATGCGCATGGCGTCGACCGCGCGTTCGAGCGGGAAGCCCGCGCAGACGTACGGGTCGATGGCGCCCGATTGAGCCAGGTCCTGAACCGCGGCGCGGATGCTTCTGCCCAGGGCAGGGTCGCGGCGGCCGATTTCTCCCGCGCGCACGCCGATGACGGAAATGCTCTTGATGAGCACCAGGTTCACCGGAGCGGCGGGCCAGCGGCCGCCGACGAAGCCGATGCTCAGGATTCGCCCGCGCCAGTTGATGCACCGCATCGACTCGTCGAATACATCACCGCCTACGGGGTCGTAGATCACGTCCGCACCGCCGGCGCCCGTTACTTCCTTCACCTTGTGGCGAAAACCGCCCAGGGAGCCGTCCGGCAGGGTGTAGTTGATGACCGCATCTGCGCCCCGGGATTTCGCCACGGCGAGCTTGTCGTCCCGTCCGCCCGTGCCGATGACCCTGGCGCCGTAGTGCTTGCCCAACTCCACCGCCGCCAGGCCGACGCCACCGGCGGCGCCGTGAACGAGCAGCCACTCCCCGGGCTGGAGGTCGCCGCGCACCACCAGCGCGACATAGGCGGTGGTATAGGCGGTGCGATAGGAAGCCGCCTTGGCGTAGGTCATGTTGCGGGGCATGGGCTCCACGGCGTCGGCCGAAACGTTCAGCGCTTCGGCGAATCCGCCGCTCAACCTGCCGAAGCAGACGGAATCGCCTTCCCTGACATCGGACACGCCCGTACCCACCGCCGCGACCTCCCCCGCTCCCTCGCCGCCCGGGGCGAAAGGCAGGGGCGGCCTGTGCTGATGCGTGCCCTGAATCATCATCAGGTCCGGGTAGTTGACGGCGCAGGCCCTGGGCCGCACCTGCACTTCTCCCGGCCCCGGATCGGGCAACTCGATCTCGTCGAGGCTGACCGAGGCGATGTCTTCGTTCGTTTCGTGACAGCGAACCGTTCTTATGCGTGCCAAACCTGTTCCATGCCTCCGGGCGTCGATGGGAATGCTGGCGCGACGATACAGGTTGCGACAGCCGTTTAGTAGCTGTCCCTCAGGCGTTGCACGTTGCGACTTTCATTGAGTGGTTGGCCATTGAGTAGTTGTCTCCCGGGCGGGTACCCGCCGGGCGTCGCAGCCCTTCGCCGATGGGTGGAGCCCCGGTTTTTACCGGTTCGGAATTCCCGTATTCTCCCATTCCATGAATGGCGCCGACCCCAGCTTCATCCCGGATCCATACAGCGTACCGATCGAGGACTTCGACCTTTCCAATCCCCATCTCTTTCAGCAGGACGCCCATTGGGGCTATTTCGAACGCCTGCGCCGCGAGGATCCGGTGCATTACTGCCGGGAAAGCCGGTTCGGGCCGTACTGGTCCGTCACCCGATTCAACGACATCCTGTACGT
>JAPPHD010000047.1 GCA_028821125.1 Gammaproteobacteria bacterium
GTGTCGTTGGATTTACGCCCCCCCCCTTCAGGCTCATGCCTCGTTGGACAAGGCTATATATTCCGTGTTTTGGGTATCGTCCGGTCTCAATGCGGGACTCCGTTCGCCAAAAGACCTACCCGTCATCGGTCCGACAAGCGTTCGAAGAGGCGGAGTCGTTGCTGCGTAGCCGCCAGGCGCAGCCGGCGATTCGGAAGCTCCAGGCAATACTGGAGCGGCACCCCGACGAGGTGAACTCACTGCGGCTGCTCGGTTCCATTCGCCTTGCCCAGGGCGACACTCGGGCCGCCGTCACGCACCTGAGCCGAGCCGTGGAGGAGGCGCCCGGTTTCGCCCAGGCGGCGGTCGATCTGGCCCGGGCCTATCGGCAGGACAGCCGCCTGGACGATGCGGTCCGTTGCCTCCAGGGGTGTGTCGCCAGGACGCCGGGCAACAGCGAAGCCTGGCAGTTGCTCGGCGATGCGCTGGTGGAGCGGGGCGACGTCCTCGCAGGCCGCGATGCGTTCCGCCGCGCCGCTGCCGCCGACCCGCACCGGCGTGAAATCGCCGCCGCACTCGAAGCCCTCCGGCACGGCCGCCGCCAGGCGGCGGAGCAGGCGTTTCGCGGCATACTGAGGCGGCAACCGGATCACGTGGCAGCGCTGGTGGGGCTGGCCAATATCGCCCTCGACGCCAATGCCGTGGGCGATGCGGAGCGACTGCTGCGCCATGCGCTGAAGCTTGCGCCCAACATGGACACCGTGTGGCGCGGCCTGGCCCGGGTGCATTCGGAGCGGGCCGACTATAACCGCGCGGAAGCCGCCGCAGAGCGGGCGCTGGCGCTGGCGCCCGAAAACGCCGATTGCTGGACCATGCTCGGTACCGTCCAGGCTTGGGGATTGCGCCCGGAACGGGCGCGAGCGTCTTTCGAACGCGCCCTTGAACTGAAGCCCGACCAGCCGCGCGTGGCACTCTCGCTCGGCCATGTGCTGAAGACGATCGGTGACCGGAAAGCCTGCGAGCGGGCCTATCGGCGCGCCGCGGCGCTCGACCCCGCGCTGGGCGAAGCCTGGTGGAGCCTGGCGGATCTGAAGAACTACCCGTTCGACGATGCCGAAGTCGAGCGCCTGAAAACCGGCGCGGCAACGCATCACCCGGACCCGGCGCAGCGGGCCGCCTTCCACTTCGCCCTCGGCAAGGCACTGGAGGACCGCGGCGACTGCGAAGAAGCCTTCGCGCAGTACGCGGACGGGAATGCCGTCAAGCATGCAGCCGACCCTTTCGACAGCGCGGCGCTCGCGGAGCGTTGCCGGCGCATCGAATCGGTCTGCACCGAAGCGTTCCTGTCCGAACACCCACCGGAGCGGCAGGCCGGGGCAACGCCTATCTTCATCGTCGGACTGCCCCGCTCGGGCTCGACGCTCATCGAACAGATCCTTGCCACGCATTCCGCCGTGCAGGGCACCATGGAGTTGCCGCAGATCCAGAATTACACGCGGGAACTGGATGCCAAGGGCGGATACCCTGAGGTGCTGGCCGACATGCGGCGATCCGACTTCGCGTCACTGGGCAAGCGGTATCTGGCCGAGACGGATCCGTATCGGGGCGGGGCCAACCGATTCATCGACAAGATGCCGAACAACTTCTTCCACCTCGGCCTCATTCACCGGATGCTGGCCGGCGCGGTGTTGATCGACTCGCGGCGCCATCCCCTGGACTGCTGCTGTTCCCTGTTCAAGCAGAACTTCGCCAGGGGCCAGACTTTCAGCTACGACCTGGGGGTGCTCGGCGCTTACTACCGGGAGTACCTGGCGATGATGCGCCATTGGGAGTCGGTGCTGCCGGGCCGGGTGCTGCGGGTGCACTACGAATCGCTGGTGGACGACACGGAAGCGCAGGTGCGGCGCCTGCTCGATCACTGTGGGCTGCCGTTCGAGGAAGCCTGCCTGCGCTTCCACGAGACCCGGCGGGCGGTGCGTACGGCGAGTGCCGAACAGGTACGCCAGCCCATCAACCGCCGCGGCATAGGGAGTTGGCGGCGCTTTTCCGCGCAACTCGAGCCGCTGAAGGTCGCCTTGGCGGACGCGGTAGACCGGTACGCGGATTGACGCCGCGGCAGGCTGGAGGTGGCTGCTGTCGAAAGCGCGGGAGGCGTGTTCTCAAACGTTGGCGTGAAGGCGGCGCATGGAGAGGATTGCGGTGCATTTCACGACGCGACCCGGGTTGAATGTGCCCATTGATCGGGCGCGGAATTGCAAGCGTCCGCGCTGAGCCACGATCGGTCGGATGCGACGCAATCCATGTCGTTTTTGAATGGTTTCGCGTGAAATAGTGCTGGCGAAGCCGGAGGTTTCTGGTAATTTTGCCGACGCAGTAGAGGTCATTTAGGGGGGTGACTGAACGTGGCAAAGAACGCCGGAAATCCGAGGTCGGGCATTCGATCCGACAAGCTGCCATTCGAGAAAACAGCCATCGCGACAGCAGTCACGCTGGTTTCCGTAGCGTTGGCTGCGACGCCGGCATTCGCTCAGGAAAGCACTGCAGACAGCGGTGGACAAGGGTCCGGACGCATCGAGGAGATCGTCGTCACGGCGCAGAAGCGCTCGGCGAGCATCCAGGACATCCCCCTTGCGGTGCAGGCGTTCACGGCGGACCGCATCGATGAGCTTGCCATCCACCGATTCGAGGATTTCGCCGTCCTTTCGCCGTCGATCAACATCGCGAGCTGGATCCCCGGCACCACGTCCATGGTCATGCGCGGCGTCTCGGACGGCGGCGGCGGCGGCGACACGGCGGCCACGGCCACCCTCTACCTCGACGAGCAGCCGCTGACCTTCCGCGGGCAGGTGCCCGACCTGCACCACTACGACATCGAGCGCATCGAGATCCTGAACGGCCCCCAGGGCACCCACTACGGGGCGAGCGCCACCTCCGGCGCCGTGCGCATCATCACCAACAAGCCCGACCCGGACGAGTTCAGCGCCGGCGTGGACCTGACGGGTGGCATCATCAAGGACGGCGACCATGTACGCACCGTGGAGGGTTTCGTCAACATTCCCGTGGCCGAAGGAATATCCGCGGTGCGCCTGGTGGGGTGGTACGACGCATCGCTCGGGTTCGTCGACAACCTGCCGGCGAACCGCACCTATGTGAACGGCGTGACGGTCTCGAACGATGCCTTCGTCGAGGACGACTACAACGAGGAGTCGGTGTTCGGCTTCCGCGCCGCGCTGCGTTCGAGCCTCGGCGACCGGTGGATGGCGACGCTGTCGGGCGTGCACCAGGAATCCGACATCGACGGTTCCTGGGACTACGAACCGGAACTCGGCGGCGACCGGGAGGTGACCCGCTTCCTGCCGGAGGAGAGCGACCTGTCGTACAGCCAGGTGGCGCTGACCCTGGAAGGCGATGTAGGCATCGGCGACCTGGTCTACGCCGGCGCCTACTACCGGCGCAACTCGGACACAGTCAGCGACTATTCGAGCTACGTGGCCTACGTGCCCTGGGCCGGCTGGACACAGCAGTTCGCCTGCAACGACTTTTACTGGTACGGCAATGTCGATTGCAACGACCCGAGCATGTATTTCGACCTGGAATGGAACGTCGACCGCTGGTCCCACGAGGCGCGGCTCGCCTCCAGGGGGGACGGCCCGTTGAGCTGGATCGTCGGCGCCTTCTTCGAGGAAACCGAAAGCCGCCAGATCGCCTTCTGGGGCATGGAGGGCATCCAGCACGGGGGGGTGCCGTCGGCCTACTACCTCGGTTTCGCGGGCGGCTCGCCCCTGCCGGAGGAATGGTATTTCGCCGATGCGGTGTACAAATGGGAGCAACTGGCCGGTTTCGGCGAGGTGGCCTACTCGTTCACCGACCGGCTGACGGCCACCTTCGGCATGCGGGCGTTCCGGTCCGAATACGACAAGGCGCCCTCTCCGGACTTCAACATCTTCTACGATCCCAAGGCGGGGGGCACCAGCGTGGATGCGTCGTCGGACGATGTCATCTTCAAGGCGAACCTCACCTGGGAGGTGAACGACGACCTGCTCACCTATTTCAATTTCGCCCAGGGTTTCCGGCCGGGCGGCGCCAACACCACGGCGGCGGACGACAACATTCCGGAAACCTACGGCCCCGATGTGCTCGACTCCTACGAGGTCGGCTGGAAGTCGACGCTCGCCGACGGGCGGGTGACCTTCAACGGCGCCGTCTACCTGATGCAGTGGAAAGACTTCCAGACCAACATCTACGACCCGGATGTGGGGGTGGTCAACTTCATCGCCAACGTGGGGGATGCCCAGACCAAGGGCTTCGAGTTCGATCTGCAGGCCTACCTCACCGAGAACCTGGCCATCCAGGTGGCGACGACGCACAACGACGGCGAACTGAAGGAGCGCTTCCAGGCGTCCGAGTCAGCGTTTGCGGAGAAGGGGCAGCGGCTGCCGCTGGTGTCGAAGTGGAAGACCTTCATCAACGCGCGCTACCAGTGGCAGCAGGGGCCGGCGACGCTCGGCTATGCCCAGGCGACCTACAGCTATACGGGAGACTCCTGGAATCAACTGGTAACCGCCGGCTACGTGGAGTTCGCGCCGCAGAAGCAGTCGTCCTACGACACCCTCGATGCACGCGTTGGCTGGGTCTTCCGCGACGGCCGCTACGGCGTGGAACTGTTCGCAACCAACCTGCTGGACGAGCAGGCGCAGATTTTCATCAATACGGCTCAGGCGGATCAGCGCATTACCACCATCCGGCCACGGACCATCGGCCTGAGGCTGAGGACCCGGTTCGATTGAAGACAGGGAACTGACTTTCCAGCGAGCGAATCCGGCACGATCGGACGCAACGCGAGAGCTGGGGCATCGGGAGGCCTGCGCGCGTTGCCGGTGGCCGTTTCGCGGATCCGAGGTCCAACCGGCCAGCCAAAGGACGACGTGCCGTAACCGTGCGCAACGGCCCGGCCCGAGAGGAATTCGGCAATCCGTTCTGATCCTCGCCTGCGTACTGCCTGCTTCCGGCTGGGTCGAAGACTACAGGCCCTGGGTTGAGATGAGCGCGCTGTTCCAGGACGTGCAGACTTCGAGGATCTTCAGCGACTCGAAGACCTTTGTGGATTGCGATGCACGGCGCAGCCCGGTGAGCATCCGCATTGATTACAATCGTCTGCGGGCTGAGCCTCCCGTCGATCTCCGGCGCTTCGTCGAGGCCAACTTCCAATGCCCGGCCATTCCGGCGGACGCGCCCGCCACGAGCGACATACCCTTTCGCGAACACCTGAATGCCCTCTGGGACCGGCTGGTTCGCTCGGACCGGCGCGGCTCGGGACGTTCCACACTGATCCCGCTGCCGCACGAATACGTGGTTCCGGGCGGCCGTTTTCGAGAGGCCTACTACTGGGATTCCTATTTCACCATGATCGGGCTGGCCGCCTCCGGCAGGAAGCGGCTGATCGAGTCCATGCTCGATAATTTCGCTTTCCTGATCGATTCCTACGGGTTCGTGCCCAATGGCAACCGTACGTACTACACGGGCCGAAGCCAGCCGCCGTTCTTTTTCGCGATGGTGAACCTCTACATGCAGGTAGCCTCCGCGGAAAAGGGCCTGGCCTACCTGCCCGCCCTGCGCAGGGAATACGACTTCTGGATGGACGGCGCGGAAGAACTGCGACCCGGGAGCCCGAGCCATCGGCGCGTGGTGTTGTATCGCGGCACTATATTGAACCGGTATTGGGACGATTTCGATGCGCCGCGTCCCGAGTCGTACCGGGAAGATGTGCATCTGGCGCAAGCCCTGTCCGCCGCGCCCGGAAAGCGCCTGTACCGGGAACTCCGGGCCGGCGCGGAGTCCGGGTGGGACTACAGTTCGCGCTGGTTTGCCGACCCGCGGGATTTCGCCAGCATCCGCACCACCGGCATATTGCCTGTGGACCTGAACAGCCTGCTGTTCGCAATGGAATCGACGCTGTCCGAGCTGTACCGGGCTGCCGGAGACCTTGAAGCGCATCGCCGCTTCGAAGCCAGGGCCCGGGCTCGCTTCACGGCGATCAACGATCTGTTCTGGAACGCCGATGCGGGCATGTTCCAGGACGTTGACTGGCGACGAAGCGTTTTCACGGAGCGCGTGACCGCGGCGAGCTTCTACCCGATGTATTTCAGAGCGGCCAGGGGCGATCTGGCGCGGAAACAGACACCGCGCCTGATCGACGCATTGCTGAAAGAGGGCGGCATCGTCACCAGCACCTACGCCTCGGGCCAGCAATGGGACAGCCCGAACGGCTGGCCGCCGTTGCAGTGGATAGCCGTCAAGGGCTTGCTGCACTACGGGTTTGCCGAGCAGTCCGACGATATACGCCGGCGCTGGCTCGCCGTGAATCGGAGGGTCTATTCGAACACGGGTAAAATGATGGAAAAGTACGATGTGGTGGACACTTCGCTACCGGCCGGCGGCGGCGAGTATCCGGCTCAGGATGGGTTCGGCTGGACCAACGGCGTCGCGTTGGGGCTGCTCGACGACAACGCGTTGTATTGAGCGATTGGTTTCAGGGTTGCGATCGACAGGCAATCCCCCGGATAACGACACGGCGGACGGCCGCCAAGGCGATGCGATCCGCCGCTTTTTCCACTCAGGCTCAAGCGAGCCTCGCCGTCAGTTGATGGCGATGCTGCGCGGGGTCGCCTCCGCCGTCTTCGGCAGGCTCAGGGTCAGCACGCCGTCGTCGACGCTGGCCTCGATCCGGTTCCGGTCGATCCGGCTCGAAAGCTGGAACGAGCGGGTGAAATGGCCCACTTCGTACTCCGTGTACACCGGCTCCAGCGAGCCGTAGCGCTCGAGGCCGATGCGCGCCGACACCGTCAGCCGGTTGTTGTCCAACTGGATGTCGATGTCATCGCGGTCGACGCCGGGCACTTCCATGACCACGGTCAGTGCGTCCGGGTTCTCGAAGATGTCGGTCAAAGGCCGGAAGAAGCGCCCCTCGACGGTCTGTTCCCCGTTCGAATCGTGCGCCTGCTTTTCCTGAACGGCCAGGTGTTCCTTCGCTGTGGTTTTGTCGCTCATGGGATCCTCCTAGTTCAGTGCGATGCTGCGCGGCTGCTCTTCCTGCGGCGGGCTGAGCTTCAGCGCCAGCACGCCGTTGTGCAGTTCGGCGGTCACCGAGTCGGGGTCGACCGAGAACGGCAGGGTCACCGTTCTATCGAAACTGCCCGCGGCGCGCTCCTTGCGGTGCATGCTGGTGTCGTCCCCGTAGTCCAGGGCCTTGCTGCCGGTCAGCCGGATGCGGTTCCTGTGCACCTGCACGTCGATGGCGTCCCGGGCCACACCGGGCAGCTCGGTGACCACGATGTAGTCGCCGCCGTCGCGAAAAACGTTGATGGGCGGATAGGCCCCGCGGCCGCTGGTGACCGCATCGAGCAGGCTGCCGGTGCGTGCGCGGCCGAGTGCCCGCTGCAGATCGAGTAGCTGGCTCAAAGGGCTGCCAAACAAGTCACTCATGGTTCGTTCCTCCTTGGTTTGCACTTGCGGGTTACGATGAAAACAAATAGGGACTGCCGTGGAATTTTCAAGGCGCGCGGAAGATTCAGCGCCTGGTTGGTCGGGTTCTGTCGATTCGATACCTGGCGATGCGCCGGTCCAGGCGCAGTTGTTCGATTTCCTCCAGAAGGTCGAGCGCCAGTGCCGCGCCCGGCCAGTTGACCTCCAGGTCGCGGGTCAGTTTGAGCGCTTTCTGGGCCCGTATGACGGCACGGCCGGTGAAGCGCCATTCCGAGGGAACGCGGCCGCGCGGATCCAGCACGCCTTCCTCCACCATCTCGATCACCACTTCGGACTGCACGCCGCAGGCCGAGCAGAGTTCACGCAGGGTGAAAACCGTTTGTTCGCCGATGACGGTTCCGGACAGATGCTGTGAGGTTCGTCGCTTCATGGCTCAAGCCTCCATGGCCGATCTCGGATTGAACGGCATTTCGCGCTTCATCCGTTCGTAGAGATCGCGTGCCTTGTCCGTGCCGGGCCTGGGCGTCACGATGTCCAGTACCATGTACTGATCGCCAGGCGGGTTGCCGGGCAAGCCGCGGCCTTTCAGGCGCAACCGGCTTCCCGTCTGGGACCCCGCCGGTATCCTGAGTTCCACCTTGCCGCCGGGCGTGGGCGCTGTCACGGTATCGCCCAGGGCCGCTTCCCACGGGGCTACCGGCAGGTGCAGGTACAGGTCCTTCCCCGCGATCTCGTACAGCGGATGAGGAGCGAGCGCCACGTCGAGATACAGATCGCCTGCCGGGGCGCCGCCGAGCCCGGGACCGCCCTGTCCGGCGAGGCGGATGCGTTGGCCTTCGGATATCCCTTTCGGGATCTTCACCTGCAGGGTGCGATTGCGGGTGACCAGGCGCCCATCGTCGTCCAGTTCGGGCGACTGCAGCGACAGGCTGCGCGTCGTACCCGCGTAGGCGTCCTCCAAATCGATGACCACCCTGGTGTGCAGGTCTTCCCCCTTCGTGCGAAATTGCGTGAATCCCCCGTCCCGCCCTGGCCGTGCAGCGCCGAACAGGGACTCGAAGAAGTCGCTGAAACCGCCGGCGCCGGAATCTCCGCCCACGCTGAAGTGGACGCCCGGCTCCCATTCCGGCGGCGGCCGGAAATCCTGTCCGGCCTGCCAGTCCGCGCCGAACCGGTCGTAAGCGTCACGCTTCTCCGGATCCTTGAGCACCTCGTAGGCTTCCTGCACTTCCTTGAAGCGTTCCTCCGCCTCGGGCTCCGTGCTGACGTCCGGATGGTACTTGCGCGCCAGCCGCCGGTAGGATCGCTTGATGTCCTCCGGTGAGGCGTCGCGCTCGACGCAGAGCGTGCTGTAATAGTCCTTGAACTCCACGTCCGTCCTGGAGAGTGGTTGCCTGTCGATTCAATGAGGGCGACCTGTCCGGATTTAAAGTAGCGCGGACAACGCCAGGGCGATCCCCAGGAACGAGAGGAAGCCGGCCACGTCGGTGACGGTGGTGAGAACGATCGACGATGCGGTTGCCGGATCCTGGCCCAGCCGGGTGAGCAGCATCGGCACCAGCGCGCCCGCGACGCCCGCCATGGGCATGGCAATCAGCATGGCCAGCGAGATCACCAGGGCGAGGCCGATGGACCCGCTCCACAGATAGACGCCGCCTCCGCACACGGCCGCCAAGGCCAGGCCGTTGACGATGCCGGCGGCCAGTTCCTTGGTCAGAAGGCGCGGCAGGTCGCGGCTGCCGATCTCGCGCAGGGCCAGGCCGCGAACCGCCACCGCCAGGGCCTGGGCGCCGGCGTTGCCGCCCTGGCCGGCGACCACCGGCAACAGCACGGCGAGCGCCGTGAACTGGGCGATCAGCCCTTCGAACAGCGCCACCACGGCCGAGGCCAGGAATGCGGTGAGCAGGTTGATCTGCAGCCAGGGCAGGCGCTGCCGCACGGCGAAACCGGGTGAGGACAATGCCTGTTCGTCGGCGCTCGCCCCCACCATGGTCTGCATGTCGGCGCTGAACGATTCGCCCACCGCATCGAAGAGGCGATCGTAACGTACCACCCCCAGAAGCCGGTTGCCGCTGTCCACGACCGGCAGCGAATCGGTACGGTGCCGCTCGAGCAGTTCCACCACCTCGTCCCTGGGAGCGACCACATCGACCGCGGGCGTGGAACCGGCGTACGCGCCGACCCGGTCTGTCCCGTCGGCGAGCGCCAGGGCCTGCATCTCCACCCGTCCGTCCAGCCGCCGCGCCGAATCCAGGAGATAGAGCGACCGGACACCCCGTACCGGCGACGAGCGAACCCGCTCGATGGCGGAGGCTACGGTCATGTCGCGGTTCAGGGTGCACACCGCCCGGTCCATCAGGCGCCCTGCGGCCCCTACGGGCAGGTCGACGAGACGTTCGAGTTCCCGGCCAAGCGACCTTGGCAATCGCTCGTGGAGTTCCTCACGCCGCTCCTGTGACAGGCCGGTCGTCAGGCTCAGGGCGAGGTGGGTCGGCGCTGCGGCAACGACTTGTGCCTGATCATCGCCGGTCAGGTTTTCAAACAGGGCTGAGGACCGCGCCGGCGGCAATCTGTCCAGCACCGTGAGACGGCTCGCCAGGCCAACGCCCGCGATCTCTTCAGCGAGGGCGTCTTCGTCCATGTCTTCGAGCACGGCAACGGCTTCCGCCGGGAATCGGGCGATAAAGTCCTCCCGGACGGCGGCGGACAGCGCCAGGTGTTCCGGGACGCGCTCGGCTGCGGCGCTCACGGGGCCCGCCTGCCCGTCGCAACGAGTGCCGGCAACTCCGCGAGCAGCTCGAACAGGGTGCCGGCAAGTGTTGTCAGCACGGACGGCGCGTTTGCGCTCGGTGACGCCGAGACATCGGGCAGCCGGGATCGGTGCAGCAGGCCGACCGGGCGGGATTGGGCATCGATGACCGGCAGCCAGGGCTCGTCGAGTGCGGCGAACTCCACGGCAGCGGCGTACAGTTGGGTATTGGCCTTCAAGGGACGAATCGGTACAAGACAGTCCCGCACCGACCCGTCGGGGCCGTGCAACAAGGCCAGTTGCGTGTCCAGCCAGCCGGCCAGCCGGCCTTTCCGGTCGACAACGAGCAACGGAATGCGATCCGGTGATTCGGGAGCATCCAATGCCTGCACGGCTTCCGCGATCGACTGCGCTTCGCTCACCGCAGCGAAATCCGTATCCACGTACGCCCCCACACTGGAGTCGGGAAAAGAGCAGTATCGGTCAAGGTCTTTTCGCCGTCGGGCGGGCAGCCGGTCTGCAAGGCCGGCCCGAAGCGGCTGGTCGAGGAGCCGCGCGAGCCGGACGGCGGAATCGAGGTCGGCCTCGGAAAGCCAGCGGACGAGTTCGCTGTCCGACGAATGAACCAGAAACGCCCGGGCCATGCCCTTCGGCAGGTTCACCACCACGGCCGGCAGCACCGATTCGGGCAGGGAAGCGAGCAACGGGTACACCGCGGAACTGCCGCTACGCGCAATGGCAAGCGCAAACTCGCCGAGATGACGCTGTGCGTAGCGTTCGAGCAGGCGGCTTGCGGGCACGGCATGGTCTGTCACTCCGATGCCTCCGCCAAACGCACGACCGGGGCTTCGGCGAATCGTGCCGCCGGTATGGTCACCAGGCCATCGGACGTTGCGAGCACGATGCCGGTACGGCGCAGCTCGACCACCGTGCCTTCGGTATCGTCGACGCGCAGTCGGTCGCCCTTGCGGTAGCCGTCCAGTTCCCGGCGGGCGATCAGGTTGGCGACGTGCTGCCGCGCGCCCAAAGCGAAGGCGAGCCCGAGCGCCGCGGACGCGATACCGAACGCCAGCAGCGCCAGGTCCGCAATGAACGACACATCGATGCCAAGTTGCTGCGCGGCGATGATGATCGCGGGTCCCGCCGCGAGCCAGTAGGCGCCGCGCGGCGGGAAACGGACGGCGCCGGCGCGGCGCTGGACGAACTCGCGAAGACCGGCGCCGATCAGGTGCCCGGCTGCGATGACCAGAACGGCGATGATCAGTCGAGGCAGATGAATCAGCGCCTCATCGATCAGCCCGGCCGCCTGCCCGATGCCGAGAACCCGCAACGACAGCCCGACCGCTGCCGCGAGAACACCCCAGAACGCAAGGGGCGCCAGCGCGCGTATGATTCTGGCGAATGCCCCGGAGTCCCGGGCGTGACGGTCCGTCAGCCGGGCAATGACGGTCCGGGTGGCGAAGGCGATGGCGACCCCGGCGGTCAGCACGACCAGGCCAACCAATTCGGAACTGGCGTTCAGTTCGAACAACTCGCAGTACTCCCAGCCAGTTCATGCATCGGAGGCCAACCGCCGGCGCGTCGGGCCGCAGTCATTGTGCGTTCCACACCCGACAGCAAAAGACCGTAAGCTGGGGTGGGGCAACCGGCAATCATTCGACGGACGAAACCTCGGATCCCTGAAGCACGCCCATCGCCGTGTCGTAGTAGTCGGCGATGCTTTCGTTTTCGGAAGCCACGGCAACGACCGTACGCGGTGTCATCACATCTCGCGCCTCGATCGTCTGAAAACGGATCATGTGGCCGATCATCTCGCATTCCCCGGCCTCGAACACGCCTTCTTCCGCCCCGAGTTCCGCCATCGCCAGAAAGTCGGTCCGCGTCAGTATCGGCTGGGTCGTGTCACGCTTCAGCCGCCGGGTAAGGTACTGACTCAGCCAGACGAAGGGGGCGAGGGCCTGGGTCAACAGGCGAAGCGAGTGCACGGTGAAGGTCATCAGTCGCCGCCAGTACAGGGCGTCGATCGTTTTCGGGACGATTTCCGAGAACACCAGTATCGCGATGGTCATGCTCGCCGGTACCACGATTCGGGTGATCCAGGGATTCGGCTCTTCCCAGATCGCCGCCGGCCGTGTGGGCGACGGTGTTGAGCGTGAGGATCGCCGCCAGGGGGCGGTCGATGTTGGCCTTGAAATCCTCCAGGTAGCGCCCGACCCTGCTGCGACTGCAGGCGCGCGTGACTCGGCGTGATGCTGAGCAGAACCGCCTCCCACAACGAGCAGAAGAATGAGAAGAGCAGCGCGAACAGGAAAAACGTGACGAGCAGGGCGTACATGCGGGCAATCTACAGCGAGAGGGCCACATGGGTCGACGGAGCCAGCAGATGGCCAGGGCCTGGCCGCGCGATTGCCGGCTTGTCGGCGAATAAACGATTTGTGCCGGAATCCCGGCGGGCGGGCATGGTCGCTCTATCCATCCAGCCTGCCGAGGATTTCCACGGACAGGTCCCGGAACGCATCGGCCAGGTGACCGTCCCGGTATTTCTGCCGCAGCATTCGGGGATAGGCCAGGTGTTCCGCGGATTGCGCAATGCGCTCAGCGTGCCAGACGATCGTATTGAATACCGGCGGGTTACCCGCGCGCCGCAATTTCCGCAATACTTTCCGGTGCGATTCCGAATTGCCCTGGTACCTGGTGACCACGACCCCCAGCAACTCAATGGGGCGCGCGGTCGCCTCCGAAAACTCCTGGATTCGAGCGACAATCTGCGGGATTCCGTAGGTCGACATGAGATCCGTTGTCGTCGGAACGATGTAGCCATGTGAGATTTGCAGGCCGTTCAGGGTGAGAACGCCGAAGTTCTGCGGACAATCGACGATCACCACGTCATAGTCACGGAGACTGTACTCCAGCGCGGTCTCGAGCAGGTTCGCGGGCATCCCCGCCTCCCGCCCAATGGGCGGTGCGGTGGCGAGGCGGTCCTGACTGCCGATGAGATCGAGGCTGGACGGCAGCAGGTCTACCGTGCGGGCAATCCCCACGTTGGATACGCCGCGTTGCATCACGGAGCCGAGATCGAATCGTTTGGCCAAACCGTTCAGCGGTCCCTCGAACAGGGTTGCCAGGGTGCGGCCGCTCCCGTTCAGTTCCTGCCACCGTTTCTCGCCGATCAACATCGTGGTCGCGTGGGACTGGGGATCGAGGTCGATCACCAGTACGCGCTTGCGAAACAGCGTCGCAAGTGTTTCCGCCAGTCCGACCGAAATCGTGGTCTTGCCAACGCCTACCCTTAGACTGATGGTTGAAACGACCTGGGTCACGTCGAAGATTCTATCAACTTAGACTCCTTATACCGCCACCATTCGTGACACCAACGCCGCAAGCCTGCCCAACCGCGAACCGGAAGCGTGTGTCAATCGACCGAGCCTGCAGCAAGATCCCCGCCTGCGAAACGACGGGACTGCGATGGAGCCCGTCATTCATGGAGGCGGCAAACTCAAGGTCGCTGGCATCCGAATGAACCGGAGGCCTTGCATCAATCGTGGAGCGCGGTTACGGCGAGTCTTCGATGGACTCGATCGCGTAAAGCGGATCTGCTTCGAGCACGCTTTCATGGGAGACGATCTCCTCTTCCACTGCACTTACTTCGCCGAACCGCGCCAGGTGGAACAGGGCTTCGCCCTCGTTCACCGGCGGCAGCCGGTTGATGCCGATAACGATGCCCTCGAACGGCGCGGGGATTACGTCATCGTCTGACGAGAACGGGGCGGACACGGTGCCAAGCACATCGCCTACCCGTACATGGGCGCCGAGGCGAACCAGCGGGCGGAACAGGCCATCGGTGGGCGCACGGATCCACCGGGTGGAGTTGGCCACGTATGGCTCGCTGCGCGCGGTCCGGGTGCGCCGCGCTGGCAGCATGTCCAGGCCGCGCATGACGTTCACGACCCCACGTACCCCGGCCACCACGCACTTCTCGTCGAGACGTAGCGCCTCCCCGGCTTCGTAGGTGATTACCGGGATGCCCTCCCGCCCCGCTTCCGAGCGCAGGCTGTTGTCCAGGAGTCCGGAGTTGACAATCACCGGAATCGAGAAGGCGCGGGCCAT
The DNA here is from genome assembly GCA_028821125.1 of Gammaproteobacteria bacterium. GTDB lineage: Bacteria > Pseudomonadota > Gammaproteobacteria > Pseudomonadales > Azotimanducaceae > Azophilus. Next base: position 14,318 of record JAPPHD010000047.1, read on the forward strand.
TTTCCCGACGCCGGGTTGGTCGAGGGCCGCCCGGATCTGCGGCAGGTTGTCCCGATGCACTGCTCCGGTGTGCAGGTCGATGACGTGCGTGCAGCGCTTCACCACAGAACCGAAGAACACGTTCGCCATGCGCGAGGCCAGCGAGCCGATCTCGCTGCCGGGGAAGCTGCGGTTCAGGTCCCGGCGATCCGGCAGGTAGCGGGACCTGTTGAGAAATCCGAACAGGTTGACCACGGGAACCAGCACCAGCGTGCCGTGCAGCCGTTCCAGCGCCGCAAGCGTGCGCAGGCGGCGGATGACCTCGATACCGTTCAGTTCATCGCCGTGGATTCCCGCCGACACCAGGAGCGTGGCGCCCTGCCAGCGGCCGTGTATTACCTCGACGGTCAGGTCGAGGGGCGTCTGCGTATACAGTTGCGCCATCGGTAATTCGAACTGCAGCCGTTCCCCGCGCCGCACCCGCCGGCCCGCAATCTCGAACGGTCCCTGCAGCGCGCCCGCCTTGCGCCGGGCTGATTTGGCGCCCGCCCCCCTTGCCGCCTCAGCCACGGCCGCCGCTTTCGGTTTAGCCGGTGCCACGCGTGCGCGTCCTGCCCTGACGGGCATTGCGTTCTATGAATTCGATGACACGGTCCGCGACGTCAATGCCGGATGCCTCCTCGATGCCTTCGAGGCCCGGTGAACTGTTCACCTCAAGGACGAGCGGTCCGTGATTGGAGCGGATCAGATCCACTCCCGCAATATTCAGACCCATGGTCTTGGCAGCAGCCACCGCGGTTCGCCGTTCCGCGGGCGAGATCTTGGCGGCATGGGCACTGCCGCCGCGGTGCAGGTTGGACCGGAATTCGCCGGGCGCCGCCTGGCGCCGCATCGCCGCGACCACCTTGTCGCCAATCACGAAACAGCGCACGTCGGCGCCCCCGGCTTCTTCGATGTACTCCTGGACCATGATGTTGACATCGATGCCGAAGAAAGCCTCCATGACGCTCTCCGCAGCCTTGCGGGTCTCGCAGAGCACGACGCCCACGCCTTGGGTCCCCTCAAGCAGCTTCACCACCAGCGGCGCGCCCCCGACCATGTCGATGAGCCCCGGTATGTCGTCGGTGGTGTGCGCAAAGCCGGTTACGGGCATGCCGATATCGCGCCGCGCGAGCAGTTGCATGGAGCGCAGCTTGTCACGGGAGCGCGCGATGGCGACCGATTCGTTGACCGCGTAGACACCCATCATTTCGAACTGGCGCACCACGGCGGTGCCGTAGAAGGTGATCGATGCGCCGATGCGGGGTATCACCGCATCGACAGGCGGCAGCGGTTCTCCCCGGTAGCGGATGGAGGGTTTTGCGGTGGCCATGTTCATGTAGCAGCGCAGGGTGTCGATCACCGAGGACTCGTGGCCCCGCGTGTGGGCCGCTTCGAGAAGCCTGCGGGTGGAGTACAGCTTCCGGCTTCGGGAAAGGATGACTATGTTCAATGTTCGCCCTCGTCAGTACGCTCGGTTTCTTCCGATATTGCGCCGCTTTCCCGTCCTTTTCGCAAGGAGATAGGACCGTCCCGGGTCGACCACGAAGCGCCGGCGTACGGCGGTGCGGCCGATCAGCAACGGAAAGCTCATGGCATGGCGGGCGGTGAGCGTCAACTCCACCGGCCACTCGTCATCGCCCAGCCTCAGCATCGTCTCGATGAGATAGCGCTCTTCGGCCCGGCCGCCGGAGTTGCGCACGGTTCGCTGGCCCGACAGCGGCACACGGAACGGTGCGGAGGCGTTGGGCAGATCGCGCCTGTCCAGTTCGAATTCCACCCAGTCGGCACCGTTTACCTGGAGCGGCCTGATTCGCGCCGCATGCAAGGCCGAGGTGCGGGCGCCCGTATCGATCTTCGCCTTGATGGGGTTCCGGTGCAACAGGGGGAGCACCACCCATTCGCGCCAGCCAATGATCGGTTTCATGGTCGCCGGCATCTATGGGCCGCTCCGGGCCTCATCGGAGGCGCCGCGTGTGCGTAACGATCAATCGACGACGCTCGCATGGTCGCCACGGGCTGCCCGCCGCCATGGCGATCAGGACCTGCAGCCAGAAGCGCCGCTCGGCAAGCCGTCCGGTTGGGCGCGTTGTGCGGGCAGGGATCGGGGTTCGCTCATGGTTTCCAAGCAGAGTTTAGCGGAGATGACGTCCTTGACCTTGGTGGCGGCGGCCACCGCAGCTACGCACCTGGAACCGTCAATGGAATCGAATCGACGGTGGGCCGAGTATACTACAGGGTCGGATTGCCGCTGGCTGCCGCCTTTGCGTAATGCGCGCTGGAGTGGCGCCGGTTTGGCGGACAGATCATCGATCCAGCGATTCCCGCGCATTGTCGTGGAGTTGCACCTTGAGCGGAGAGCTTGCATCGAGGTGGATGTCGCGCTGGGGGAAGGCAACGACGACGCCGTGTTCGTTGAAGTGGTCGGCGATACGCAAGCGAATGTCGCTACGGATCTCAAACAGTGCTTTGTCGCCGCCAAGGTCGCACCAGAAGTAGGCGTCGAACACGAGCGCGTTGTCACCGAAATCCTCGAAAACGACTCGGGGAACCGGGTCTGGCTTGACTTCAGGCTGATCCGTTACGGCCTTGAGAATGAGCTGCGAAACCTGCCGGACGGGTGATCCGTACGCAACCCCGACGCGTACGACACTTCGAATCTCGCGGTCGATGAGCGTCCAGTTGACCACGGTACGCTCAAGCAACTGGCTGTTCGGGACCAACAGATGCACGCCGTCGATCCGGCGAATGCGCGTGGAGCGGTTGCCGATTCTCTCGACCGTGCCCATCCAGGTGTCGAACTCAATGAAATCGTCGACTCGGACGGGGCGCTCGGCCAAGAGAATCCAGCCACTGATAAAGTTGTTGACAATGTTCTGCGTGCCGAACCCGACTCCGATTGCGATGGCGCCCATGACGAAGGCAAGTGCGGTTACCGGTATGCCCAGGAGGTTCAGGGCAACAAAGAAGATCAGAGTCAGAAACACGAAAAAAACGATCCGCTGAATGGCATGGATCGCGTCCGGCCTGAGTTTCGTACGCGAGAGCCGGCGCCCCACGATGGCACCGGCAAACCGGCTCACGAGGTAACCGGCCGCGAACAGCAGCAACACCGTGGCAAGTTTGCCGACCGAGATCGTGTATCCGCCCGGTAGCGTAAACAGGTTGAACGCCCAGATGACTTGAGCTTGTTCCCACATGTCTTGACCTCGAAGCAGGCGTAGTGAGCATGCTACCAGTCCAAAGGCTGCTGGCCCGATTTATGCGGTCGTGAATTCGGTAAGCCGTTGACACAAGCGAAATTGGCTCTTGTAGAACGAATCGCCAGCCCGGAGACGCGGGTCAATACGCGCAAGAACGACCCCAGGAGCTTCACGTGAAAGGGCGAGTTCGAGACGAGAGATTTTGATTGGCGACAGCCATAGAATGCGTTGTCATTGGTGGCAGGCAGGATTGACCTGAATCTGCCCTGCACGGAGTTCCAGACGGTCCCGACATGAAACTCGCCGAAATGATCCTCCTGAGGACGATCGCGTTCCCCGCCTGTTTTCTCTTGTTGACATCCCAGGCGGCCGTCGATCCGGGAGCGGTGGACGGGGCACAGTTCCAGCCGGCCTACTCGCTGAGCGAGTCGCTCGAACATCATCGCAACCTCATCCGGGACCACATCTGGTGGACGGTCACCGGCCGGGAAATGGCCTGGATGCACAAGAACGCCCACAGCCTGTTCCGGACCGTAACCGTTTACCGCAACGGACCGGTGCGGATGCTCGAATCCGAGTCCTCCGCGGAGATAGCCGGTTTTCCGGTGCCAACACCCGACGGCGACATTCCCCTCGAGGCATTCATCGCCAGCGGGCATTCCACCGCCATGCGTGTCGTCGTGGTGCAGGGAGGCCGCATCGTCTTCGTGCGCTATCCGCGCATGCGGGACTACGTGCATCCCGACGGCACCCTGTTCAAGGGCGGCTGGGGTGGGCTGGGCCTGGACGTCAATCCTGCACAGGACCCGGTGGTGGTATTCGCCAGCTACTTCAAGGACGACGATCACAGAGAGATGGACCTGGGAGAGGCGGTGCTGGGAATGCTGCACGGCGTTTACGGTCTGGCTGCACCGCTCGCTCCTCCTTGAACGGACAGAGGGGCAGAGCACGCATGACCCGATCCGAATCGACGCGAAACCGGCGGCAGCCCGCCGGGAACGAAGCGCGGTCGGATGCCGGTTCTTCGTTCATCGTCCTGATCAGTTGCATCGCAACCCTGGGCGGATTCCTGTTCGGCTTCGACAGCGGCGTCATCAACGGCACCGTCGACGGGCTGCGGCTTGCCTTCGAATCCGACACGGTGGGCACGGGTTTCAACGTGGCATCCATGCTTCTCGGGTGTGCGGCGGGCGCGTTCTTCGCGGGACGGCTGGCCGACCGGTTCGGGAGGCGCGCGCTGCTGATCGCCGCAGCCGTATTCTTCGTCGTCAGCGCCTGGGGTTCGGGCGTTGCGAACGGCTCTGTCGAGTTCGTCCTCTATCGCGTGCTGGGCGGCATGGCGGTGGGGGCCGCCAGCGTCATGGCGCCGGCCTATATCGGCGAAGTCACGCCGGCGCGCTACCGGGGGCGGTTGATTACCGTTCAGCAGATCGCCATCATTTCCGGGCTGTTCAGTTCGTTCGTCAGCAACTATCTGCTGGCCGGTACCGCCGGCCTGTCCACGGCACCGCTGTGGTTCGGTTTCGAAGCCTGGCGCTGGATGTTCTGGATGGAGATCGTCCCGGCCGTGCTCTTCTTCGTCGGGCTGCTGTTCATTCCGGAAAGCCCCCGCTACCTGGCAGTGAGCGGCCGGACGGACCGGGCGCGCGCGGTGTTGGCCAGGCTCTACGGCGCCTCGCAAGCCGCATCCAAGCTTCGCGAGATCGACGCTTCACGCGCCGCCGACCGCCATCGACCCCGGTTCTCGGACCTGCTCGATGGCAGGACCGGCCGCGTCCGCAAGCTGGTCTGGGTTGGCGTGGGCCTTGCGACCTTCCAGCAACTGGTGGGCATCAACGTCGTCTTCTACTACGGCGCGGTGCTGTGGCAGTCGGTGGGTTTCTCGGAAAGCGATGCCCTGCTCATCAACGTGATTTCCGGCGCGGTCAGCATAGGTGCCTGCCTGGTCACGGTGGCGCTGATCGACCGGATCGGCAGAAAGCCGCTCCTGTGGATCGGTTCGATCGGCATGGCCCTCACCCTGGGCACCATGACCGCGGCGTTCGCGAGTGCCGCCCTCGATGCCGGCGGGGCGCTGACGATGAGCGATACGCTGGGCACCGTGGCGCTGGTGGCAGCCAATCTCTACGTCTGCATCTTCAATGCAACCTGGGGGCCGGTGATGTGGGTCATGCTCGGCGAGATGTTCCCGAACCAGATCCGCGGGTCGGCACTTTCGGTCAGCGGCCTGGCGCAATGGGGGTCGAATTTCGGCATTACCATGACCTTCCCGATACTGCTCGCGGCGATCGGCCTTGCGGGTGCGTACTCTTTCTACGCCGCGGCCGCGGTCGTCTCCGCTTACTTCGTGATTCGCTACGTGCATGAAACGCGCGGGCTCGAATTGGAGGAGATGCCGGGGTAACCGAGACGGGTGACCGTTGCGAACGATAGTGGTGGCTACCCCGCAATGCGGGACTTGCCGATGCGTTGGATGCGAAGCACGTCATCTGGACCTGCAAGGTTGGTTCCTTCTGCCGCATGCGCGTTCGAGCTTCGGAACGGAACGAATTGGAAAAGGTGGAGCCTCTGCTGCGTGGCTGACAAGTGAAGCTGACGATGCGGAACCTCGAAGTGACCAATAGCAGTGTTTCATGGTCTTGTCTTGCTTGCACTCTGTCGGACCATTTCATCACCTTAGCGCGTTGTTCAAAAATCGGGGTCCACTTCTCTGCGCGTCTGCGCACCGGATGCCGGGGCGGGAACTCCGGGTAAGTCACCTGGCGGTGGCCGCCTCCATCGCCCGGTGGTAACGCTCGAGGCCGCGGTCGAGCATTGTCCGGGGGCAGGCGAAGTTGAACCGGACGTAACCCGGCCCGCCGAAAGCGGCGCCGTCCGACAGCCCCAGCCCGAAATCTTCGAACCAGGCTCCGGGATCGTCGAGTTCCAGGTCGCTTACGTCGATCCACGCCAGGTAAGTCCCTTCCACCGGGGTCATTCGATCGCCCACGGCCTCCAGCAGGCGTTGGTGATTCCCCCGCAGATAGTCCAGCAGCTCGGGCACCCAATTGCTGCGATCCTCGAACGCGGCTTCGGAGGCGGTGAACGCGAGGGGCCCGACCAGGGGTACCAGGTCGCGCCGGGCCGCGTTGAAGCGGGCGCGCAGGTCCGCGTTGGGAATCACGGCCACCGCACAGGAAAGGCCGGGCATATTGTAGGTCTTGGTGGCGGCGAACAGGGTGATGGTTCTCGCGGCGATGTCCTCATCGAGGCTGGCGATGGGAACATGCCGCGCCTCAGGGTCGAGGATCAGGGCGCAGTGGATCTCGTCCGAGCAGATGACGAGATCGTGGCGCTCGGCGAACCGGGCGAGTTCGAGCAGTTCGTTTTTCGTGTAGCAGCGCCCGGTGGGGTTCTGGGGATTGGCGATCAGCACCAGCCGCGTATCGGGCCGCACCGCGGCCTCCATGGCGTCGAAATCCATTTCCCACTTCCCGCGTGACCGGCTCATTCGCGCTTCCATGAACCTCCGCTCGGCATTGGCGGGGACGGAGAGGAAGGGGTAGTAGACCGGCGTGGGTATCAGCAGCGAATCGCCGGGTTGGCCGACGGCCATGGCGCTCAGGTTTGTGCCCGGAACCACGCCTGTCATCCACACCAGCCACTCCTTGGGGACGCTCCAGCCGTAGTTGCGCTCGAGCCACGCCTGGAAGGCGGCCACCAGCGTTTTCGGGGTTCGCGTGTAGCCCATGATGCCGTGGTCGAGCCGCGCCCGCAGGCTGTCCAGGATGAAATCCGGCATCTCGAATTCCATGTCTGCCACCCAGAAGGGCAGCACGTCCGCGCCGCGGTACCTGTCCCACTTGATGGCCGACGTGCCGCGGCGGTCGACTTCCCGGTCGAACGTGCTTTTCGACGCTTGGCTCGTTTCGCTCGTTTCGCTCACGTTTCGCTCAGGTTTCTCTCACTGGAAAAGACGCCTGTCCCGCTGTTTTGCGCATGGAGTACAATGCTCGCTGTTCCTGCCCACCGGGTAAAGCGAACGGGGCGGCGCCCCGGCCCGGCGCCGGAGCGGTTGACGGGCATGAACCCGACTCATTCGACAACCCGTTCCGCGAACAAGAGGGTAAAAACATGGCGGATACGAGCGACCCGATCCTCGAAACCATCAAAGGCCAGATTGAGGCCAATCCCATCCTCGTCTACATGAAGGGGTCGCCTCAGGCACCGCAATGCGGGTTCTCGGCGCAGACCGTGCAATGCCTGATCGCCTGCGGCGAGCGGTTCGCCTACGTGGACGTTCTCGCCAACCCGGATATCCGCGCCAGCCTGCCGCGCTACGCCAACTGGCCGACCTTCCCCCAGCTCTACATTGGCGGCGAACTGGTCGGCGGCTGCGACATCGTCACCGAGATGTTCGAGATGGGGGAACTGCAGCCGCTGGTCAAGGAAGCAGCCGCGGACTGAGCCCCCAAGAGTCCTGGCTGGCGCCTCAGCCGGGCGCCCGAATCGGGTTTGGCGACAGGGCATCCCAGGTATTAACGACCTTGCAGAACAGCAGGGCGCATCGTTCGGCGTCGTAGAGGGCGCTGTGTGCCTTGTCTTTTTCGTACGGGATGCCGGCCCGTGCGCAGGCTTCGCTCAGTACGGTGTGGCCGTAGGCGACGGCTGCGATCGATGCGGTGTCCAGGGTGCTGAAGGGGTGGAAGGGGTCCCGTTTGACCCTGGTGCGCTCGACGGCCTTGCGCAGGAAGCCGGCATCGAAGGCAGCGTTGTGGGCGAGCAGAATGGCGCGCTGGCAGCCGTGGCGCTTGACCGCCTTGCGCACCACCTTGAACATTTCCGTCAGTGCGTTCTTTTCGCCGATCGCGCCCCGATCATGGTCGTCGAGGTCGATGCCCGTAATCTTGAGCGATGCCTGGTCGATCGCCGCGGCGGCGAACGGGCGGACCGCCCAGCGCAAACGCTGGTCGATGACGAGTTCGGCGTTCAGAAACTCGAACGTGACCGCGGCGATTTCGAGAATCCCGTGCCGGTTCGCATCGAAGCCGCTGGTTTCGATGTCCACCGCCACGGGAAGGAAGCCGCGGAAGCGGTTGGCCATCGGGTTTTCGGACATCTCCCCACCTAAACAGGTCGGTGGGCATAACTCAAGCGCGGGTGGCGGCTTGCACAGCCAGGCGCCGGATATCCGGTTGGTGGGCTGGAATTTTCGGTGTCTGCGGAGCCCGACGGTTTCGAAGGGTCAGTCTTGCGGGTATTCAAACGCGAACAGGACGTTGCCGGGCATGCCCAGTCCCTGGCCGTAACCGGAGGACTGAAAGAACATGCCTTCGACCAGTGCTGTCCCACCCCGGGATATCGAGCCCCCCGACCCGGACAACCCGTTTACGCCGTCCACCGCGAACGCCGTATCAAACGCCCAGACCGTCTCGCCGGTCTTCTTGTCGTAGGCGCGAAGGACGCCGTCGTTGGCGCCGGCGAATACGACTTCTCCCGCTATCGTCGGCGGCGAGGTTATGGATGTGTAGCAGCGATCCGGCTTGCCGCTGCACCAGTCGTCCGCCGCGTCGGCGCGCCAGGCGATTTCCCCCGAGCCGAGGTCTACGGCGACGAGTGATCCGGCAGCGGTGTTCTCCATCACGTCGATGTCGGCTATGGGTACATAGGCGCGATCATCATCGGCGGCTATGCCGTGTTCCACGCCGCCGAAGGACGGGCCCCGAATTCGAATGATCCTGCCGACCCGAGATTGCCAGATCGTTTCTCCGTCCCGATCCGGGTCCAGGGCGTATAGCATGCCGTCCTTCGATGCGGCCAGCAGGATTTCCGCACCGTCGCTGCGGGTCTGCAGGACTATGGGGGCGCCGATGTCCCGGTCTCCTTCGAGCGACTGGTTTTCGGGCGGGCACTCCTCTTCCGGGTCGGCGAACACCCCCACACAGCCGCCGTTCCAGATGTCCAGTCCGCCGAATCGCGGTGGGGCAAAGCTCCTTACCCACTGTTTTGCGCCGGTGCGCAGGTCCAGCGCAACCACGGCGTCGGACTCGGGTATGGGCGGCCCCGTCTTCTGGTTGCTGGTGCCCACGTAGAGGAGTCCGCGCCCGGCGTCGACGGTCGGTACCGACCAGACGCTGCCGCCGGACGGGCCGTAGCGCATGGTTCCCGAGGGTGAGGGGCCGAGTTCCCGCAGCGGTTCATCGATGATGCGAGCCTGCCACAACCGCCTTCCCGAACGGGTATCGAATGCGGTCACGGTTCCCTGAAAAGTGCAACAGGGAAGCCTCGGGTCAAGGGCGTTCACGAATCCCTGATTGGTAGAGACGGGAACATAGACCCTTCCGTCGTGCACCGTGACGCTGCCGTTGACTCGTGCCGAAGGCTGTTCGTCGGCCTTGTTGCGCCAGAGCAGTTCGCCGGTGCCGGTTGCCAGGGCATAGACGTAGTTCTCGTAGTCGGCAAAGATCGCCTTGCCGTCGTCGATGGCAATCGCCGACCGCACGCCGGCGACGGGGCGATACTGCCAATGGATGCAGCCGCTTCGGGCATCCAGCGCAAAGACGAATCCGCTCCTGCTGCCGATATACAGGCGGCCGGCGTGGACTGTCGGCTGATTGCCGGCGTTGGTGGTGGAGCCGGTATCCGGGATGACGAACGCCCACTTCAATCGTGCCCGAGCCACTTGTTGAGCGGTCAGGCCGGAATCGGCCAAGTGCCGGCTGTTGCGCGTATCCGGCGCCCAGGCGCCCCAGGCGCCGGTAGCTCCGTTCGCAGTCAGCGCTTTGGCATCGCAGAAGTTCGAGACCTCCGCCGATGGCTTTTCCGGCACGAGGCCGCCGAGATACTGCGCGACCGCCTGGCGTTCGGCATCGTTGAGCCCGACTGCGGCCTCCCGCATGATTCCGGACCACAGCGACCGGTAGATGTACTCGGGATTGAGCTTTGTCAGGCCGGCCACACTCGGTTCGATTACGGAAGAGCTGTGGCATTCGGCGCAGCGTTCGGAAAAGACCCGTTCGCCCAGCGCGGTTTCGATTGTTTGCCGGGGGGTCGCCGCGCCTGCCGAAGGAGGTAATGCGGTTCCTTCGGCGCAGGAGCCCTGGATTGCGCATGGCGGCCGTTCGGCGCCATCCGCGACTGGAGCCGATACGAGCAGAATCACCGACAGGATGCGCGCGGCCAGGTTTCGGGCCCTGTGATCGCCGGGACTATCGCCGTTGCACGCTGCGGGAGTCATTACTTTGCAGGCTGCTATGACAGCCCGGCCAACCGGGTCTTCCTCAATTGGCCGGCTATTCGGTTTCTTGATCTGGCGCTCACGTCGTAACTCCCGGCAACGTCCGGCCAGGTGGCAACGGCCGCCGCAACCCGGTCGACGATCTGGAAGATCTCGCTGTTCCTGAGGTCGGCATGCCTGCCGAGCGCGGTTAGATGTTCGCGGGCAATCGATTTTCCGTGGCCCTGAACGGAGGTGGAGTGTTCGCCTCCGGGGCCGGGCGTAAATGTCAGGTCATAGGCGGGCGCCAGGCGCCAGATTCCTTCACGGCCCATAAGCCAGGTGAATTGCCGCGCGTGGTCGTCGCGGTTGTGAGCCATGACGTTGAACGCAGCGAGCGCGAACATGGCCCGGCTTTCCCGCCGGTCGCGCGTGATGGATTGCGTCAGCGCGATCAGGTCGCGGTAATCCAGGGAGGGCAGGCGGATGTCGGCGTACAGAAGGCCGCTCGCCGTGTGCGCGTGCAGGCGCACCTCGCCATCGCGGTCGAAGCGGCGGGAGGCGAAATACAGCTCACCCCCGGCGCATTGCAGAAGGCGGGTCTCGGGCATTCGAACGCCCGCGACCCTGGCCATGTCGGCGTACGCTTGCTCGATTCGGGCGGCATCGGCGGGGTCGCCGTCCCCCCTGAACTTCACCAGGTAGTGAACATGGCTTTCCGGCACGCTGTCGGTACCGGCAATGACGTTGTCGTCGGCATCGATGGCAACCAGGGCCTTGGGACGGGCGCCGCCGGGAGAGCCGCCGGCACGGCCCAACTCGGAAATCACCTCCTCTGCGCTGCCTTGCAGCACGGTACGTGCACCGGCCGCCAGCCTGTCGAGATCGAACGGCGGCTCGATTTCGCCCCACACTTCGGTGGCCGGGGCATAGCACAACGCGCCGATACCCTGGGCGCCGACGCAGGCTAGCCGGTCGAGGGGCGTCAGCGTGGCGGGATCGATGCCGAGTTGGCGGGCGCGGCGGTCGACCAGGAGACGGCCCCAACCGTCAGGCAGGCTGTCGTTGAACAGGCCATGCAATCCTTCGAACGCACCGATGTCATGCGGGCGGACCAAGCCTTGTACCGATTCGTGATGCACGGGAGACAGCTGCAGACTTGAGGCCAGGAAAGCACCGTCGAACTCGAAGTAGGCAAGGCGGTTCCGGTATGCGAGACGGCCGACCGGCTGTTCGTCGCCGGGCCTCCAGCGGAGGCTGACCTGTAACGGCGAGCCTTGCGGAATCTTCACGTGATGCGGCCCCTGCGGCGCGTCCGGGGCGGTTCGAGCACGTCGTCCAGGCTTTTAAACTCCGGTTCCGTCAGCAGCCTGTCGAGCCCCGCTTCTTCCCTGAGCGCGACCAGCAGCCGGATGAAGGAGACCAGTGCGATCGACCCGGAGTTTTCGAACTTCTTCAGAGTGCCCAGGGGGACGCCCGAACGCAATGAAAGGCCCCGCTGGCTCAGATTCACGATCAGCCGTCGGGATTTCAGCCGCTCGCCAAGCGCTTTCGCAACATCTTCTGGCGATCTTTTAGCAGATATAATTGTAGCCATAAATCACAAAATACAGGATTTATAGCTCAAATAATAGCTACTATGAGAGGAAACTTCCTCCTTTCCGGATTCCGTCGACCCGCCTCTCGAATCGAAAATGCGACTGCGCCCGGGACACGCCGTCAGGCTTCGATCAGGCCAATCACCTCGTCGGTGGAATAGACATCGCCGAAACCGAGCAGGATGTTTGAGAGGCTTGCCCAGTGCTCCTCGTCGTCGCGGCCGGCGTTGGCATCGGTGATCATGACGGTCTTGAAGTTGCGCATGGCGGCTTCCCGGGCGGTGGATTCGCAGCAGACGCTGGTGACGGTGCCGGTGACCAGCACGGTATCGATGCCGCGCTCGCGCAGCAGCTCTTCGAGCCCGCCGCCGCTGCCGACGAAGGCGCTGAACCGGTTCTTGCTGACGGTGATGTCGTCGGCGTGCTGTTCCAGCGGGGCATAAACCGAGTGGCCGGGTGCCCCCGTGCTGAGCGAAGCGCGGAAGGCCTTGCCCTGTTCCTCGCCGAAGACGTGGTCGTACATGATGGGCCAGCGATTCTCTTCGTCGGGGCCGTAGGTGGATACGATCCACACCACCAGCCCGCCGGCCTGCCGCAGCGCCGCGTTGATGCGGTTGATGTTGGGCACCACCCCCCGGGCCGAGGGAATCTCGGCGGCCGCGCCCTCGGCGACGAAGGCGTTCTGCATGTCGACGACCAGCATGGCCGTATGTGCCGGGTCGATGGATTCGAAAGTGTGCAACCGGCCGCGCCGGGCCATGCAGCGATTGATTACGTCTTCAGGTATTCCGCCTGCGTGCATTTGCCGTTCTCCCCTTTGTTTCTGGCAGATGCTGATTCTCGCAACTTGGAAGAATCGAGTCCAACGCGAAGCCGCGGGCGGGCCTAGTGCGATCACCGGTGCATCGCCACGGTACCCCGCAGCGTGCACGGCCCCGGCCTGCCGTTATGCAATTCCAATCGCCTGGCGTAGGATTGCGCGATTCACAACGGGCCTTGAGCGCGGCGGGGGAACCGACCACAGATGAACGCTGACAAGATTGTTCTGGCCTATTCCGGGGGGCTCGACACGTCCGTCATCTGCCGCTGGCTGCAGGACACCTACCAGGCCGAGGTGGTGACCTTCACCGCCGACATCGGCCAGGGCGAGGAGGTCGAGCCGGCCCGCGCCAAGGCAGAAGCCATGGGGGTGAGGGAAATCCACATCGAGAACCTTACGGAGACCTTCGTTCGCGACTACGTGTTCCCCATGTTCCGCGCCAACACGCTCTATGAAGGCGAATACCTGCTCGGCACCAGCATCGCCCGGCCGCTGATCGCGAGGCGCCTGGTGGAGATCGCCGCGGCAACCGGGGCGGACGCCATCGCCCACGGCGCCACCGGCAAGGGCAACGACCAGGTGCGCTTCGAACTGGGGGCGTACGCGCTCAATCCCGATATCAAGGTGATCGCTCCCTGGCGGGAATGGGACCTGAATTCCCGGGAAGCACTGCTGGCGTACTGCCGCGAACGGCAGATTCCGGTCGACTACGAGCGTAAGGGGGAGTCGCCCTACTCGATGGACGCCAACCTGCTGCACATCTCCTATGAGGGCGGCGGACTGGAAGACCCGTGGCGGGAACCGGGCGAGGACATCTGGCGCTGGACCGTGGCCCCGGAAACGGCGCCGGATGAACCCGGAATCGTCGAGATCGAATTTGCCGGCGGCGATGCGGCGGCCGTGGACGGCGAGCCCCTGAGCCCCGCGGCCCTGCTCGCCCGCCTCAACGCCCTGGGCGGCGCCCACGGCGTCGGCCGGCAGGACCTGGTCGAGAACCGCTACGTGGGCATGAAGTCACGGGGATGTTACGAAACCCCGGGCGGCACGATACTGCTGAAGGCGCACCGGGCCATGGAGTCGCTGACCCTCGACCGCGATGTTGCGCACCTCAAGGACGAGCTGATGCCCCGCTACGCCAAGCTGATCTACAACGGCTACTGGTGGTCCCCGGAACGCAGGGCGCTGCAGGCGCTGATCGACGAAACCCAGAGGCCGGTGAACGGCGTTGTGCGGCTGAAGCTCTTCAAGGGCGCCGTCACCGTGCTCGGCCGGCGTTCGCCCGACAGCCTGTACGACGCGGATGTAGCGACCTTCGAAGACGACCGGGGCGCTTATCGCCAGGAAGATGCGGCAGGGTTCATACGGCTGAACGCGCTACGGTTGCGCACGGGGGCGAAACAGGGACGCGAGTTCTAGTTCCGGTGTCTGGAAATTCTGAAGAACGCGGCGTCGTCTACGAACCGGACGAGGCACCGCCCGCGGCACAGAGCGCCGGCCTCGGCCTGCAGTACGCGCTGCTGTCGCTGAGCGGGATGATTCTGATCCCCCTCGTGGTTTTCCGTGCCGCGGACGCTCCGGAGAACCTGCTGATCTGGGCGGTGTTCGCGTCCATGGTCGTCGGTGGCCTGATCACGGCCCTGCACGGCTTTCCGCTGGGCCGGTTCGGGGCCGGATACGTGCTGATTACGGGGCCGACGGGCACCGCCATCGCAGTCAGCGCCGATGCGCTCGATGCCGGGGGCATCGCCCTGCTGGCTTCCCTGATGCTGGTTGCATCGCTTTTCCAGTTTGCGTTTTCGCTGAAGCTCTCGATGTTCCGCCGTGTGCTCACGCCAACCGTTTCCGGCGTGGTGCTTATGCTCATTCCGGTGACGATCATGCCCGTCGTCTTCGGCATGCTGGACGATCTGCCGGACGGGACGCCGCTTGGTGCATCGCTGATTCCCGCGCTGGCAACGCTGGTGGCGCTCGGCGGCATCATGGTCAGGGGCACGCCGAAACTGCGTCCCTGGGCGCCGGTGGTCGCCCTGGCCGTGGGGTCGCTGGTATCGTCGATGTACGGGCTGTACGACGTCGAGCGGGTTGTGGATGCGGGCTGGTTGGGAATTCCCGCAGACAGGCCCGCCTTCGGGCTCGACTTCGGGCCGGCCTTCCTGCAACTGCTGCCCGCGTTCATATTGGTGTACCTGGTCTTCACGGTTCGGACCGTAAGCGGTGCCCTCGGCATTCAGGGGGTGTCCTGGCGGAAACGGCGAGCGGTGGATTTTCGCTCCGTACAGGGGGCGGTGGCCGCGGACGCACTCAGCAACCTGTTGTCCAGCCTGGCGGGAACGGTGCCCAACGGCGTTCGCGCCACCACCATTGCGCTGACCGAGTTCAGCGGCAACGCCGCCCGCCAGGTGGGCATCGTACTCGGGTTGGCCCTTGCCGCCCTGGCGTTCTTTCCAAAGATTCTGGCGCTGGTGCTGGCGGTACCGGGGCCCGTGATTGCCGGTTACATCGTGGTGCTCATCTCCGCGATATTCACGCTGGGCATGAAGATGGTCGTCTCGGACGGACTGGACCGCCGGCAGGTGCTGGTGGCGGGAATCTCGTTCTGGGTCGGCGTCGGCTGTCAGTACGGGTTCATCTTTCCCGAGGTGGTGCCGGACCTGGCGGGGGGTCTGCTGAATAGCGGTCTCACCGCGGGCGGGCTCACCGCCATCGTGCTGAGCCTGGTGATGGAACTGATGGCGCCGCGGCGCAGGAAAACGGAAACCCGCCTGGGCGTCGGCGCCCTCCCGGTGATCCGGCAGTTCGTTGCCGACTTCAGCGCCAGGAGCGGCTGGGGCGAAGCGATGGCGAACCGGCTCGATGCGGCGAGCGAGGAGACGCTGCTCTCACTGCTGGTGGACGAAGAGGGGACCGCAACCGGCGAGCGGCGGTTGCTGGTGACGGCGCGCAGGGAAGGCAAGGACGCGGTGTTGGAGTTCATCGCCTCCGGCGGCGAGGAGAACATCGAAGACCGGCTTGCCCTGCTCGCCGAAGGGGCCGCGGAAGAGGTGATGGAGCGGCAGGTATCGCTCCGGCTGTTGCGGCACCACGCCTCCGAAGTGCGCCATCGGCAGTATCACGACGCGGATTTCATTACGGTGCGCGTATCGGCGCCGACCCTGCGCTCCGCGGCGCCGGACGGTTGAACGGCGGAAACTACCCGGATTCCGACTGCCAGAACGGCGTTCCCACCACCGGTGTCGACGGCTGTGCCGTCTCGCTCTCGGCCATGGCGCCGGCTTCGAAGGCCAGGCGGCCGGCCGCCACGGCCTTGCCGAATGCCGCGGCCATGCGCACCGGGTCGTCGGCGCGCGCAACCGCCGTATTGAGCAGCACGCCGTCGAAACCCATTTCCAGCACCCGGGCGGCATGAGAGGGCAGGCCCAGGCCCGCATCGACGATGAGCACCGCATCGGGCAGCCGCGCGCGCAGCGTCTCGAGCGCGTAGGGGTCGGTGACGCCCTTGCCGGTGCCGATGGGCGCACCCCAGGGCATGATCACTTCGCAGCCGAGGTCGCGCAGCCGCGTGCAGACCACCAGGTCGTCTGTGGTATAGGCGAACACCTTGAAATCGGCCTTGACCAGTTCCCGGGTGGCTTCGATCAACTCGTAGGGGTCGGGCTGCAGGTTGTAGTCGTCGCCGGTGACTTCGAGCTTGATCCAGCTTGTGCCGAAGATCTCGCGGCTCATGCGGGCGAGGGTGACGGCCTCCCGGGCGGTGTGACAGCCCGCTGTGTTGGGCAGGAGCCGGCAGCCGAGCTTCGCGATATGGTCCCAGACCGAGCCGCCGCCCAGTTTTTCCGGCGACTGGCGGCGCAACCCCAGCGTCAGCACTTCCGCGCCGGAGGCGGCAACGGCCTCGGTCATGACGGCGAGCGACGGGTATCGGGCCGTGCCGAGCAGCAGGCGGCTCTTGAGCGGCTCGCCGTACAGCGACCACCCATCGGGGACCGTCGGCGCGATCGGCGCTTCGCTCATGCTCATCCCCCCTCTATGGCCGCAAGGATATCGAGACGGTCGCCGGCACGTACCCGGAAGGAGGGCCACTCCTCCTTGGCGACAAAGGTCTCGTTGACGGCGACCACCACGCGGCGGTCGCCGAACCCGAGAGTTTCAAGGGCTTCGGCAAGCCGCTCCACGTCGAGGCTCACCCGGTCGCCGTTGCAGAAGATGTCCATATCTTTTCGATCTCGGCGACGACATGTTCGACCAGAGCGGGGGCGATCAGGAAGCCGTGCCGGTAGAGCCCGTTGACCCGCAGCACGCCGCCGTGCCACTCGATGCGGGGCAGGTTGTCTTCGAAGGCGGGGCGCAGGCCGACGCACAGCTCCAGGATTTCCGCCTCGGCGAAGCCGGCGTGCAGGGCGAAGGCGGCGGACAGCAGTTCGAGGGCGCTGCGCACCGTGACGCCCTGAAGGGAGCCGCTTTCGATCTGGGTGGCGCCGATCACGACTTCGCCGCCGGGGCGGGGCGCCGCGTAGAGCTGGTAGCGCGGATGCATCAGCCGCACGGGCCGGGCGAGCTCCACCTCCGGCGCGCGCACGCGAATCGCCTCGCCGCGCACGCCGCGCAGGCCCTCGAGGCCGGCCCCGACGCCGCGGCAGTCGATGACGATGTCGGCGCGCAGGCCGTGCGGATCGACCGCATCGCGGTAGCGGATCTCGCCGCACCGGGGTTCCAGCGCATCGAGCAGGGCGCGGTTGTCCAGCCAGCCCTCGTTCGGCAGGTACAGGCCGCGCTGAAAGCGGCCGGCCAATGCGGGTTCGAGCGCCCCGATACCGTCGCCGTCCAGCCAGCGCGCCTCGGTCGCGCCTTCAACGCCCAGGGAGCGGTGGAACTTGTCGAGCAATGGTCCGTCCGGGCCGTGGGCTACCAGCAGCGAGCCGTCGATGGAGTAGGGCACGTCCAGAGCGTCGAGCAGCGGCGGCCAGAGTTCGAGGCTGCGCTTGCCCATCTCGAAAACTGCCGGGTCCGCGTCCGGATACTCGCTTACCGGCGCCAGCATCGCCGCCGCCGCGTGTGCAGCGCTTTCCGGGGCTTCCCGGGATGCGCGCTCATGCAGCGTCACGTCGGCGCCGCCTTCGGCAAGGCGCCAGCCGATCATTCGCCCCATGAGGCCCGCGCCGGCGATTTCAACCCGCATTGGCGTTCGCTCCGGGATGCAGCTAGCTGTAGATCTCGCTGCCCTGGTCGCGGAACTCGCGGGCCTTGCGTTTCATCTCGGACTCGACGTCGATCATGCGCACGGTCTCGTCGGTGACGCCGGCGGCGTCGCGGACCTCCTGGCTGATCTTCATGGAGCAGAACTTCGGCCCGCACATCGAGCAGAAGTGGGCGACCTTGGCGGAGTCCTTGGGCAGCGTCTCGTCGTGGAACTGCTGTGCGCGGTCCGGGTCCAGGCCCAGGTTGAACTGGTCTTCCCAGCGGAACTCGAAGCGCGCCTTGGAGAGCGCGTTGTCGCGGATCTGCGCGCCCGGGTGGCCCTTGGCCAGGTCCGCGGCGTGGGCGGCCACCTTGTAGGCGATGATGCCGTCGCGCACGTCCTGCTTGTCGGGCAGGCCGAGGTGTTCCTTCGGCGTCACGTAGCACAGCATCGCGCAGCCGTACCAGCCGATCATGGCCGCGCCGATGGCGGACGTGATGTGGTCGTAACCCGGTGCGATGTCGGTGGTCAGCGGGCCGAGGGTGTAGAAGGGCGCCTCGTCGCAGCATTCGAGCTGCTTTTCCATGTTCTCCTTGATGAGCTGCATGGGGACGTGCCCGGGTCCCTCGATCATGGTCTGCACATCGTGCTTCCAGGCGATTTGCGTGAGTTCGCCCAGGGTCTCGAGTTCCGCGAACTGGGCCTCGTCGTTGGCGTCGGCGATGGAGCCGGGCCGCAGCCCGTCGCCTAGAGAGTAGGCCACGTCGTAGGCCTTCATGATTTCGCAGATCTCCTCGAAGTGCTCGTAGAGAAAGCTCTCCCGGTGATGGGCGAGGCACCATTTGGCCATGATCGAGCCGCCGCGGCTGACGATGCCGGTGGTGCGGCGGGCGGTGAGCGGCACGTAGCGCAGCAATACGCCCGCGTGGATGGTGAAGTAGTCGACGCCCTGTTCCGCCTGCTCGATGAGCGTGTCGCGGTACAGCTCCCAGGTGAGTTCCTCGGCTACGCCGCCGACCTTCTCCAGCGCCTGGTAGATCGGCACCGTGCCGATGGGTACCGGCGAGTTGCGCACGATCCACTCGCGCGTTTCGTGGATGTTCTTGCCGGTGGAGAGGTCCATGACGGTGTCGGCGCCCCATCGGGTTGCCCACACCATTTTTTCCACCTCTTCCTCGATGCTTGACGTAACCGCGGAGTTGCCGATGTTCGCGTTCACCTTCACCAGGAAGTTGCGCCCGATGATCATGGGTTCGGATTCGGGGTGGTTGATGTTGCTGGGGATGATGGCGCGCCCCGCGGCCACCTCGTCGCGCACGAACTCTGGCGTTATCTCACGCGGCGTGCGTGCGCCGAAGTTCTCGCCGGGGTGCTGTTCGGGGTTGTAGCCGGGGTTGGCGCGTGCCAGGTTTTCCCGAATGGCGATGTACTCCATCTCCGGCGTCACGATGCCGGCGCGGGCATAGTGGAGCTGGGTGACGTTCCTGCCCGGCAGCGCGCGCCGGGGCGTTCTCAGGTGCGCGAACCGGAGCTTTTCGAGGCGCGCGTCCGAGTTTCTCGACTGGGTATAGGAGGAACTGAAGGCCGGCAGCGGCTCGGTGTCGCTGCGCGCCAGGATCCAGGGCTCGCGCAGGCGCGGGATTCCGGTGCGGACGTCGACCTCGATTTCCGGGTCGGTGTACGGGCCGGAGGTGTCGTAGACGCGGAAGTGCGGATTGGGTATCAGCCGGCGTGAGCCGGCATCCCCGGTGGCCTGCACCGTGGTGGGAGAGAGCGCGATCTCGCGCATGCCCACCCGGATGCCGCCGTTGCCTGATACGTGCACCTTCTGGGAACGAGGCAGTGGCTTGACCATCTCGGCGTCGAGTTGGGCTGCTTCGGAAAGAATGGGTTGCTCGGACATGGGACCCCCCGATTGTAAATTTCCGGTGGCGTTACGCCGCCGGGTTTTTCGGTCGGGGGCTGTTCCCTACGCCGGAATTAACCGGATCAGGTTCTACGGGTTCGCTAAGCGTCTCAGCCGTTCGGCACCCCGACAATCGAACGGCAAGTATAGGGTCGTTGGGTGGTCTTTTGCCAGTTCGGCGTTGTTCCTTCCACGAGAGCAAACCAGGGGTTTTGTAGGGGTTCGGAGCATCGCATAAGGTTCTCTTAACCTTTTGATAAATAAAAACTTCTTGGCCCTTTCCGCTTCACGGCGGCACACTCCGTCAACACACTTTGTTGTGTCAATAGGAGTACCGCTTCATGAACAAACGACCCACCATGCTGTCCGCAACTTTCGTCAAATCGGTCAACGTGCCTGGCCGCTACGGGGACGGCCGGGGCGGCCTTGGCCTCACCCTACTGGTCAAGCCCTCGTCGCGGCGCGGCTGCCGCAAGTCCTGGGGGCAGAGCATACGCATCAACGGCAGAAAGACCACCCTGGGGCTCGGCACCTACCCGGTGATCACGCTCGCCATGGCCCGCGAGCGGGCGCTCGAGAACGCCCGCGCGATTGCCCTTGGGCGCGATCCCCGCCGCGCATCGAACGGCGTGCCGACCTTCGCCAGGGCTGCAGAGACGGTCCTGGCCATCCACGCCGTGAACTGGAAGCCGGGTTCCCGCTCCGAGGAGCAGTGGCGCACCAGCCTGCGCGACTACGCCCTGCCGCGTCTGGGCAGCATGCGTGTGGACGCGGTGACCACCGGCGACGTCATGGCCGTTTTATTACCGATCTGGTCGACCAAGCGTGAGACCGCCCGGCGCTTGAGGCAGCGCATTGGCGCGGTGATGAAGTGGGCGGTCGCCCAGGGCTACCGCGTGGACAACCCCGCCGGCGATGCCATCTCCGGTGCGCTGCCGAAGACCGGGGTGCGCATCGAGCACCGCAAGGCGCTGCCCCACGCCGAGGTAGGGGCAGCCCTTGAGCGCGTCCGTGCCTCGGGCGCTTACGCGGGTCTCGTGCTCGCCTTCGAGATCCTGGTGCTGACCGCCGCCCGCTCGGGCGAGGTCCGCGGCGCCCGCTGGTCGGAGATCGACACCGACGCCGCCGTCTGGACGGTCCCCGGTGAGCGCATGAAGGCCGGGCGCGAGCACCGGGTGCCGCTCTCGAACCGGGCCCTTGCCGTGCTCGACGAAGCGCGCCAGCTTGCCGACAGAGCCGCCTTGGTGTTCCCCAGCGCCACCGGGCGGATGCCGAGCCAGACCGGCCTGCGGAAGCTCTTGTGCAAGGTCGGCATCGACGCCGTGCCGCACGGGTTCCGCTCCAGCTTCCGGGACTGGGCCGCCGAGTGCACCGAGACGCCCCGCGAGGTCTGCGAGCTCGCGCTCGCCCACGTCAACAGCGACCGCGTCGAGGCCGCCTACCGCCGCAGCGACCTGTTCGAGCGCCGCAGGACGCTCATGCAGCGGTGGGCCGACTACCTCGCCGCCACGGCTTAAGCCCCGAACCCGCCCCAGCGCCCGCCGGCCGTTGCAATGCGAATTGCAAACGCCGGCGGGCTCCGGGCGAACGTTTTCAATTCGCATTGCAACCGCCAGGAGATACCCATGGAACTGGAACAGACCATCCAAGACTGGGGCACGCCGGCGTGGGCGATCCCCGCCGTGGCCGCGTGGATCCGCTCCGGAGGCGCCCTGGACCGCGACCTCTGGGTCGCACTGCGCGCCGCAGCCCAGGAGGGCATCCCAATGACCGACCAGAGAACCAACACCGCGATCGAGCGCGAGGACGCCAGGACGTTCCGCATCGCCTGCCGCCTCGACGCCCGCACCTTCGAGATGCTGCAGGACATCGAGCAACACGTCAGCGCCGATTCCCGGCGCGCGCCCCGGTCCGCTGCAGTCCGCAGCGCCATCCGGACGCTGCACCGGGCACTGTGGCCCAACGGCACCGGGAAGTAGCCGTCCGCAACGCCCATCTACCCGAGATCGCCCACTCGGACCCCTGAGTTTTTCCGCGCCAATGACCGCCACCACCACGACGCACCGCAGGGGTGATTTCGTTTGGTCAGACTGAAGGTATGACGTGAAGGCGCCACCCGGAGTCCGCGGCACGTAGCCGCAATCTCACGGTGGAAGCACAGTTTTCAGATTCGGCCGCGCCCCGCGAGCGCGGGGCGGGCGTGGGATAGCTAATGTATGACCCGCCCCCGCTTGCGTTGGTGAAGTTTAGCGACATCCAAGG
>JAPPHD010000018.1 GCA_028821125.1 Gammaproteobacteria bacterium
GGAAACCGTTACCAGCCCCAAAAGCTATCCGTCACGGGACGACCGAACGCTTACTGTCGCGAGGTCGCACGTCACGCCGCCACGGTTCTTTTCTTCTCGCGGTCCAACCAGTAATCGGGCCAACATCGCTTGTGGACAATTGGCGAAAAACGTAGTTAAATCATTAGGTTGATGGCAGTGTGCCGCTGAGGCACTGATCTCGCGCTGTTTCATTCGTCAATAGAACCGCTGGCGCGTCGGTCGCTGTGGACAGTGGTTGAGTGTTTGCGATCTATGGCGAACTCGAGGCCGGACGCGTCGGCGGGCGCTTTTGCCCCCTGTCACTACCGGCGGCCGTCGCAGGCCGTCATCACACAAACGGCCAGGCGGCTGCCGCGCGGATTCTGCTACCGCGCGGGCGACGGGCAACTACCCGTCGTATGGAACCGCTTCAGCCGTGGCGCGACGACTCGCGACTGCTTGGGAGGTCTCTCACTCCCCTGCTTGTTTGCGGAATCTCAACCGCTGGTATCGACTGTCGCCGCGCCGAAACCGGGCTCGCGGCCAACGTCGGCGACGACGCGCCGTAGCCGCCGCATTTGGACGGCAAGCGCAAATTGCGTCATGGGCAATTCGCAGCATAGCTGTGGCTCCGGATGACTCGATCGAATCGAGGCAACGAATCGCCCATTAGAACTGAGCTATCCACGCCCGCCCCGGCCGCCTGGCGCGGCCGCGGGGCGCGGCCGGAAAAGGCGTCCTCCAGAATCCGGAACCCGCCCGGATTCGGATTACCCAGTGTGAAAGACTACGTACTTCGCTTGCCGCCTACTGGCGGCTTTCATCTACGGGGACGCGCGTGCGATGGATCCCGGAATCTATCGGGAACCCGCGAACGTGTACGGGAGGGCATCCGTGGGTGCGCTGACAACCTCACAGATGACCGAGCGCCTGGTGGATGAGGTCGGTTTCCACCGGCGTGAGGCAAGCGAGATCGTGGGGGAATTCTTCCATATGGGATTGAACGTAGCCCTCGACTACGAGGGTTGGCGGCTTAAACGGAGGTTTTCTGAGACACCACCACTTCAGTAAGCGCCGCGCGGATGCCCGCGTCGATGTCGTCGACCTGAACGATCACGGACCGTATTCCGGTCCAGTCGGCGATTCGCCCAGTGATGTCGTAGCCCCAGTTCCAGGTCATCAACGATCGCTTCGCTGGCGTGCTTGGGTTGCCGTGGTAGGTCGGCTCCATGTGGTGCACGATCTCCCCGGAAGGCAATCGTTCGGCCCGCGCCCGGGAGGGCTTGAACTTGTTGACCATCGGCACCGTGAATATGTGCGTACCGCCCGGTTTCAGCACGCGGGCGATCGACTTGAACACGGTTTCGGCGTCGAATACGTGCTCCAGGACATCCAGGGTCACGAACAGGTGAAAGCTCTCGTCGGGAAACGTCAGGCACTCGAGGTCCTCGCAGCGGATGCCGGTCTTTGGATGACGCTGGCCGAGGGGGATGTCGGGATAGAGATGCGAACAGGTGTACTTCGGGCAGTCCCGCGCCAGGCGCACACTGAGGCCGCGACGGCGCTGGGGGCTAGACTCGTGAACGCTGAGCTTCGCGAATCCGGGAACGCTTTGCTTGAGAACCCGCATGAACGCGCGCTCCCTGGGAATGGAGCGGCAATTCGTGCAGTGCAGGCGATCCCGGAACCAGGCGTCCTCGGCCCGAAACACCACCAGTTCCTCGCAAATGTCGCAGACGCCAGCGCGCAGGAACGGAGGATTGAGAGGCCCCCGGTGCTTGCTGGGGAGAGCGTTTGCTCTCCTGCGCCCTTCGAGACGCGCAAGCCCGTAGCGCGCACGAGTCAGGCTACGGAGCAGAAAAGACGAGAGCGCCACGATTCCCCCTGCCGTGTCGGCACGACGGGTGCCGGGCCGTTGCTATTGACTCATGCTATGAGCGTTCCGCCCATCGGTGCACGCGTAAGCGGCGGGCGATTCGGCGTGGGTGACCATGAATTCAATTGCGGGAGGGAGGTTATCCATCGCCGGGAGGTTTCGTCAAACGCTCAGCGTTCCAGTGGTCACTGCGTCCACGCGCATGCTGCCCAGGCACGGCAGGGCGTAATCCCGCAGGCTGGCGCGCCAGGTCTCCTCGGAGCGGGAACCCGGCTTCCAGTTCACGGCGTGGATGGCGAGCACTGTCTTTGCAGCCCTGGCGAACGTCGGCACGCCGTTCGATGCGCGCCGTGGATCGCGCCCAAGGGCGATGGCGCGGGCGTTCTCGAGCGCTCGCTCGCGGGCCATGGCGAGGGTGATCACGGGGTAGGTGCCGAGCCCCAGGGTGGTCTTTCTGCCGTTGATGCGTATGCTCTGCCCCCAGGACTTGCGGCAGCCGCGCCGAGACGAGGGCTTGACGAGCAGGGTGAGGCCGAGGCCGCCGCGGCTATCACCGTGGCGGCCAGCGGTGCAGTGCTCTTACGGCAGTTTCAGGGATCGCTCGCGACTCGGGCTGAGGCATCGATGGCATAGGTGAACTCGGTGTTCGGGCCCTGCTCCGGTCCGGTTCTGCCGGTGACGGTCACGCGGGCGAGTTCCTCGATTAGCCTGCCGCCGAGGGCGTTAACGACGTTGGGGTGTTGTGCTGCAAGTTCATGGATTCGGCGACATTCCCGGCGCGTATGGTGATGGTCGTCTGTCCTTGCCGCCGAGCGGGCTCAACAATAGTTTCGGTGGCGTACCTGCGAATCTGATCGGCTTCCGTCTCAACGGTGGCGTCTGGTTCTTGGGTTTGATCAGCGCGTGGATGGCCCTCACTCCATCGAGGTATCGGGTTCCTGGCGCAGGAGGCGGGACTGGTTGCCTTGGTTGTCGCCGGACGGTTGAATCCCGAGAAGGTGGACGCGGACACCGTAAGTTTGTGCGATCTGGACGCCAATGCGGACATCTTCGTCGCCCGAAAGGAGCTAGGAGCCGGCGGAATAGAGATAGCCGGCGCCAGTTACCTCATTGACATAAAATCTCATAAATTGGTATTTTATGACAATGAACAAACCACTGACGGCCCCTTTGTCAATCCCCGTTGGCAGGCGCAGGCTCGCCAATGTGCTTCGTCAAGCAGGCGACCTCGTCCGCACTACCGATGTCGTCTCAGCGCTCGACGTGAATCGCTCCGCGGCGAGCAAGCTTCTCTGGCGCTGGGCACAACAAGGCTGGCTGCGCCGCGTCGGCCCCGGAACGTACGCCACCGCCACGCTGGACTCCGTCGACAGGGGCCGGGTCCTGGACGATCCGTGGGTCCTCGTTCCGGCTCTCTACTCTCCGTGCTACGTCGGCGGCTGGACGGCTGCCGAACACTGGGACCTCACGGAGCAGTTGTTCCGGTCCATCGTCGTCATGACTACGCGTCCCCTGCACGAGAAAGAGCAGGAACACCACGGCACCCGGTTCCTGCTGCGTCATACCCATTCCCGCAAGCTATTCGGTACCAGAAGCGTGTGGCGCAGCCGCTCACGGGTGATGGTGTCCGATATCCACAGGACAATTGTCGACATGCTAGACGACCCAGCCGTTGGCGGCGGCGTCCAGCACGTCGCCGACTGCGTTGCCGCCTACTTTGTACACGACGACCGCGACGATACCACTTTGATCGACCATGCCGTACGCCTCGGTAACGGCGCCGTGTTCAAGCGCCTCGGTTTCATCGCAGAACAGCACGCCGAACGCGATATCGTTGATGCATGCACAGACAGACTTACAGGGGGCTACGCCATGCTCGATCCGGCGCTGCCTTGCACTGCGTCCATATCACACTGGCGGCTGCGCATTCCGCCCGGCTGGCATGGTTACCGCGCTGGGCCGTCAAGCGTGCCCGGAACCGCTAGGCGTCGCCAAGCTCCCGAAGTTCCCCGGCCACCTGGGTCAGTGTCATGTCGTACATCTGCCAGCCGACGCCCGGCGTGAATCGGACCCGGGATTCGTAGGTGCCCAGAAAGAGCCACACGTTGCCGGCAAGCCTGTTTTCGTGCCAGGCCTGCAGGTAGCTTTCCATGCGGGCTTTGCCGGCCGTGACGGCGCCCTGGCCGTCAACGTCCATGGATTCGATCTCGACGATCTGGGTGCCGATCAGGTGCTGGGTCGAGGAGTACTGGTCGAGGGCTTCCATGACCACTTCCACCCAGCCGTCGGGGCCCTGCCGAACGAGTTGCTCCGAGCCGCTGCCGCCGGCGCGGATCATGGCCTCGGGGGCGAATATCCGGTGATAGATGGCGCGGCCCTCTTCGATACCCGCCTTGGTGTTGGTGCCGATGATATCGGTCGCCTTGGCGTAGAGCTGCTGCAGGTACTGGATGTCCAGGCGTGCAATGGTTTCCATACGAACTTCCTCAAATTGGCAACTGGTGTGGCCTGTAACCGTTGGAGACTGCTGCAACCCAACCGGGGGCCGGCGTCCGGGGCGGGTTTCTCACTCAGCTTCTGATCGGGTCCTTGCCGTCCCAGTTCTCGGCGGCGGCGGCGATCATGGCGAATCGCTCGAGAATGCCCTCGCTCTGCGTCACCACCTCGAGCATGCAGTCCATCAACGGGCGCGTGTCGTAGTACGCGAAGACGATATCGCCGGCGCGCCCCTGGTTTGCGGCTTCGTAACCGAGGCCCTCGAAGTACGCGGTGTCGGCTTCGATGTCGTGGGTCCATACGCACATGTGGTGAAAACCCGAGGTGCCGGCCGGTACGCTGTCCCTGTATGCGCAGCGCTCCACCAGCGGCTGAATGAGCTCGATCTGCACCGGCCCGGCCTGGGCGATGGCGACGTACATCGAAAGATCGGCCGGCTCGCCGCGGTAGGTCATGTCGGTGAAAGCGTCGATGTACTCGGCGATGTAGAACGGCCCCACGCCCATCTCGTTCACCCACTTCATGCAGGCGGCCTCCACGTCGTCGACCACCCAGGCGTTCTGAAACACGGTGCGGTCGGTGGGTTTGCTCAATCTCGATTCGTTCATGGGGCCTCCTGACAGCGGTGCAAACTAACCAACGACGATGTCAAAGGCAATTCGGCCGCAAAACGGGTCATCGTCTCACTGCGCCCCGGCATGTTATCTTCCGGGTTGCATGGCTGGCGATGGGACGGCCGGTGCAATCGAAATCAGCGGTTCGGCTGAAGTTGCCTGCCTTGCACGGTACGTGCGACGGTGTTGGCCACCGCGGCCCGGCGGCTGCCCGGATCGATGAAGAAAGAGAAGTACGGAATGACGGCGATAACGAAGAGAAAGTACAAGTCACCACGGCAGTTGGCACGCCAGTCCAACATCATGAAGACGGTGCGGACGATGCTGGAGGAAGTCGGCTACGACGGCATGACGATACGTGGCCTGGCAAAGCGGGCGGGCGTGGCCCAGGGCACCCTCTACAACCTCTACGGCGGGAAGGACTCCCTGGTTCTCGCGGCAGTGGACGATCTGCTGTCGCAACTCACCGGCACGGCGGTGGAGGAAGCGCCCGGCGGGGGGATCGAGGCGATATTCGCCAGGAGCAGGCTCATCGGCGCCCAGATCGAGTCAACGCCGCGGTACGCCGATGCGATGACGCGCATACTGTTCCATGTCGGGCCGAACGATCCGCTGGTGGACGTACTGTTCGCCGGCAGCTTTCCGTTCCTGAAATCGCAACTGGAAGCCGCCCGGCAGAACGGCGAAGTGCGTCCCGATGTCGACATCGACCTGGTGGCGCGGCACCTTGTGGGGCAGCAGTGGGGCGTGGTGCTGCTCTGGATGATGGGCATAATTCCGGTCGAGGACAACGGCAGGGAGCGGCAGCGCAGCGAAATCATGACCCTGATCGCCATTGCGACCGACAAGACGAGGAAGCGGCTGCAAGCCCGGCTTGCGGAACTCGACGGGAACTGACCGCGCGACGGCCGACGCGGGTCCCTTCGCTGCCGGTTTGCATGGAACAGTTTTCCAATTGATTGCTTTGATCGGGCACCGAGAGTGGGTGTGCGGGGCGGGTATCCGGCAGGTTGCATAGGATGCCGGGCGGTGCCTCTCTTTTTGCAGCGCGAGGTGTTTGACACCCGGCCCCGCAACCAGTTGCGGGGCGTCGCCACCTGCCGAAGCGGTGCTTCGGCTCGGGCTGCGCCCGACCGGTGGCTACCCCGCAACCGCTCCGCTGTCGCGCAACGATGCGATTTCCGCATCGGCGAACCCGAACGCGTTCAGCACTTCATCGGTATGCGCGCCCGGGGTTACCGCGGCCGCGGGCGTCTCCGGGGCCGTGCGGCTGAACCGCGGCGCCGGGGCGGCCTGGTGAATGCCGTCGACCTCCACGAAAGTGTCGCGCGCGGCGTTGTGCGGGTGCGCGATGGCATCGCGGAAATTCAGGATCGGCGCGTAACAGATGTCGGTGCCGAGCATGATCTCGTCCCACTCGTCGCGGGTTCTGGTCTTGAATAGGGCTTCCAGCCTCTGTTGCATGGCCGGCCAATCCTCCCGGCTCATCTGCGGGGCCAGGCCGTCCTGCTCGCCGAGCCCGGACTTCTCGAGCAAGAGGGCGTAGAACTGGGGTTCGATGGAGCCGACCGAAACGTATTTCCCGTCTTTCGTCTCGTAGGTGCCGTAGAAATGGGCGCCGCCGTCCAGCATGTTGCTGCCGCGTTCGGGCAACCACATCTCGGAATTCATCATGCCCAGAATCCCGTTCATCAGCAGTGCCGAGCCGTCGGTCATGGCGGCATCGACCACCTGGCCCTTGCCGGAACGGCCCCGCTCGAAGAGCGCCGCGACCACGCCGAAGGCGAGCAGCATGCCGCCGCCGCCGAAATCCCCCACCAGGTTGAGGGGCGGTGTGGGCCGGCGGCCCTTTTCGCCGATGGAGTGCAGGGCCGCCGTCAGGGAAATGTAGTTGATGTCGTGCCCCGCCGCGTGGGCGAGGGTGCCGGTCTGTCCCCAGCCGGTCATGCGCCCGTAGACGAGCCCGGGGTTGCGCTCCAGGCACACATCGGGCCCGAGGCCGAGGCGTTCCATGACGCCGGGGCGGAAGCCTTCTATGAGCACGTCGTTGCTTTCCACGAGGCGCAGCACCGTCTCGACGCCATCGGGGTTCTTCAGGTCGACGGCGATGCTCCTGCGGCCCCGCGCCAGCACATCGGCCCGGTGCGAAGCCTGGCCGGCCGAGCTGGCCCGGTCGATGCGCACGACCTCGGCGCCCATGTCGGCCAGCATCATGCCGCAGAACGGCCCCGGCCCGATGCCCTGAAGTTCGATAACCTTAAGCCCCGTGAGTGGTCCCATGGTGAATTCCTTGAACAGGTGGACGAAGAAAGACAGTCGCCTAGAATAGCAAACCCGCGGCTGGGAGGGCCGGAAAATGCAGGCAGACTCACCTTCCGAACTCGATCTCGCCAGTGTCGACACCGTGCTGTCCACGGCGCGCTCGGTGCGGCGCCGTCTCGACTTCGACCGTCCGGTGGAACAGGCCACCATTCTCGATTGCATCGACATCGCCACCCAGGCGCCCACCGGCCTCGGCGGAGAGAGCTGGCGGTTTGTCGTAGTGCTTGATGCTTTTCGCAAGCGGCGCCTTGCGGAGCTGTACCGAACGGTGCTGCTGGAGCTGGCGGAGGAGCGGGGCCTGGTGATCAAGCCGACCCAGCAGGCGCTGGTGGCCCGGCTGCACGAGATTCCGGCCATGATTCTGGTGTGCACGACCACACCGGCTCCGGCGGGGGAGGTGGCGGCGCAGGTGGCGTACTACGGATCGATTCTGCCGGCGGCCTGGTCGCTGATGCTCGCCCTGCGGGCGCGGCAGCTCGGCGCCACCTGGACGACCCTGCTGTCGTCACGGCAAAAGGCAGTGGGCAAGATACTGGAGATGCCGGAGGATGCGGTGCTTACCGTCATGTTGCCCGTGGCGTACACGAAGAATGCCCGGCTCAACCGGGCCGAGCGGGTCCCGGCGCGCCAGGTTACCTTTTGGGATACCTGGGGAAAGGAAATCTGACGGTACCGTCAGCGAGTGAGCGGGGCTTTCGAAGCGGGGTCCACGCCCGCGTTCCACCGTGAGATTCGTGACAGATGAACAATCAGCGTCAGAGCACGGCGCTCTCGAGCGGTTGGATGAAATGGATGCCGGGTACGACCTTGCGGCTTAGCCTCCGGTCGTTGGTGATAAAGATGTCCACGCCAACTGCGGATGCGCAAGCGAGCTGGATAGCATCCGGTGGCGCGATCGACCGGTCGCTGCGAATTCGAGCGAAGGCTGCCGCAGCGGTGCGATCGAACGCCAATACGGTGGCCGCAGCGACAATCGCCTGTTCGTAACGACGAGCCAAGGCTTTGTTCCCGACTTCAATGGGCTTCACGAGAATCTCGCCCAGGGTCAGTGTTGAAGTGAGCAGTTCGTCGCTGCGCTCGATCATGCGTTGGCGAAGCGAGACTACGGCGTCGGTGAGTTCGCCCTTGTCTTCGAGCAGATACACGAACAGGTTCGTGTCCCAGAAAACCCTGCTCATTGCCAAGCGTCCCGCTGCCGCCGAACGTACGCATCGGCGTCTTCACCGGCCCAGATCTCCTTGCCGAGACCGCGTAGAGCCAGTACGGGATCTTCGCCCCGGCCGCGAGTTCCCGCGTATTGGTTGTGGTACCAGTCAATCAGGTCGCGGTATTCGGCCGGAACCGCGTCGCGTGCAGGGGTGTTCTTGGCGGTCGCTCGGCGCGGATGACAGGGGTCTCCGGGAACGTACAGACGTCTTCGGCCGGGCGATGTCTCGAAGAGCATGCGGTAGTTCCCCGGATTGGGCGTCTTGTTGGCGACGCAGTGTTGATAGACGTGAACCTTGACCCCAGGACGCAGCGGTTCGCCGGTTATGCCAACCGACTCGGCTTCGTCCAGAATCTCCTTGATGGAAAAATCAGTTTGATCCGGGCGCCGTCGGTGAAGCGTCGCGGCGGCGAGCCAGACTTCGTCGGCCACTTTGATTGGTTGTACCAAGTTGTTCCTCTTAATATAAGAATTATTTGTACTACATACATAATTAAGAAAATTACCTGAGTCGCCCGGTGAAATCAATGCCGGTTTTCGGAAGCCGATTGCGGGAGTCGTTGGTTCGCCGCGAGTTGCAGTACGCATTCTAAGGTGAGATGAGAGGCAGTGCGGCTCATGTGCCGCTGGCGGCCAGCTTCGGTATCCGGCGAGAAAGAGGCACGATCAGGCGCGGGGCGCCGGCAGCCGCGACGCGGGGAGGACTTGACCAGCAGGGTCAATCCAAGGCCGCCGCGGCCGTCGCCGTAGCGGCCAGGCAGCAGGCTGAAGGTCAGTCGGGTAGAACGACAGTCGCGCTGCCTTCGAGCGGGTTTGCGGTTCCGTCGCGCTCGAGCCAGACATCGCAGTCCACCAGGGTTTCTCCGGCTTCCTCGCGCACGGCGGTGACCCGGCCCCGGGCGGTGATGCGGTCGCCGTCGAGCACCACCAGGGGAAAGCGCATGATCAGGCGCCGCAGGCAGCGCGGGCCGGCCCAGGCGTGCAGCATGTTGACCATGTAGCTCAGGCCCAGCGGGCCCTGGTTGATGGTGTGCCTGCCGAAGCCGTTCTTCTCGCAGACGTCGGGGTCCCAGTGCACGGGGTTGGGGTCGCGCAGGATGGCGGCCATGGTGCGCATCCGCTCGGGTCGGACGCTCGGCATCACCCAGGGGGGAATCTCGTCTCCGACACGGATATTCATGGCCGGCTCCTGTTGTAGTGCCAGGTGATGGTGGTGCGTGCCGCGTGCCCGCCGTTTGGGTCGTGCAGGTCGAAACGGAACTGGATGCGGTCGAAGGTGCGCTCGCCCTCGGTGCGGCGGTCCGCCTCCGTGACTTCGGCACTGACGCGGTAAAGGAGTTCTTCCCGGAGCGGTTCGTAGATTTCCCAGTCATAGCTCTCGATACCGATGGAGAAATCGGATTCGGCCTGCCCCAGGGCGAACATCTCGCCGATGCTGGTGTTGGCGCCGAGTATCGGCGCATGGAACAGGGCTACCGGGTGGGCGAGCCCGTCGGGTAGCGGTTGGGCTCCGGTGCACTCCGTCAGCAGGAAGTTCTCCCAGTGGGCGATGGTGTATTCGCCGCCGGGAAAGCGGTGGCCGACCAGGGCGCGGATTTCCTGCGGGTCGGGCGCAGCCGGGGGGGAGGCGGGTTCGGTGTCGGTCATCGGCAATCCTGTTGTGATTGAAGGCTGCGTTGCCGGGCGCCACGGGATTGCGGGGCCACCGCTCACGGCGGTGAGTCCGGCGGGCGCTCACCGGTGGCGTTATTCAAACCGAGGGCCGACGGCGCAGTCAACGCCCGATGCCGTCCTCGAACCGGTGCCCCAACTGGCGTATCGTGCCCCGTTTCGGCCGCTTACCACACATGCAAACCACCCTGATCGTAGGCGGAGCCCGGTCGGGCAAGAGCCGGCGGGCGCTGCAACTCGCGCTGGAGATCGGCGGGCAGCGAACCTTCATCGCGACCGCGGAGGCATCCGATGCGGAGATGGCGGAACGGATCGGGCATCACCGCGCTGAGCGTGGCGTTGAGTTCAGGACGCGGGAAGAGCCGCTGGACCTCGTCAATGCACTCGAAGCCGAGGTATCACCTGACGGGATCGTAGTCGTCGACTGCCTGACCCTCTGGCTGTCCAATCTGATGCACCACGGCCGCGATGTGGTTGCCCAGACCCACGCGCTTGTCGCGCTCCTTTCGCATTCGCCCGGGCCGATCGTCCTGGTTTCCAACGAAGTCGGCATGGGCCTCGTGCCGGAGACGCGCCTCGGCCGGGAATTCCGCGATGCGCAAGGCGAACTGAACCGTGAGGTGGCTGCCGTCTGCGGGCGCGTTGAGTTCATGATCGCAGGGTTGCCGCTGACGGTGAAACCGGCCTGACCGCTCACCCTGAGGATGAGCCAGTGTTTCAGCGAGCGTTGCAACTCTGGAAGCCGGTCAGTTGATCGGGCAACCTTTACAGCCACACATCCAATCGCTGCTTACGCAGATTGGCCATGATTTCAACCGTGTCGCGGTTGACCCGGTAATAGATGCTGTCGCTTCCGAGGACGCTACGGCGGTAGCCACGCCGAATGTGGTCAACCGCCGGGTATCGCATTGGGTCGTTGGCGATCGTATCGAAGCGTTCGTAAAGCGCCCGCTGGTAATCGTCGGCGGCATCGAGGCCCCAACGCTGCGCACCGTAGAGCCATATCCGGTACAGGTCGGCTTCAGCTTCCGGAGCGAGCCGGTAGCTGGCCATCTCTACTCGCTCTCTCCGCAAAGCTCTCAAGCATCTCGTCGGATGTTTTTGTCACCCAGCCACTCTCTAATACGGAATCTTCGGCTGCTTTGAGCCGGTCGCGCACCGCTTCAATTTCACGAGCCCTGCGAATCAGGTCGTTGAGTACCTCGCTGCGGCTGGAAAACTCCTTGCTGTCGATCTGCGCTTGAATCCACTTCGCGTTCGGTTCGCTTATCGATAGGGTTGCGCGTATTGCCATTGCGTTTGTAGACCTCAAGATGCTGCCTGAATGATGCAATATTACATCAAATTAGTTCATCCAGGCGTGGAGTTTCGGCAGCAGGGCGATTGCCGCGAGCAGCATTCCGGCGAGGGCTGCGGCGCGAATGTACAGTTTCAATCCGCGTCGCAGGTCCTTGAGCCCGGGTTCCCGTGCGCGTTCATTCAGCCAGGGTTCGGCAGCCAGGGCGCCACCGTAGAAACGGGGCCCGGAAAGCCGCACTCCGAGCGCGCCCGCCGCAGCGCTCTCCGGCCAGCCGGCATTCGGGGAGCGATGCTTGCGGGCATCGCGCCACATCGTGGCGAAAGCGGAAGGCTTCAGGCTCGCCGCGGCAAACAGCACTCCGGTCAGGCGTGCCGGTACCCAGTTGACCACATCGTCCAGGCGGGCGGCGAAACCGCCGAACGCCGCGTGGCGCTCGCTGCGATGGCCGATCATGGAGTCGAGGGTGTTTATCGCCTTGTACGCCGCCAGGCCGGGCAGGCCGAAGAGCACACCCCAGAATATCGGCGCGATGACGCCGTCGGAGGTGTTTTCCGCGAGGCTCTCCAGGGCTGCCGCGCTCACTGCCGCGGGCTTGAGCTCAGACGTTTCGCGCCCGACGATGTGGGCCAGCGCGGTGCGGGCGCGTGCAAGATCGTCGCACGCCAGGGCATCGGCGACGGCCGCGACATGAACGTAGAGGCTTCGGGAGGCGATCAGGCTCGAAGCAATCAGCACCTGAGCCAGCCAGGCGGCCAACATCAGGTGCAACGACGAACCGGGCGGCGATGTCAACGGCAGGGCCGCAACGGTCAACCCGGCCGTGGTTGCCAGGGCCACCGTCACCAGGGTCGTCGCCATGCCGAGAACGTAGCGTTGGGCATGGCCGGCGCCTGGCCGATTGAGCGTTCGGTCGAGCCCGTCGATCAGCGCGCCCATCCAGACGACGGGATGCCGGATGCGTCGATGCAGCCAGTCCGGGTAGCCGAATATCGCTTCGGCGGCCCAGGCGGTCAGCATCAGGCTGGCGCAGATCATGTGTTGACCTTGGGCTCCACCGGGCGGCCTAAGCGCAAGCCTGCAGTGATTCGAAAGCCCGTTCGGGCCGAATGAGCCGGGCGCCCGCTATGCGGCATCCGATGGATTCGCCAGGGGCGGCGCCGCGCAAGCCAGCAGCGCGTCGATGTCGAGCGCTTGCTCAACGCCGTCGGCGAGGGCATCCAATGCGGTTTCAACGGCGGCGTCGTAGTTCAGGGTGGAAGTGGTAGCAGCGCCGGCCTGCCGCAACCAGGCCCGGCGAAACCCGTCGTGGGTGAACATGCCGTGCAGGTAGCTGCCCTCGACCCGGCCGTCGGCGGAACGGGCGCCGTCGTTCCGGCCTTCCAGGTCGAACATCGGTCGCGCGCAGTCCGGGCCGGTGGTGCGGCCGACATGAATCTCATAGCCCGCAACCGGCATGCCGGTGCGCGCGCAACGGCCTCGAACGGTTTGCACAGCCTTGGCGGCGGACATTTCCGTTTGCACATCGAGCAGGCCAAGACCCGGCGCCCGGCCCGCAGGGCCATCCGTGCCGTGGGCATCGTCGATGGTGCGCCCGAGCATCTGGAATCCGCCGCACAGCCCCAGAACCCGGCCACCGGCCCGCGCATGTGCCAGGATGTCGTGCTCCCAGCCCTGGGCGCGGAGAACGGCCAACTCGCCCAGCGTCGACTTGGTGCCGAACAGAATCACCGCGTCCGCGTCCCGGGGCAGGGGACGGCCGGGTGGCACCCAGCGGAAATCCACGCCCGGCTCCATCCGCAGCGGATCCGCGTCGTCGAAATTCGCCATGCGGGAGAGCATGGGCGCGACGATCTTGAGCCCCTCCCCGGCATTGATCCGTTGACGGTCGAGCACAACGGCATCTTCCGCGGGCAGTTGCGCCGCACAGGCCAGCCAGGGTATGACCCCGAAGCTCCGCCAGCCGGTACGCGCCTCGATTGCGGCGATGCCTTCATCGAACAGCCTCGGGTCGCCGCGGAACTTGTTGATGAAGAAGCCGCGGATCAGGGCGGCGTCTTCCCGGTCGAGCACGGCCTGCGTCCCGACCAGGCTGGCGATGACGCCGCCCTTGTCGATGTCGCCCGCCAGGCAGACGGGCACTCCGGCGCGCCGTGCAAAGCCCATGTTGGCGATATCGCCGGCGCGCAGGTTGACTTCCGCCGGGCTGCCGGCCCCTTCGACGACAACAAGCTCGTAGGCGTCGGCAAGCCGCGTGAAGCTCTCGAGCACGGCGTGCATGCGGGCTTCGCGGCTCGCCATGTAGTCGGCGGCACTCAGGCTGTCGGCAACCTGGCCCTGAACGACCACCTGCGCCTTGCGGTCTGACTCCGGCTTGAGGAGTATCGGGTTGAAATCCACTTCGGGCTCCAGGCCGGCCGCGCGCGCCTGCAGCGCCTGTGCCCGCCCGATCTCGCCGCCCTCGCAGGCGGCGGCGTTGTTGGACATGTTCTGGGGCTTGAACGGCGCCACCACGACGCCGCGCCGGCGCGCGATACGGCACAGGGCAGCGACAATCAGCGACTTGCCGACGTCCGACCCGGTACCCTGGATCATCAGCGCCCTGGCCGGCACCGTTCAGCGATCTCCTGTCGGGAGCGCCGCATCTCGATATCCGGCAATGGAGCGACCGGTCACGGCGGTCCGAGCCTTGACAGGAATGTGCGCGCCACCACAAATCCCGAACCGACAGTTGGTTCCAGCGAAAGCGTGGTTGCGTTCACGCCTGAGTGACGGCGTTGCGCGCGAAGACTCACAGCGGCCCCTCGATTTCGACCCGGGCGCCCTCGACGCGTCCGCGCACGCCGTAGATTTCCGCCAGCCGGGTCGCGGTAAGGGTCTCTGCGGGCGGTCCGTCGGCGACGATGCGCCCGTCCTTCATCCAGATGAGGCGGGTCGAGTAGCGCCTGGCCAGCATCACGTCGTGAAGCACCACCAGCGCGCCGCCGCCTGCGTCGACGAACGCCCGGATCAGGTCCATAACCCGGAACTGGTGATACGGATCCAGTTCCGCCACCGGCTCGTCGGCGATCAAGAGCGGCGCTTCGGCAGCGAAGGCGCGCGCGCAGTGCACCCGGGCAAGTTCCCCGCCTGATAACGTCGCCGTCGACCGCCCGGCCAGCTCGTCCAGGTCGCAGGCGGCCAGCGCCCGTTCGACGGCGTCCCGGTCGGCGCCACGAAGGCGCCCGAGAGCCGCACCGTGAGAGAAGCGCCCCAGCGCGACCACGTCGCGTACCGGGTTCGGCCAGGCCAGGGGGCGGTTCTGGGGAAGGTACGCCAGGAGGCGGGCCCGCCAGCGCGGAGGCATTTCCGCAGTGTCCCTGCCATCGATTCGGGCCTGCCCGGCCGAACGCGCGGCCAGTCCGATGGCGCCCCGAAGCAGCGTTGTCTTGCCGGCCCCGTTCGGGCCGAGCAGGGCCACCAGTTCACCCGCCCGCAGGCTGAACGAGGCGTCTTCAACCAGCACCGTTCCGCCCGCTTCGAGCGTCAGGCCGGATACCTGCAATCCGCTGCCGGTTTGCGAAAAGGTCATGCCGGCGCCCCCTCAGTCATGAACGGTGCGCCGCTGCATGGCGATCCAGATGAAGGCAGGCGCCCCGATCAGCGCCGCGACCACGCCGAGCTTGAGTTCGCTTACCGTGGGGACGAGCCGCACGCCGATATCCGCCAGCACCAGGATCAACCCGGCCAGCAGGGCGGACGGCAGCAGCGAGCGCGCCGGGTCGTGGTCGACCAGGGGCCGGACGATATGCGGCGCGACGATGCCGACGAAACCGATAACGCCGGCCAGTGCCACCGCGGCGCCGGTGGCGAACCCCGTGCCGAGCACCACCAGCAGGCGTTGCCGGGCGAGGTTCAGGCCGACCCCGCTGGCTGCTTCCTCGCCCAGCGTCAATGCGGAGAGGCCGCGCCGGGCCGTGAACAGTATGACCAGCCCGACGACCAGGAAGGGCGCGGCGAATGCCAGGTCAAGGAAGCTGCGATTGGCTACGGAGCCCAGCATCCAATTGACCATGTCCGCCAGGGAGAACGGGTTCGGGGCGAGATTCATCAGCAGGTTCATCGCCGCGCCGGCAAAGCTCGACAGGCCCACGCCGATCAGTATCAACGTAACCGCGGAGGCGGTACGGAGCGCCGCGAGCGCGATCAGCCCCGTGCCGGCCAGAGCCCCGGCAATCGCCGCCGTCGGCATCGCCCAGGCGCTCAGCGCCGCGAACCCGTAGTAGAGCGCTCCGGTGGCCCCGAGAGAAGCAACCGCCGACACACCGAGCACGCCGGGCTCGGCCAGCGGATTGCGCAGAAGGCCCTGCAGCGCGGCGCCGCTCGCGCCCAGGGCCGCGCCCACCGCGAACGCCGTGAGCGCCCTCGGCAGCCGGATGTGCACCACGACCAGTTGATCGCCGGCCCCGCCGCGCCCGAGCAGCGCGGCGAGCACCCGTTCGGCCTCCATCGGCGTCGAGCCGAGCAGGCAGGCGGCAAACAGCGCTGCCATCGAGGCCAGCGTCAGCCCGGCCAGTGCGGGAAATGCCGATGTGCGGCCGGGCCTCACGGGGCGATGTCACCGGTTGGGAGAGCTCCCGCAGCCTGCGCCAGCGCCTCCACCGCATCCATCAGGAACCAGGCCCCGCAGGCTGTCCAGGCTCCCTCGATCGAAACCACGGTGCGCCCGGCGAGCTGGGCCCGGGCCACGGGATGCCGGGCGGGGCTCCAGCCGTGGGGGTGGTTGGTGAGGCTCCCGAAAAACGCCGCTGCGATCAGGTCCGGCTGTTCGTAGGCCAGGCGCTCGAGGGGAATCGATCGCCAGCCCGGCCGGGCCTGAAAGTTGCTCAGGCCCGCGGCGATGAGCATTTCATGGATCAGCGATCCGGGCCCCGAGGTGACGCCTGCCGGGGTCATGTAGAGCGCAGCGGCACGCGGTGGGCTGCTGGCCAGGGCCGCCAGGCGGCCGAGCATCTCGGCTGCGACGGTGCGGCCTTGTGCGTCGGAGCCGAGCGCCCGGGCCGTCTCCCTGATCGTCCGCAGTATCGCGGGGAAGTCCTCGGCCCAGCCCACGTTGTGTACGGGTATGCCGGCCCTCGCCAGCGCCACCGGCGCCTGGGGACCGCCGCCGTATGAACGCACCACCAGGTCGGGTTTCAATACGATCACGTCCTCGGCCACCGGCCGGACGGTGGACAGGCCCGCCGCCCGATCCCGCATGTAGGAGAAATCGCGCTCCGCGTCGGGCGAGACCGCCAGAATGCGCTCTCGCTCCGCAAATCTCAGCACATACTGATCCGCACAGAAGTCGAGGCTGACGATACGCTGCGGGGGCCCGCCGCCGGAGGGCGTTTCAGCAGCCTCCTTGCCGCACCCGCCAAAGGTGCAAACAGCACCGAGGATCACGGCGGCCGAGCATAGCCTTGCCCGTGACCGCATCATGTCAGGCGCATATTCCTGGATCACGGTGATTGCCCGAGCGTCCGGCGGTGATTCATGCGAGTCGGGAACCCGGCGCGCCCGGACGAGGACGCGCAAGGAACAGAATCCCACTGGGAGAGAGTAGGTGTGGGGTACGGGGTCGCCACCGGTCGGGCGCAGCCCGAGCCGAAGCACCGCTTCGGCAGGTGGCGACGCCCCGCAACTGGTTGCGGGGCCGGGTGCCGAACAATCTACACCCTCGAATTCCACGACAACGCCTCCGCTTGGCGTACCGAATATCCGTACCGCATACCTGCTCTCGGTGCCGAGTCATCGAGATTTTGTCAATTTGAATATCTATTGAAATCAAAGAGTTGAAAATCGTTCCATCCAAGTCGCGACGCTGCAGTTCAGTACCGCCACCGAACGCCCACCGAGCCGGAGAGGCCCGGGGTGCCGTAGCCGAGAATCTGCTGGTAGTGCGTATCGAACAGGTTTTCGACGCGTCCGAAAAGCTCCAGTCTTTCCGAGAGCGCGTAGCGGGCATTGACGTCGACGCGCGCCCAGTCGTCCAGGCGGCTGCCGTCGCTGTTCGTCTCGCGGCCGTTGAAGCGCAGCAGCACGGTCCCGGAGAAGGGGCCGGACGGGTCGAAGCTGAGCGCGAGGTCGCCGGAGTGTTTGGGCAGGCGGCGCAGTGCGGTGCCGTCGCCCTCTCTGGCCTTGATGTAGGCGTAATCTGCCGACAGGGCGAACGCATCGGTGAGGTTCCAGCCGGCGGACACTTCGATGCCCTTCGATTCCACCTCGTCGATGTTCTGGTAGCCGCCGATGGCGAACGAGAAATCGATGAGGTCTTCGGTGTCCTGCCTGAAGTA
The DNA here is from genome assembly GCA_028821125.1 of Gammaproteobacteria bacterium. Classification (GTDB taxonomy): domain Bacteria; phylum Pseudomonadota; class Gammaproteobacteria; order Pseudomonadales; family Azotimanducaceae; genus Azophilus. The sequence goes on from JAPPHD010000018.1 coordinate 17,798, forward strand.
CGTTACGCCGATATGCCCGAGCCCGCTGTCCGGGCGCCATTCGGCTCCGAAGTCGACGCCCTCGGAGCGTTCCGGCCGCAGGGCGTCGTTGGCCGCTGGTGCACCGCAACAGAAGAATGTGGTCTGGAAAATCGTCGGCGGCTTGAATCCCTGGCCCCAGCTTGCGCGCAGCGTCAGGTTCGGAACGGGCCGAAACGCGGCCGCGACCCGGCCGGTGGTTTCCGCGCCGAAGCGCTCGTGGTCGTCGGAGCGCAGGCCGCCCGTGAGGGTGAGCTTGCCGACGGGCTGCCACTCGTACAGGGCAAACAGGCCGTTGATGGCACTGTCGTTGCCGCTCGCGGAGGATTCCTCGCGCTCGGCGCCCAACACCAGCGTGTTGCGCGCATCGATGGACAGGGTGCCCTGGTACCGGAACAGCGTGCGCTCGCCCCGGGCCTCGAAACTCTGCAACCCATCGCTGAAATTCTCGCGGTCGATCTCGGCGCGGCCGACCAGCAGGAGATTGTGGAACCGCTCGCCGAGCATGGGCGCTTTCAGCGCCAGGTGCCCGGACAGTTCTTCCGTTCTGCTGCGTTCATCGCCGTCGCCCACGTTGCCCTGGGCACCGAAATGGAAACTGTCGAACTCGGATTCGGAGTCGTTCCAGACCAGGCTGCCCTCGAGCCGGGCGCCCCGGGGAAGATTGAGCCCGCCCCGGGCAGACAGGGTGAGTGTCTCGAGGCCGTCGTCTTCCGTGTTGCCGTTCCGTTTGTCGGCCCGGGAGACACCGTCGGTGTTCAGCCGGGTGGCGGCGAGCCGGAAGTCTCCGGCGCCGCCGCCGTGACTGACCGACGCTCCGCCGCGAAAGGTGCCGTACGAGCCGGCCTGCGCGAACAGGCTCCCACCCAGACCGTGCCCGGGCCGCCTGGTGGTGATGGAGACCACGCCGCCGATGGCATCCGCGCCCCAAAGCGTCGACTGCGGGCCGCTCAGTATTTCGATGCGCTCGATGTTCCCGGTGTCGAGCCGGGCGAAATTGAAGCCGCCCCCGGGGGAGGATGCGTCGTTGACGGACACGCCGTCGATGAGCACCAGCGTCTGGGCGCTGGATGCGCCGCGAATGCGCACGGTGGCGGCCCCCCCGAAGGTGCCGTTCTGATTGACGGTGACCCCCGGCGCCCTGGCGACGGCATCCAGGGCGTGGGAGAAGCCGAGCGCCGCGATCTCGTCCGCATCGATGATGTGCACCGTCGACCCGGTCTCGGCGGTGGTCTGCTCGATACGTGTGCCGGTGACTATCATGGTATCGATGCGAACCCGGTCTTCGCCGTCTGCGCTCGGTTCGGCAACGGCGACTGCGGTCGCAGACGCGACTACCAGCCCGAATATTGCACAAGGTACCGCTATGATCGCGTCTGCACCTGGCCAGGTGCGCGCGCTCGCGGCCGGAAGCCGCAGCAGGGGGTTGCGTGGCATTGGATCCCTCCTCACCCCGGCGGGGTGCGCTGTAATGACAAAGCCGGCCCGCCAGCCATGACGGGCGCGGCGCTCCGCTCAAGTGTCGTTACAAGGGATCCTTCAGCCGGGGAGCGCGAGGGGTTGCCCCGCGCAGCAGGATGAAGGGCACCATCGGTGCTCTTTCCCGTTCGCGGGCAATGTGCCCGGCCCCCGAACGAACGACGCGATGGCAGGTCTCCTGGCTCGCCGATCCGCGCTTGGGGCCGCCTTCCCGGAGATGCCTCCAGTGGCCTAGTGGCCGCAAGCTCCTGGCTTACAGTTGCGGGTACAGCCCCGGAATTCCACCGGGTTCCCTATTGGCCGCCCGCCGGGCGGCACCATCTGTGTGCATTGTCGGAATAGTGGGCGCGGTGTCAATAGCTAGAAGTCGATTCCGCGAACCGCCTTTATCCCCGCATCGAAAGGGTGCTTGATGGCGTGCATCTCGCTGACAAGGTCGGCGTATTCGCACAGGGCGGGCTTCGCGTCCCGCCCGGTGAGGATGACGCTGGTGCGCGGGGAGCGGGCTTCGAGACCTTCGAGGACAGCCTCTTCAGAGAGATAGTCGTAACGCAGGGCGATGTTGATCTCGTCCAGAACAACCAGGTCGTAGCCGCCGCTCTCGAGCATCTCCCGCGCCTTCCGGAACGCAGCCTGAGCGGTGGCCGTGTCGCGCTCGAGGTCCTGGGTGTCCCAGGTGAATCCCTCGCCCATGGTGTGCCAGTCGATGCGGCCCTCGAAATTCGCGAAGAACTGGCGCTCTCCGGTTTTCCAGGTGCCCTTGATGAACTGCACCACGCCGACCCGCTGGCCCCAGCCGAGGGCTCGCACGATCACGCCGAAGGCGGAACTCGACTTGCCCTTGCCTTCGCCGGTGTAGACCAGAACCAGGCCCCGGTCCGGCGTGGACGCCGCCTTGACCCGCTTGCGGTGCGCGGCCTGCTGGACCTTCATCTTTTCGGCATGGCTTGTTGCGTCGGTCATGATTCAGTCTCCCGGTGGGGGATCGTTGGCGTCAGGGAGTGCCATGATGCCACCAAAATCCACGGAGACACCAAAATCCCGCGCCGTCGTGCCTTTCCCGGAGAAGGCGGCCCTGATCACGCCGGAATGGGTAACGACGGCAATCGGTTCGCGCCGGGCCGACAAGTGGGTGAGGGCCTCCCGGACCCGGCCCTGGAGCATGGCGACGCTTTCCCCGCCGTGGGGCCTGGCGTGCATGAAGTCGTTGGACCAGACGTCCAGTTCCGATGCGGGCAGTGCCGACCAGGCGCGCCCTTCCCAGGCACCGAAATCCATCTCCGTCAGGCGCTCGTCGAATTCCAGTGGCACCTCGAGTGCGGCCGCGATGTAACGGGCCAGTTTCCGGCAGCGGCTCAAAGGGCTGGAGACCACCCGGCGCAATTCGGGCAATGCCTGAAGCACATTGGCCGCTTCGTCGGCGAACGTGTTCAGGACACCCACGTCCAGGCGCCCGTAACAGAGGCCCTCCGCCACATCCGGACGGGTATGGCGCACAAGGATCAGGCCCACGCGCCCGCTCCTGCGCAGACGAACGTGTTCAGGACACCCACGTCCAGGCAACCGTAACAGAGGCCCTCTGCCACATCCGGACGGGTATGACGCACAAGGATCAGGCCCACGCGCCCGCTCCCGCGCAGACACCCAGGTAGAGCCCGACTTCACTGGCCTGCTGAACGGCGCCCAGGGTGTCGCCGGTGTAGCCGCCGAGTTTGCGCTCGAAGCAGAGCCGCATCAGCGCGTGCCCGGCGATGAGCCCGGCGAGCGCGAGAATGGTGGCCGGAGGCCCAAGCGTTCGAAACAGCCCGGCCACAACCAGCAGCCCGGTGACGAGAATCACCAGCCAGCTTCCAAACTCCAGGCGGTTGGCGAGCGGGGTGGCGATGCCCGCCGTACGGACATAGGCGCTGGTCTGCATGACGGCGATGCAGGACAGGCGGGAAAGCCCATGGCCGGCGATCAATGCGAGGCAGACGGCAATTGGTGCGAGAGAGGCGAGGGTGGCGACCTTGAGTGCCAGGGCGATGACGAGCGCGATGGCGCCGAAGGTTCCAAGGCGGCTGTCGCGCATGACTTCCAGCATGCGGTGGCGGTGTGTGCGGCCGGGTTCGCCGGGGTGCCCGTCGGCGCTGCCCCTCGGGGTGTCGCCGGCGTGTTTGCCGGCACTTTCTCCGGTGCCCGGGCTGCCCCGCCGGCCCGCGGCAATGCCGATCCCGTCAAATGTGTCAGCCAGCCCGTCTTCGTGCAAGGCGCCCGTAATCGCCAGTCCCACCGCTACTGCCAGTATCACCGCGACGGCAGCGGGCAGGACGAGATTCGCCGGCCAGAACACCGCGGCACAGAGACCGCCGATAAGAGCGCCGACGAGGGGGTAGTAGCGCACGGAGGCAGCGAGGCGTTCCGGGCTGAAAGCGTCGTCGGCCGGGCCCGGCAGCCGGGTGAGAAATTGCAGGGCGAGGGCGAACGCCTGCAGTTCGTTGCGGGCCACGCGCCTCATTTGCCGCGGCCTTTCCAGTCTGTCCCCGCTCCGTCGGCTGCTCGTCCGGCCCGTTTCATGACTTGCCGCTGACCCCGGCGGAACGGAAGCTCGACATGTCGCGCAGTATCGCGGCCGCCGCCTGCACCAGCGGCCAGGCGAGCAGGGCGCCGGTGCCTTCGCCGAGCCTCAGGCCCAGGTCGAGCAGGGGCTCGGCGCCCATCGCCTCAAGCACCACGGCATGGCCGGATTCCGCCGAGCGATGGGCGAACACCAGGTGGCGCTTCAGGCTGGGCATCATTCGCAGTGCCGCCAGGGCGGACACCGTTGCGATGAAGCCGTCCACCAGCACCAGCTTGCCCGCTTCGGCGGCGCCCATGACGGCGCCGGCCAGCATGACGGTCTCGAAGCCGCCGTATTCGGCCAGGGCCGCCTCCGGTTCGAGTTCTCCCGGCGTTCGGCCCGCGGCGGCTTCAAGGATGCGCCGCTTCCTGGCAAGGCCGTTGTCGTCGAGGCCCGTGCCGCGCCCCACAAGGCTGCCCACCGGCAGGCCGAGCAGCTTGGCCGCCACGAGGCTTGCCGAAGAGGTGTTGCCGATGCCCATCTCGCCGAAGCTGGCCGCTTCATGGCCCGGCTCGCCGCCGATGAGTCGGCCCTCCCGCAACGCGCGGTGGCATTGGGCCGCGGACATGGCCGCCCGTTCGGCCGAGCTGTTTGTACCGTTGCCGATGCGCACGGAAGCAAGGCCGGGCCCTTCGAGGGCCGGCCCCTTGACGCCGGCGTCGACCAGGGCGAATTCCACGCCGAGCGTTCTGGCCATGACGTTGGCGGCGGCGCCTCCGGCCAGGAAGTTCTGCAGCATCTGCCGGGTCACTTCCTGGGGAAAGGCGGAAACGCCGGCTTGCGCGATGCCATGGTCGGCAGCGAATACGGTAAGCCGGCAGCGTTCGGCGGTGGGCTCCAGGGTCTGCTGTACCCGGGCGATCTGCAGGGCCAGCGTTTCCAGCCTGCCCAGGGAGCCGGGCGGCTTGGTCTTGCCGTCGATGGCGGCCTGGGCCGCACGCAGGAAGGCTGCCGGGTCGGCGGATGGCGTCTCGCCGCCGGGGATTGTGGGAGCGTTGGTTTCCTGTCCCATGTTCCTATGGTTTCAGAATTCGCGGTGCGCACTGATGCCAGGCGCGGTCCGCCGCCAATATCGAGCATATCGGCGAGGGCCGCAACGCGGTTGCTCAAAAGGGGGGAGTCGCTCGCGCTCGCCGGCTGAGGGTTCCATTGCGCCCGACGGGGTCCGGAAAGGCATGCCGAGCCGGTTTGACTGGCGGTTGGCAGAGCACCATGATGCCGCGTCGCCCGGCGGGCCGATGATCCGGTTTCCATGTTGTTGGCGTCGCGGCGCCGACGCCGGGTCATTGCGAATCTCCGCCTGGCGGGGCGGCGGGAAGGCCGAATCCGGTCGGGCTGCGGCGGGTACTTTGAGGAGCGGAGTTCATGGAAGGTCGTATCCACTTCACGACAGCGCAGTTGGTGTCGCTCACGGCGGTGCTGCTGCTGGCCTTCGCCGCATCCCTCGGAATGGCTTTCAATGTCGATGCGGTCGTTCTGTCGTTTTCGGCCACAAACTTCCAGGCGGGGCTGGTCGCATCCACGGAATTGAGCGGCATCGCCGCCGGCAACCTGCTGCTCGGCAGGCTGGCTACGCGGCTGAACGCGCACCGTGTGTACCTGCTGGGTGCGCTGGCCATCGCCGGATTCAACTTTTTGTCGCTGTTCACGAATTCTGTTTGGGAACTGCTGGCGCTGCGCGCGCCGGCCGGTTTTGCGCTGGGCGCGGTACTGTCTACCGTGATGGCTACCGCCGCCCGGTCAGCCACTCCGGAACTGACGTTCGGCGTCATCAATTCCCTGGTGGGCGTCATGGGCCTGACCCTTGCTTTCGTGTTGCCCCGGGCGCTGCACGCGCACCTGCTGGCGAATGAGGTGTCGCCTTCTTTTCTGGATTGGAATGAGCTGGATGGGCTGTATGCCGTGTACATTCTCTGTTCCCTGCTTGCGCTCGCATTCATTCGGGGCACACCGGTGCCGAAACCGCTGCCGCCTGCCGATACGGCTGCGGGATCACCGTCGAAGGGGGTTGGCTGGCTCGCACTGGTGGGCCTCGGCGTCATGTTCTTCGGCCACGGAACGCTGGCGCTCTTCCTGGTGAGGGTCGGGCGCGAGATTCCCCTTGATGCGGAGACGATCGGCTATGTCCTGATGGCCGGTGCGCTGGTCGGCATCGCCTGCCCGCTGTTGGCCGGTTGGGTGGGCAGCCGCATGGCGCCGGGGCTGCCCATCGCCGTCATCGTCGCGATTTTGCTGGTTACCGGCGTGTCGCTGTCCAATGTGGGCACGGTGCCGGCATTCTTCATCGCCACCCCCGTGTTCGCGGCCCTGCCCACCGCGGTAATGCCGATCATGCTGGGTGTGTTGGCGCGATTCGATCCGTCCGGCGGGCTTGCGGCATCCCATCCGGCCTTCATCATGATCGCCGGCGCGGTCGCGCCCTTTGCCGGTGGCTTCATCAGCGATGCGTCGGGTGGCTTCGCGGCGAACGGCTGGTTTGCCGCCGCCTGCATATTCGTCGGCGCGCTGCTTTGCAGGCCGGTGATGAGCCAGGCGCGGCGATAGGCAGGCCCGGCCGGGCCGGCGCCGTTCAGAACCGGGAGATGCTCTCGGGCGGCCAGGCGCTGCAGCCGAGCGCCTCGTACTCGGCGCCGTCGAACAGGCCCGTATCCCGGAAGGTGCGCACGTAAGTGGCGCAGTGCACGAACTTGTCGCCGAAGTCCGCATCGGCGATCAACTCCGCCTTCAACGTCTCGTAGGTCAGCGACTCGTCGTCCATGCGGATGCCGCCGTCGTCGGGCGTATCGAGAATAATCTGGGTCTGGCCGTTCTGCCCCCAGGCGAGCCAGGGCGTCTCGGTGGCGCCGCGGCCGCTGCCCGGGTCGCCCGTGTAGGCGAACTCGGCCCAGTAGGACATCATGCTGTTTGACAGCCGCCACTGGTTCTCGTCGTCGGGGTACACGTAGCCGAGACCGAGACCGTTGAACTCGCCGAACACGAAACCGATCTCGAGGGCGTGGGCCGCGCCCAGCGCAACGCTCAGGTCGTAGCCCATGATGCTCGGCTCCTCGTCCCAGTCGAACCGGTAGGCGTACACGTGCCGGTTTCCGGATGCGGTCATGGCCCGGGCAAGCTCATCGACCCCCCTGACTTTCCAGGCCCGCCCGCCGTAGTGCGCCAGGGAGCGGTAGGTCTGTTCGTCCTTCAGGGAATAGAAGATGCCGAGGATGTTATCCACGTACCTCGGGTCCCTGGTCATGAAAAGCGTCGGCTCGTCCCGGTTGACGCCGAGGACGACGGGAACCTGGTTGTGGTTGCCGGCGCTCGAGAAGATCTCGTCGGTGGGCAGGTTCGGCAGCACGTGGCCGTCGCCGAAACTGTCGGGCAGGTCGATCATGCCGAAGGCGCCGCCGTCGAGTGCGGCGAATATCTCCCCGGGCGACTTGCCGTAGAGGTAATCCCGTGCTTCGGCGCTGTCCCAGGCCTGCTGGTGTTCCCGTGCGCCGCGGGCGTTTGCGGCGCTGCCGTCGGCGACAAGCAGGCGGTCGACGATTTCCGGGGCGCTGAAGTCGTGCCCCCCGTCGTCGCTGTGGTTGCGGCCCCGGACGGGATCGGTCGACTCGAACCCGCCGCTCTGCACGACGGCGCGGTGAAAAAGCCCCGCGGCCAATGGGGAGGCCATCATCGCGAGGGTGTTGTAGGCACCCGCGGATTCTCCGAATACGGTGACGCGTCCGGGGTCGCCGCCGAATGCGGCGATGTTGTCCCGGGTCCATTCCAGGGCCCGCACCAGGTCGAGCGTGCCGTAGTTGCCCGAGTCGTCGGCGGGGTCGCCGGTTTGCAGCGCGGGGTGGTTGAACCAGCCGAAGACGCCGAGGCGGTAGTTGGTGGTGACCACCACCAGGTCGTGCGCCGTGGCGAGCCGGGCGCCGATGAAGCTGCCTGCATGGCCGATGGTATTGCCGCCGCCGTGGATCCAGACCATCACGGGCAGGTCGCGCGCGTTCGGCGGCGACCAGATGTTGAGGTACAGGCAATCCTCGTTGCCGGCAACACTCGGTTCGCTGTCAAGACCGTCGCCGCTGAGAATGCTCGCGAACTGGGGGCACATGGGACCCGCGGCCAGGGTCTCGGTAACCGCGGCAGACCGGGCCGGCGGCTGCGGAGCGCGCCAGCGCAACTCGCCGACCGGCGGCGCGGCGAAGGGTACGCCCATCCAGGCGCGGGCGCCGAAGTCGTCGATGAATCCGACCACCTCGCCGCCTTCGGTGTTCCTGAGGGTGGTGTTGTCCCGCACCGGGGGTGCCTTCGGTTCGGGGAGGCCGGCGATGTACAGAACGCCGCCGGCAACGACGACGACCGCGATGGCGATGAGGATGATGGCTGCTTTTTTCACGATGCCTCTCTCAAACTTCGAAGCCCCCGGCAAGGAGGCACGGGGTTGGAAGCGGCGCATGTTAAAGCTCCGGGCGGAGCAGCGCGAGTCTTCGTACTGTCCGGACATCCACACGCAGCGGCAACGCACCGTCGTGCCGCCGCTGTTCGACTACCGGAACTTCGGCCCGCCGCGAGTGGGGCGTGTGGAATGGTCGTGGACACCCACACAAAAGGAATGGTCGAATGGTCGTGGACACCCACACAAAATGGTCGTGGACACCCACATGGAATGGTCGTGGTCGTGGACACCCACACGGAATGGTCGTGGACACCCACACGCAGCGGCAACGCACCGTCGTGCCGCCGCTGTTCGGCTACCGAAACTTCAGCCCACCGCGAGTGGGGCGCGTGGGGGTGGTCTGGAACCTGCGGCGGCGGCCTTCCTCGCGCGTTGCGGACGTTTGCGGTAATGCCCGCGCGACCCCGTTTGTGAGGGTTTCCCCGCTGTGGTACAAGCGGTGCCCTTACCCTCAAGGAGCCTCGAGTGGGACCGCTGGAGCACATCCGGGTACTCGATCTTACCCACGCCAGGGCAGGGCCGTCGGCGGTGCGCCTGCTGGCCGACTGGGGTGCGGACGTCATCAAGATCGAGGTTCCGGCCGCGGCACGCCGGGGCAACAGCATTGGCGGCGACCGGCACGGCCCGGATGAGCAGAACCTGCACCGCAACAAGCGCAGCCTCACCCTCGACCTGAAGCATCCGCGGGGCCACGCGCTGTTCATGCGGCTGGCCGAAGGCGCCGACGTGGTGGTGGAGAATTTCAAGGCCGATGTGAAGCACCGGCTGGGGGTCGACTACGAATCCGTCAAGGCGGTCAATCGCGCCGTTATCTACGCCAGCATTTCCGGGTTCGGCCAGAGCGGCCCCTACAGCAGCCGCGCCGGCGTGGATCAGATCGTGCAGGGCATGAGCGGGCTCATGTCGATCACCGGCCCGCCGGACAGCGGGCCCTGGCGCGTCGGCATCGCCATCAGCGACACCTCGGCGGGCATGTTCCTGGGCCAGGGAATTCTGCTGGCGCTCCTGCACCGGGAACGGACGGGGGAGGGGCAGTGGGTGCACACCTCGCTTTTCGAGGCGATGCTGAACAAGCTCGACTTCCAGGCGGCGCGTTACACGATGAACGGCGAAGTGCCCCGGCAACAGGGCAACGACCATCCATACCTCATTCCGATGGGCGCCTTTCGTTGCAAGGACGGCCTGGTGAACATCGCAGCATCCGGCGGGCGCCTTTGGAAGCGTTTCTGCGAGGCGGTTGGGGCCGAGGAACTGTTGCGCAGGCCGGAGTACGCGACCCCCCGGGGCCGTGTTGACCGCAAAGCGGCCCTCAATGCGGAAATCGAGGCGGTGACAGCGCGCTTCACCACCGCTGAACTGGTGCGCAAGCTGAACGCCGTGGGCGTGCCTTGCGGGCCGATCAACGATATCGGCCAGGCGTTCGAGGACGAACACGCGAAACACCTGGGCATGGCGAAAGCGGCGCCGCATCCGGAGTTGGGCGACGTGAATCTGGTTCGTTCGCCGATCAACCTGAGCGCCTTTCCGCGGGCGGAGCGGTTCGACAGGGCGGCGCCCGATCCCGGAGCCGACTCCGATACCATTCTGGGTGAATTGGGGTGTGGGCGAAGCGAGATCGAGTCGTTGCGCGCCGACGGCGTGATCTAGACCTGAATTCGGTGGACACGGAAAGGCTCACCAGTTCCGAGCGCGTGGGGTACGGAATCGCCGATTTCGGCATCAACCTGTACTTCATTTCCACGATGACCTACCTGCTCTATTTCTACACCGACGTGTTCGGCCTCAGCGCCGCCGCCGCCGCAGGTGTAATGGGCGTCGCGCGGTTGGTCGATGCGGTGACGGATCCGATCATGGGCGGCATCGCCGAGCGTACCCGCAGCCGCTGGGGGCGGTTGCGTCCCTACCTGCTCTTCGGTGCGCTGCCCCTCGCCGCTCTTGCGGTACTGACGTTCACGGTGCCGGGGCTCGACACCCTCGGCAAGCTGTGGTGGGCCTACATTACCTATACGGCATTCGGCATCGCCTACACGGTGGTATCGATCCCGTACTCGGCGCTGACCGCGTCGCTCACCTCCAACCACGAAGAGCGCACGGTGCTTTCGACCATTCGCATGGCCTGCGCGTTCGGCGGCGGGCTGGTCGTTTCGGGCATCACCTGGGACCTGGTCGGCTGGTTCGACAGCGAAGCGGAGGGTTACCGGTGGTCGATGCTGCTCTATGCCATAGCGGCCACCGCACTGCTGTGGGTGACGTTCGCCATGACCAGGGAGCGCATTCAGCCGCCGGCGGAGCAGAAGCTGAAGCTCTCCGACAGCGCCAGGGCGGTGCTGTTCAACCCGCCGCTGATCGTGGTGATTGTGATGTTCACGGGCGGCATGCTGTCGTTCACGGTGCGCCAGGCCGTTGCTCCCTACTTTTTCAAGTACAACCTGGAGCGGCCGGACCTGGTGGGGACCTGGTTCCAGGTGACGTTGTCGATCATGTTCCTCGGGCTGCTGGTCACGCCGATGCTGGCGCGCCGGTACGGCAAGGCGGGCGGGATTCTGATCGGTGCGCTGGTGACTATCGTGGCTGCGGCGGGGATGTACTTCACGCCTTATTCGGAGATCGAGTTGATCTTCTTCTGGGGGTGCCTGATGGCGTTGGGCGGCACGCCGATCGCCGTGCTTGGCTGGGCGATGTTGCCGGATACGGTGGACTACGCGCAGTGGCGCCACGGGGTGCGTGCGGACGGAGCTATTTTCTCGATGTCTAGTTTCTTTCAGAAGCTCGCGAAGACTATCGGCGGTGCCGGGATAGCTGGGGTGCTGGCGTTGGCGGGGTATGTGGCGAATGCGGAACAGACGGCGGCATCGCTGGCGGCGATCCACGGGCTGATGACGCTGGCTCCGGCTGCCATTATGGTGGTGATGGTGCTGGCGGCTAGGGCGTATCGGCTGGATGCGGGGGCGCATCGGAGGTTGCTGGCGGAGATGGATGCGGGGCGGTCTTGATGTTGGCGGAATCGGTACGCGGCGAACCTGCGGGGTGGACTTCACGTGCTATGCTCTTGCGTTCGTTCCGCATCGGAGAGGTGCCGGAGCTGGCCGAACGGGCCTGACTCGAAATCAGGTGATCTCTTGCGGGATCCGTGGGTTCGAATCCCACCCTCTCCGCCCCATTTTTGATTAAAAACAGTAGGTTATAGTTATCGTACCACAACTAGTACCACGAAACTGAAAGGCTTGAATTGACGTTCCCTGACAACTCTTCAATTTCCATGAGGTCGGGTCCGTCACCATCTCCAATGCTACGCGCATCATACGATCCGGGAACTTCCATGGCAGTGCGCAAGAAATCGCTAGAAATCGTACTCATCGAGGGAATCTCTGATACCGACCGGGGTCAAGAGATGCCGATACTCAAGGAGTTCTTCGGCATGCTCGATTGGGAGTGCAAGCCTCGCAAAGCCCACGGCTTGGCATCCGCCAAACATAACAGGGCGGCCTTTCTGGAAGCATTACTGCAGACCAAGAGCAGGTTCGTGCATGTGTCTGCGCACGGTTCAGGAAGTGACCTCACCGTCGATCGATACGCCCCGAATGAAGCACGCACCAACTTGCGCGACATCATGGATTTCTGCCAAACAAAAGGATTGCGTGCTCCACTATCAGGCCGATTCGTAACCATTTCAGCCTGCGGCGACATCGCTCCATCGTACGCATTGGGATTGCACAAACACGCCGAAGTAACGGCGGTAATCACCCCATTGGCTTCGCTCGACTTTCACGAGTCGGCACTCTTCACCATGATGTTCTACTTTACTCTCCTAGCACCGCCCGGTCGGAAAAAAGTGCGTAACCGTTCTGAGCGTCTGGCCCAATACATCGACTCGTTTAATCGAACCAAGATAGCGTACCTGAACGTGGGCGGATCCGGCGCGCATAGGCTCGACTACTGGTGGAGGGGGGAGCACACGACGATCAATTGACTGCATTCTCCGACTCACCTGGAGCTTCCCGATATGCTCAGTTCTTATTGAATCCCCGGCTTCCGCGCGTTCGAAGCACGTGCTTCCAATGCGCCTCGCGCGCCGCGACGACATCATCTGGCGTATTTTGGAGGAACGATTCCAACAATGTGAATCGAAAATGGTTGCGACAATACGCCAGCCCCTGTCCCCCGATTACCTGTGCGAGTTCTACGTTCCCGCCGTCGCCCGAAGACACGTACGCGCCCCACCGTGACCAGACCCCTCCTTCGCCGAACGCGGCACCGACGTAGATTCGTTCTAGCCGCGTATCCGCAATCGCATATATGCCGATAATATTCTTGAGCGCCACCTTCCAGTCGGGCCGCTCATTCCCCACGATCGTCTCCAGCTCTGCGAACGACAGATCGATCCATGCGTACCCCGGGAAAGGTGTCCCGGCGTATGGCTCCCTCAAAATCTCGACAACTACGAAGTCGTCGTATCGCTCCTCCAATTTCGACCTTGTGGTCCTTCCTCTATATGGCGTCCCGATTTTCAAGCGGCCAATCAGGCTCTTGGCTTCGTCCGTCAGCCTTACTCGATATGCGTCGGGAAACCTTTCCAGCACCCGAAACACGCCTCCGACAACCATGTGTCAGTCTCGTGGTAGAACTGCATCAGTGAGAATATCAAGGGCCTATTGAAATCGTCTCGTCCCGGCCGGTATTCCTGCCATGCTAGCCACTCGTCTGGACTGCGCGCCCATACCTCTAGTGGCTGGTCCTGTCCATTCCAGCGTGCGAAGTGGACCTTGTAGTCTTCTGGATTCTCGATATCCCAAATCTCGCGTAGTTCGATCGTCATCCACGTCTATCCTCGAAACACTTCGCCTCGCTATGCAATCGCCATACTCAACGCGCCTTGGTAGACGGTCCACGGGTGGGGCCGCTTGACCCTACGCAGACGATAATATGCTGATTCCGGGGGGCCGCAGCGGCGGCCGTAATCCACGGCATCGCGCAACCTAGCACCATTTGGCGCCGCCATCGTTTTCGAGACAAATCTACTTGAATTCCGCTTGGGATTCGTCGATTAGACGCCGTCTGGCGCGGTTTGATCTCGTTCTCGGTGTGCTATGGGCTCAACTCCATCAATGCGTACTGCCTCGTGTTTCAATTCTACTGCCCCCCCGTCGGGTCCGTCGAGAAGACTCTTGGCTGAACGGATTGACGAGCAATATCAGTAGACGGATGCGCGTTCTTCTGCCTGGGGCGACCGGAATCGCGTTCACCTCGAGAGTCGCCTCGACATAGGTCCTGAACTCGTCTTGCGTGTAGTACTTTTGGAACGTGTTGCGTTGCGTCCGAACGCCATCCTCATATGTCCCGTATTGCGCCCGCTTTCTCTGATACCCCAACATTACGCTCACGATTAGCGCTTTCCGCGCAAGCCCGAATGCCGATTTCAGCGTGTCCTTCCTCTCTTCGGCATTCTCAATGACGTTCGTAAGCGGTACGCCAACCCACCTTCCTTTCCTGATGCTGCTGAGATTGGATGACTCCCTTTCATATTTGAGGGTTGTCCAATGCGGAACCATAAACTGGATGCCGGGGGTGAGGGCCGTGGCGGGTCGGCCGTGGCCGACGGAGCGGCTGCGGTCGGGCGCAAACGAAGGAAGCGCAGGACCCGTCGGTCCTGGAGCGTGGAAGAGAAGATCCGGATCGCCCGTGAGAGCTTTGCATAGGGCTGGGCGCCTAAAACTCTTCGCGCCCATTTTGAATTCCCAAGCGAGACGATCGCGGCGTTCAGAGCGTCAATTGTTGAGCTATCTCAAGGATTGCATCCACTAGGGTTGCAACAGGCTTGACGCACGGCCCACGAATCATCACGCCACATTCCATCGAGTAGTCGCGAGACCACTTGGTCATGTTGGCCGAGCCGACGTAGGCTTTGTCGGAGTCGGCCAGGAGAATCTTGGCATGGAAGGTTTCAATGGGTGGGCTTCTCAACGAAGGTTCATGAGACACCGCATAGGACAAAATGCGGGCGTTCCAGGACGCCAGATTTAGTCTGTGACCTTTCAAAACCGAAAGCTCCTTTTTGTCACGTCCACGGACGACAATAGTCCTGGCGATAGGTTTGTTGGCTGTGGCCAAAAAGAGACGATGGATCCAATCCAATCCCTCGTCATCAAGGAATGGACTCACCACAGTAAGGCGCCGCTCTGCCTGGCTCGCTAATTCAACTAGACTGTCGTTTGTGTCATATAGTCGCGCCCAAGCAAAACCTTTTTTCGGAAGTATCTCCATTAGGCGCGAAGGGTGCGCCGGCGGACTTAGCGCAATTTCCACCTGGTTGGCGTCACGATGACGGAAATTTGCGTATGCAACGCCGCGCAGGACTGCGGAATGAGAGAGTGCGTCATCAGCGCTCACGGCCAGAGTAAAACCGTCTTTGACTGGTTCTATCAGACCCGCACGGCAAAGAGCGGCCAAGATCTCTTCCAACACCTGCGGGGACAAATTCTCTTTTCGTCCGATGTCCGAAAGCAAGCCGATTCGTAGTGTCGCACCACCGCGATCGGCGAAATCGGTTAGCAAAGCCGCAGCTCCCAACGGTGCAAAGGATGTGGCATCACCGACCGCCTCTTCTGGCACCTGTAGTTTTCTCATGCAGCCGCTATAGCCCTTGAGCCTTGCAAGCGGAAATACCCAACCAGCGGGGCTCTATCTACATCCCAGCCAGGCGGGACACCGCTGCTTAGGGCTGCACGGCTTAGCAGATTGTTCCCGGCAAGACAGGAGACCTCTGGAGCCATAATGCAGGCGGGACATGCTCCTCCGCGTTGGTCGCAGAGACTGCCGCTATTGCATTTGAGTGCCCGATCCCCCTGAAGATCGCCCAGTATTGCATCGCTATGATTCCGCCACATAGCAGAAAGATTGCCTAGATCAGGCGTCATTCCCCTTCGGTAGACCAGGAAAGCAACATCAGCCGGAAAGAGATACTCGCCGATCGAACCATGATCCAAACCCGAATATTCGACGACAACGTGGGCAAAGTGGTGCGCCATCGTGTGAAGGAGAAGGTAGACATAATTTGGAAGCGTACGCTGAGTCTTGCTCTCTGCGGTACGTTCCTTGTAGTCATCGAGAAAGCGCCCAAAATCATTATACTGCTCAATTAGGAGCCCACCCAACCGCATGTTTCCGCGCGGCGGTAAGTCGGCGTCCAGTTTGTTTTGGATGAGCCACTCCATCACTCGCTGCTCATTCAGCCGAACATAAAAGCCTTCATTCTTTTGTTCGAGTAAGTAGATCGGTCTCCGCCTCTTTTCAGCGTAGTCGAATGCTCGTAATCGTACGGGCATATCTAGTTCTTTTACGGTCGTTGAGGGCGTAGAGGAGACGCGAGTGTAACCAAAGCTAAACTCGCAGATGTCAAGCCTGCGCAACATTACAAGTTCTTCAATGCCCAGTTGACAAAGGCTCGAATGTACCCGGTCGGTGTAGGAGGCGCGCTTTGTCACGTCTAGAGGGTCAATGTCGCAAACGTCCGGATTCAGAACTGAAATAGCCGGGAGAACGGGATCAGTCCCCTCTCGATCAATCACTTCAGATCGAAGCGAAGCGTGTTCGATGGAAAGACGAATAGGATTGTAGCGACGCGCCCAATTCTGACTCTCTTCAGCTTGCCGCGTTAGAGCGGGCGATAGGTCGCGTTGTACGCCAATCAATCCCTCGACTTCATACTGTTGACGCTTCTCATTGAGCTGCTTATCTAAAACAGGCCTTTGCTCTTCTGGAATCGCCGCCCTGATATCAACGAGTTGACCGTACTCGTTAGCCTCGGTGACACGCCCGTTTCCCGTAAGTTGTCGGACGACTTCGTCGTCAGTCAAAGGAGTGCCCGGAAAATCGTACAGCTCCATTAGACGAGCTAGTAGGTCGCGGCGCCGACCCGCACTAAGAAGCGTCGTGACCTCTGATCCCCGGAATAGAATAAAGTTATCTTTCTGGACATAGAACACTGAGGAAGCCCTGTACGAAACCGGAAGCATGTTCCACTCCTTTGGGAGGTTTCCATGTCCTGCATCCATTCGAGGTTTGAGCAGGTCTAGTGTCTCTCGATCCGCTTGAACGAGATCTTTTTGCGTAAGGCATTTGACGCACTGGAACTTCCAGTCGCTAAAAAACGGAGAGGAGTTGGTGACAAGTTGGTATTCCTCGTGACCGCAGTTCCGGCAACGTCGGATCTGATTTACGCGGCCATCCGGCGCCTTCACCCAGCGGTAGGGACTGAGTCCGCAATAGTTTCCCGACCAATGAGCGAAGATAACATCCATCTGCTTCCAGTTGTGGAGATTGGACTTGGATTTCTGGCAGTCAGTCCTCTTGTTCGCTTGAGGCCAGTGGCGATGAAGATCGACAATGTTGTCGAATTCCAATAGGCGCCCGCAATCCGAACAGACAAACACCAAAGGGTCGGGTACAAAGCCAATCCTGCTCGGTCGAGTAAGCACGAATTTTCCTTGGTCGACTAACGGTTGCTGTTTGTAGTCAAGAAAAGCGTCATCGACGCATTGCTCCGGGAGAATCTTTGGTGCCTCGCGGCAGCGCCTCGCCCGCTCAAACCAACTCTCGACGAACTCTTCGAGGTGCTCAAATAGTTGTTTCGGCACAGCAGGCGATGAAGGGTCATATGGGGTTGAAACGGGGACCGACACACAGCATCCAAGGCCGCCTTCGTAAGTGAACAGTGAGCCGGGGGCGTAAGATGTAGCGATCTGGGTTCGTGAACGGTGCATTTGTTTTATCCCTCCCCATCTTCGCTGTCGAGTTCGCCTACAGGTCCGCGTTGACGCCTGACAACAGATAGTGCCTCTGCTATCAGGGATTCCTCCTCATCGCTGTTGAGACGAGGGGAAGACCGGAACCCTCTAGCCGGCAAAAACTTCCCCGCTTCGTCGATATCACGCAAAGAGGTCATCGGTCGAGTTCCAACTGGTGCTCCGTCCCAGAAATCGCTCAGTATCGTCGTGGCGTTCTGACTTCGGAACTCGTCTGTTATCTCTTTGGCGAGGTTTCGGATGCTTTCTTCGTAAAATTCCGGATGCGGGGCAGCGCCCAGTTTTTTCACCCCGCGTCCATGGACCCCGAGTGCGAGGACGGCAAAATCCATAAAGTCTCTAGCTGCTCCCGGGAACTCTGTGCTAGTTAGCACACGATTAACGTCGTTTACGGTTTTGAAGATTGGAGCTTTCAATTTCTCATTGACAGGCCATTCAACAAACAGCATTTGTTCAACCCATCCACATAACCACGCCTGGAACAAGCTGGTCATCACTCGATTGTGTGCGCTGGTCGCCCATCGAGTTATTGCAGGTGGCGCGATCATTCTCTCAAGAAACCGATGAAATACATCGTGAGTTTCTACCACATATCGATCGCGCCGTGCGTGCGGTGTGGGTATCAAAAGGCTAAAGCCGGCGTGCGCTCTACCGATCCGAGAGGATGCTTGAATGAACTCGGCGATATCGTTAGGCATCCCGGCAAAGAACATGGCATTAAACTTATCCACGTCCACACCGTGAGAAATCGCGGACGTTGCCACGATATTACGCAAGGATTGTTCCAAGACGGGGAAATCATCGGTTGGACCATACGAGCCTTCTGCTTCCCGCATTATTTTTTGGATCTGAGCGACGTCGACCCCGCCCGAAATCAACTGCGTATGAAGTTGAGTCAGTGTACGCCCGTTACGTCGGTGTGCATTAACAACCTCGTCGCGGAAAGCGTCAATCACCTGATCTCCCCCTTTCTTGTTCGTTACATACGTTAGTGAGATGCGCATCAGGTCCAAAATTGTAGGAAGTATTTCAGGATTGCCTTTCGCGCACACTCGCAATGCCCGCTCGTGGAATTTTGTTAGTGGCGTACCTTGAGTTACCGCGCGCAGCAGGCGCTGAATCGCATCGGCGCGCCGCCCTCCATCGATTAAATCATGCCACAACTCGGTGATAGCGAGATGATATGAAGACAACACCGATACTGTTGTAACTGTGTGATTTCGGCCATTTGTCATGATTGAGGAATACACGCGCATTGCTATCAACGGCGTGAACTTGTATCAGATCCACCGGTTTGAAGTTGTAGATTT
>JAPPHD010000160.1 GCA_028821125.1 Gammaproteobacteria bacterium
CGTAACCCGTTGATACAAAAGAACTTGTCAAAATCGTTGGTAAACTTGGGTTAAGGTCGCTAGCTCGGGTTCCCGATCAAGGGCCACACCAATGTGGCCCAGCATGGCATCGGATTCCAGACCGCGAAGCGCGTTTCCGAGGGCCAACGACACGGCCACGCCGTCCTGCACCAGTCGAGGGGCGTGCAGGCGCTTCTGCAGCCCCTTGCCACGGCAATCCGCGCGGGTCTCGACGCCTTGCAGGGCAGGTTCGAGAAGGCCTTCCACCACGTTCATGATGAGTCTTGGTATTACTGAATTGTCGATGTGATAATACGGTCGGAGGCATCCATGAATACGATTTCACTGAAAGTCCCCCAGACTCTCGCTATCCGGCTGGAGCAGGCCGCGCGACAACGAGGCATAAGCAAGTCTGCGGTGATACGTGATGCCCTGGAGGGTTACCTGCAGGCGGAGACGGTCGTAAACCCGGCTTCCGCCCTGTCCCGGGCAGCGGATCTGGCAGGCGTGCTTTCCGGCCCGGAAGACTTGTCCGTCAACCCGGACTACCTGCGAAACTTTGGCCGGTGATACACCAGGCCATCCTGGATGCCGGCCCACTCGTTGCCCTGTTGAACCGCCGTGACCGGCATCACCGGTGGGCAACGGATCAATGGGCTCAGGTTTCCCCGCCATTCATTTCCTGCGAAGCCGTCCTGGCCGAAGCCTGCCATCTGGTCCGAAACCTGCCCGGCGGTCAGGCAGCGGTACTCGAACTGGTACGGCGAGGCATCCTGGACCTGTCGTTTCGCCTGGCAGACGAAGCGGACCACGTCTTCCGGCTGATGAGCAAGTACCATGACGTTCCAATCTCGCTGGCCGACGCATGCCTTGTCCGATTGGCCGAGCGCCACGACGAAGGAGTTGTCATGACCCTGGACAACGACTTCTCCGTCTATCGGAAACACGGCCGGAAGGCGATTGCCGCATTGACGCCCACTGCAGGCAACACCCGAAGATAGCCTGAAAGACGTTCGACGTGGAGATCGGCTTTGGGCTCACTGTCGCCGGTAGGGAGAATCCCGGCGCCATCGTCATTATTCTTGGTAATCTCTCCGCTGCGGGAATCGGGATTCCCGGGAGGAATCGGGATCAAGGGAGGAAAAGATGAGTTCTAGGGGTCTATTTGCCGGATTCCGGTTCGGCACGGGTTGCATGGTTGCGGCGGTCATGGCGTTGCCGGGCCTTTCAGTATTGTCCGTCGGGTCGCACGCACAGGCGCTGGAACTCGAGGAAATCCTGGTCACGGCCCAGCGGCGCGACGAAGACAGGCAGGACGTGATCGCCTCGCTGACCGCGCTGGAGGGGCAGGCCCTGGTCGACAGCGCCATACAGGACGTTACCGACCTGCCGCTGTACGTGCCCGGCCTGATCATCAGCCAGATCGCGGCCAGCCAGATCTCGCTGCGGGGCATTTCCACCCAGGCGCAGAGCGTCGGCGGCGACCCCGGCGTTGCCACCTACAAGGACGACATCTACCTCTCCCGGCCGGGTATGGCCTATGTCAGCTTCTTCGACACCGAACGCGTGGAGGTGCTGCGCGGGCCCCAGGGCACCCTGTACGGCCGCAACACCACCGGCGGCGTTCTGCACATCATTTCCAGGAAGCCCGAGGAGGAACTCGGCGGCTACCTGATCGGCCAGTACGGCCGGTTCGACAAGCGGCGTTTCGAGGGCGCCGTCAACATTCCGATGTCAGACGAGTTCGCGATCCGGGCCGCCGGCCTCTACCACAAGCGCGACGGCTACCTGACGAACCTCTACGACGGCAAGAAAGTCATGGACGCCGACGAGTACGCGATTCGCCTCACGGGCCAGTGGACGGGCGAGAACGCCACGGCCGTGCTGCAGTACGAGCACACCCAGACCGACAGCGTGATCGATCCGTTCAAGGCGTTGACCCCGGGCCTCGCCAACTTTGCCTTTGGCGGCTACAGCCCGATCGACGAGTGGGACGAAGTCAACCAGAACTATCCCCTGGTGGACGACAAGACCCTGCATGCCGTCACCCTGCGCATCGACTGGGACCTGAGCGAGCAGGTCACGCTCACATCGATCACTGGCTGGCGGGACTTCGAGGTTTTCGAACTCAACGACCTGGACGACACCCAGGTGGAACTGGCCTCGTATTACGGCGACATGTATGCCGAGACGTTCCAGCAGGAATTTCAGCTCAACTACACCAACGACCGCCTGACGCTGATCTCGGGGGCCTTTTTCTGGTGGGAGGAAGCGGAGCAGCAACTCGACTTTCCGTTCTTCCCGCCCGGCGTGCTGCATTCGCAACCGTACGTCGACACCTTCTCGTGGGCCGTCTTCGGCCAGGGTACCTACAGCCTCACCGACGATTGGCGATTGACGGTGGGCCTGCGCTATACCGACGACAAGAAGGACTTCACCAACGAACACGGGTACGTTCCGTTTGTCCCGCTTGCCTTCCAGGACGTCACCGGCAACTACGATGCGGTCACCGGCCGCGTGGCCCTGGAGTACGACCTGAACGACGACGTGCTCGTCTGGGCCTCCGTCTCCAGGGGCTACAAGGGCGGCGGTTTCAACGGCGCCGGCATCGCGCCGCCGTTCGACTCGGAATACCTCATGGCCTACGAAGCGGGCATCAATGCCACCTTCGCCGACAACCGGGTGGAGGTGAACCTGACCGGGTTCTATTCCGACTACACCGACATGCAGGTGCAGCGCATCGTCAGCATCGGTTCGGTTATCGACAATGCCGGGGAGGCGTCCGGCGGGGGCGCGGAACTCGAACTGCGGGCGCTGCTCAGCGAAACGGTGAGCCTGAACATTGGCATCTCCGTGGCCGACATGAAATTCGATTCTTTCCTCTCAGCGGACCCCGTCGAACCGGCTGCGGGCATCAAGGAACTCGGCGGCAACGACCTGCCCCGGGTTGCCCCGTTCACCGGATCGGGCAGCCTGAACCTGGCCCAGCCGCTCGCCAACGGCGGCACGTTCAACGCCAGTTTCGAGGTACAGCACCAGGGTCGCATCTACTTCGACCAGTTCAACCGCGAGATCAACTCCCAGAAGGGATTCACGGTGATCAACGCGCGGGTCGGATACGACAGCCCGGATGAGGTCTGGTACGTGGCCGCTTACGGCAAGAACCTGACGGACGAGGAATACACGGAGAGCCGTTTCGAGATCGCCGAACTCGGCGGAACGGTCTTCGGAGTCCTCGGGCCGCCGATCGAATACGGGGTGGAGGTCGGCTACAACTTCTGACCGGATGAGCAACGGGAAAGCGTACGCGATCCGGGTCCGTTCAAGGGGCGGATGAAGTGACCGGCGCCATCGTTCGGTGTCCCCGGCTGCCGGTCCCGGACGGCTGAGCCTGGGCGGGCCTCATGTCGAACAGGGATTTACCGAAGCCGTTCGAGGACCTCGAGCCTTTCATCGGCTGGGCCTTGCCCGATGAAGTGAGCCGCGGCCGCAGGCGGGCGTCGAGCCCCATGGCCGATATACAGGCGTTTTACGATGCCCTGTTGCCGCGCATGGAAGAGGTGCTGGGTTACCTGAACGCGCATCCCTTGAAGGAGCTGTCTCCCGAGGCGGAGCGGCTGAAGAACATGGTGCTTTCCCTGGCGGAAATCGGCCCCGCGGTGGAGTTCTACGGGGAGCCCTCGGTCATCGACGGTTTCCCGACGGAACGCTTCCTGCCGGTGGCGGTTGACTGATGGCCGTCACGGCGCCCACCGCGGAGGAGTTGCGCGCTGCCGCCAAACGCCTCGGATTGCCGGTAAACGAGGAGGAACTGACCACCTTCGCCATGCTCTCGGAGGGCGTCAGCGGATTCTTCCAGCGCGTCGATCAACTCGATGAACCGCCTCCCGCGCCGAAATACCCGCGCTCGGGCGGGCACCGGCCGTCGGCGGATGAAGACCCGCTCAATGCCTGGTACTGGAAATGCTCGATTCAGGGAGCGCCCTCCGGTCCCCTGCACGGCAGGCGCGTGGCCATCAAGGACAACGTCTGTGTGGCGGGCATGCCCATGATGAACGGCAGTGCGGTGCTCGACGGATTCGTACCGGAGGCGGACGCGACCGTCGTCGAACGCATTCTCGACGCCGGTGGCGAGATTGCCGGCAAGGCGGTCTGCGAGAGCTTCTGCCTGTCCGGCGGCAGCCATACCGCCGATACCGGGCCCACCCACAATCCGCACCGGCACGGCTGGTCGTCCGGCGGTTCGTCGAGCGGCAGTGCCGCGCTGGTGGCCGGTGGCGAAGTGGACATGGCCATCGGCGCCGACCAGGCGGGGTCGATCCGGGTGCCCGCTTCCTGGTGCGGCATCTTTGGGCTGAAACC
The DNA here is from genome assembly GCA_028821125.1 of Gammaproteobacteria bacterium. Taxonomy (GTDB): domain Bacteria; phylum Pseudomonadota; class Gammaproteobacteria; order Pseudomonadales; family Azotimanducaceae; genus Azophilus. The sequence continues at coordinate 4,363 of JAPPHD010000160.1, forward strand.
AACCTTCGGCCTGGTGCCGTACACCGGCGCCGCCCTCCTGGAATACACGATCGATCATCTGGGCCCGATGACGAAGACCGTGGCGGATGCGGCCCTGCTGCTCGATGTGATCGCCGGACCGGACGGCAGCGACGGCCGGCAGGCGGGAGCCCGGGTGGGCAACTACGCAGAGGCGCTGACCGGGCAGGTGGACGACCTGCGAATCGGCGTCGTGCAGGAGGCGTTCGGCTGGCCGGGGATGTCCGCCACCGAGGTCGATGACGCGGTGCGGGTGGCTGCCGGACAGTTCGAGTCATTGGGCGCCAGCGTCGTCGATGCGTCCCTGCCCTTTCACCGCGACGGGCTGCCGGTCTACATGGGCCTCGGTCTCGAAGGCGTCAGCAAGGTCATGGCCTCAAGCGGAGGAGTGGGCTCCAGTTGGCTTGGAATGTACCCGACGGATCTGATGCAGGCGTTGACCCGGGGCATGCACGACCGTGCTGACCGGATGGCTCCCGGGGTGAAGTTCATTCTGCTGCTTGGCCAGCACATGCAGGAAACATACGGGGGCCTCTACTACGCGAAGTCCCAGAATCTCCGGCAGGGCCTGACGCGGGGTTACGACTCCGCTTTCGCGGACTACGACCTGCTGCTCATGCCCACCACGCCGATGCAGGCGCAACCGCTGCCGGCCGAGGATGCGCCGATGATCGAGAAGATCGCAAAGTCCATGGAACAGGTGGCGAACACCTGCCCGTTCAATATGACGGGCCATCCCGCCATGAACGTTCCCTGCGGCGAGTTCGACGGCCTCCCCATCGGCATGGAACTAATCGGCCGCCACTGGGAAGAGGCGACGCTGTTGCGGGCGGCGCATGCTTTCGAGCAGGCAACGGATTGAGGAGGCCGGAAAGATGCGCGAAATCGACATTCTTATCGACCGGGGGACGCTGGTTACCATGGACCCGGACCGCCGTATCGTGACCGACGGGTTCATAGCCGTCGATGACGGACGAATACTCGAAGTAGGCAAGAGCGCCGATCTCGACGGCAGGTACCGGCCAAGAAAAACCATCGCCGCGACGGACCGGGTCGTGCTTCCCGGCTTCATCAACGGCGACAGCCACGTCACGGGCATGCTCTACCGGTGTTTCGTGCCCGACGACGTGAACTCCTACGCGATGATCTACGAGTGGGTGTTTCCGATGTACGAGGGCTTCACCGCCGAAGACGAGTACCACGCCACAAGGCTCAGTTGCCTGGAGATGCTGCGCACCGGCACCACCACCTTCGCCGAGGGCGGCAGCGCCGACGACGTGGAAAGCGTGGCGCGCGCGGTGGACGAAACCGGCATGCGTGCCGTGCTCGGCCGCTGGTGCATGGACCTCGTGCCGGGCGACAGCAAATTCTCGATGAACACCGAACAGGCACTGCAGGATATCGCCCGGCACCTGGACAAGTTTGCCGCGCTGGACCATCCGCGAGTCGCCTTTCACCCGATGCTGCTCGGTATCGGCACCGCTTCCGACGAACTCATTCTGGGCGCCCTGGCAATGGCCGATGACCATGGGGCGACCATGAGCATGCACCGCAACGAGGACGAAGCCGAGGTCATGCAGAGCGTCGAGGCCGTCGGCAGCAAGCCGGTGGAGCACCTGGAGAACATCGGTGCGCTCAGGAGCAACCTGAGGCTGCGCCACATGGCCCTGACCAGCCCCGAAGAGATCGCGGCGCTCGCCAGGCACGATGTCAAGGTCATCGCCGACCTGACTTCCTACCTGCGGCTTGCCTACGGCATCACCCGCCACGGCAGTTTCCCGGAAATGCTGAGCGAAGGCATCTGCGTCTCGCTGGGCATGGATGGCGCCACCTCCTCGGACTTTCTCGACATGGGGCGGGCCATGCACATCGCCGCTTCCCTGTTCAAGGACTGCCGCATGGACGGCAACCTGATCCCAGCCGAACAGGCCCTGGAAATGGCGACCGTAAACGGAGCGAGGTCCCTGGGGCTGGAGGATCAGCTCGGGTCGCTGGAGCCGGGCAAGAAAGCCGACATCGTCCTGTTCGACCGGCAGCGCCCGGAATGGGTGCCCATGTGGGATCCGGTCAGCACGCTGGTCTGGTCGGCGGACGGCAAGAGCGTCGACACGGTGATCGTGGACGGGGAAATGGTGCTGGAGGGCGGCGAGTTCGTATCCCTGGACGAAGCGGAAGCGCTTTCCCAGGCGGCGGCCCAGGCAAAGGCCTGCAACGAACGGATCGGATTGCCGTTCAAATCCCGCTGGCCGGTGGTCTGACCCATGAGTGCCTCGACCGGCATACGGCAATGGGCGCTGAAGTATCCCGATCTGGGCACGGGACCCGTTCCGGTGGAGCCCTGCCTTTCTTCCGACTATTACGAGAACGAACGGGAAAGGATTTTCCGGCGCGTGTGGCTAAACGTCGCGCGGGAAGACGAGATACCGGCGGCGGGCGATTACATCGTCTGCAACATCGAAGTCATCGGTAGCTCGATCCTGATCGTTCGTGGCAGGGACGGTCGCATCAGGGCCTTTCACAACGTCTGTTCCCACAGGGGCAACAAGGTCGCCACGGACTCCAGGGGCCAGTGCCGGACCTTTGTCTGCGGGTTTCATGGCTGGGCCTATGACCTTGAAGGCGCCCTTTCTCATGTTCCCGACGAGGAGAACTTCTTCGGCCTGGACAGGGCGGCGTGCGGGCTGAAGCCCGTTGCTGCCGGAACCTGGGAAGGATTCGTTTTCATCAACCTGAACCCCGAACCGGAGCAACCGCTCGATGCGTTCATCGGCGAATGGGGCGAGGCGCTCGAGGGCTATCCGTTCGACGCCATGGCATTGCGGCACCACTACCGGGCCGAGATCAAGGTCAACTGGAAGGTCGCCATGGATGCCTTCCAGGAAGCCTGGCATGCGCGGTTCGTGCACAAGCGTTCCGGCGGCGCGGCTTACGCGAGCAGGGAGAACCCCTACATACACGCCCTGGAGTTCAAGCTCTTTCCCCTGCACCGCATGATGTCGGTGCCGGGCAACCCTGAATTCACGCCAACGCCGCTGCAGGGCGTCGCCCACCGCTTCGGAAGCTCCTACATCAAGATGGAGGAGTACGAGACGCGCTTGCCGAAGGGAGTCAATCCGCAGCGCAGCCCCCTGTGGATGTTCGACTCGAACTACGTATTCCCGAACTTTTCCCTGTTCGTGTTCGGGGACATGTTCTTCACCTACCATTTCTGGCCCCTGGCAGTGGACCGGACCCTGTGGGAGACGAAGACCTACTACCCGGAGCCGGGGAACGCCGGCGAACTGTTCAGCCAGGAGTACGCCAAGTGCGCGCTGCGCGACACCTGGCTGGAAGACCTGAGCACGCTGGAGAACATTCAGGCCGCCATCTCGTCGGGCACCATCGACCATTTCATCCTGCAGGATCAGGAAATCCTCGTCCGCCATTCCCACAAGGTCATAGCCGATCATGTGGAACAGCCGGCCGCGCGTTGAAGGAGGCACGAGATGATTGACGGAATCTTTGTGATCGACGCGGTGGCGCACGCCTATGACTTCTCCGACGAGAACCGCATAGCGAGCTGCGACCCGGAGCGATACGCCGGCCTGCAGCACTTCGCCTATCAGCTCGGCCACTTCTCCACCGAATCGCTGGAGCCGGGCTACATGCTCACCGAGAAGGAGTTCACCGCCAGGTGGCATGCCGAAGACCTGGCAAACGTTTTCTTTGTTGAAAGCGATGTGGACATGATCGTGCACCACAGCGTGGCGATTTCCTCTTTCTCGCGCGACGGCGTCGCCCGGTTCGATACGGGCGTGGAACTGAAGCGGATCGCCCCGGAGCGGGTATTGCTATACGGCTGCGTGGATACCTTCGACGAAGACCGCGGCCGGGTGTTCGACAGCATGGAGCGGATGGTGGAGCAGGGAGCGGTGGGCTTCAAATTCTACCCCTCCAACGGCTTCTTCGATGTCTCGAAGCACAAGCTCGTACAGATGCTCTACGACGACCCGGAGCGGGCGTTCCCCTTCTTCGAGAAGGCGCGGGAACTCGGCGTGATGCACCTGGCCTTCCACAAGGCGCAGCCGGTCGGGCCGGGGCCCGTGGAGGCGGTGCATTACGAGGACATATCGACCGCGGCCCTGGCCTTTCCGGACATGACCTTCGAGGTGGTGCACGCCGGCTGGGCGTTCCTGGAAGAGGCGGGCATCCAGCTTATGCTGCACGACAACATCTACGCCAACCTTGAGTGCGTGGTGAACCTGGTGGTGCGCAACCCGCGCCGGTTCGCCCACATCATCGGAACCCTGCTCCGCTATGGCGGCCCGGAGCGGATCCTTTATGCGACAGGCTGTGCGGTGAATCATTCCGACCCCATCCTCGAGCGATTCATGGCCTTCGAGATGCCCGGGGACCTCGTTGACGGTTACGGCTATCCCGAACTGACCGCCGAAGTGAAGCGCCTGATGCTGGGCGCGAACATTGCGCGAATTCACGGCATCGATATCCCTGCTGTCGAGCGGAAAATCAGCGCCGATGACTGGAGCCGGCGCCGCGCCGCGGGCAAGGCGCGGCCCTGGAGCGCGCACCGCACGCGGTTGGCGGGCGCCCCGGCTGCATCCTGAACCAGCGCGATGCCTGCCTCTCCACAATCGGGCGAGCAACGGCTGCAATCCGAAGAACAGGTCGTCGGTTACGTCAGCGACCGGATCAATGAAGTCGTCGACCCATGCAGCCGGGCACAGGGAGTCGCCATCGGTCTCGTCGACATGGGACTGGTGCGTGAGTTGAAGGTCGAGCCGGAAGGCGGGGGCTGGTGCGTTCGCCTGAAGCTGCGCCTGACCTCTCCCGGTTGCCTGTATTTCGTCTATTTCGAGGAGTCGATCAGGGAGCGCATCGTCCACCCTGCGATCAAGCGCCTGGAGGTCGGATTCGACAGCGGCCTGGACTGGACTCCCGAGTCCATGTCTTCCTCGGCGCAACGCCAGTTGCGGGAACATCGCGCCCGATTGTTGAGTGTCGTGCCCCCAACGGGCAACCCTTAGCGGCCAACTGGCTTCCAGAGCCCGTTCCCCTTAGGCTTCGTCTGCGGCGGACTGCAGGAGAAGCACCGTGATCCGGGGAATTCACCATGTGGCGATCTCGACGCCCGATCTCGACAGAATCGTGGCGTTCTACCGCGATGTTCTGGGTGCGGAACAGGTGTACGAGGGGGGCTGGGAAAAGGGCTCCGAAATCATCGACAGGATAGTCGGGCTCGAGGGCTCGTCATGCCGGCAGGCCATGCTGAAACTGCACAATGCCTACCTCGAGTTCTTCGAATACCGGACCCCGGCCCCGGAACCCAAGGACCCCGCCTATCCCCCCAACAACCACGGCTACACCCATTTCTGCATCGACGTCACCGACATAGACGCAGAGTACGAACGGCTCAGCCGGGCCGGCGTGAAGTTCAACATCCCGCCCCCCGATTTGGGAGGCGGCGATATCCGGGCGACCTACGGCCGCGACCCGGACGGCAACATCATCGAGATTCAGCAGATCCTGAACAAGGACCACGCGTTTTATCTGGACGCGGGCAGGTAGCCTCCCGCCAGAGGGAATTGCCGGGTCGGTTGTTTAGCCGGCGCCCAAGAATGAACTACCCGCCGAAGTGATAGGTCAAGGACCCGCTGACGGCGTTGAAGTCGGCCGCGTTGCGGCCATCCGTCACGTCGTACCAGCGAACGCTCAGGTCGAATCGGTCGAACGACAGGGTCCCGCCCAGAGACAGGCGGTCGAGTTCCTCGTCGACGAACGGCAGCACGAAACGCGTGAATCCGGGGCCATGGATGTCCCTGTCCCCGTCGGACCTCTGCAGGTGGTATTGCGCGCTCAGCACCAGGTGCGAACTGACAATCACGTGCGCGTCGAAATTCATGAAGGTTTCGTTTGGAATGTCGCTGCTGCGGTTCTTGGTCCCCACTTCGGCGGAGAGCGCGAGCCGATTGCCGAAGACCTTGCCGACGATCCCGGAAAGTTCCAGGCCGTCTGCGCCGTCGCCGATCGCCGTGGGGTAGGCGGTATCGTAGTCTCCCTCGAGAATCAGCCCGAATCGCAGCGCCATGCTCGGCATCTGGCCGTACACCTCGTCGACAAAGCGCCAGGTCACACCCAGTTTCGTATCGGCTCGCCCGTCGAGCTTGGGATGGGGCCCGGGGTCGGCCTTGTTCGATGCTTCGGACCAGCCGACCTGGGCGTCCAGCGCCCACGCGTCCGACAGGCCGTAGGTGGCGCTCAAGAACGTGCTGGTCTGCTCCAGCCCGGGCCCGAACGGCGTATGCGACATCCGTCCGTCCACGATGTGCCAGAAGTCGTCCGCGTCCTGCGAAACGTAGGAAACCGTCAGTGACGCCGCGCCCGGGGCGGGAAGCCACACGGAGCCGCCGGCATGAACGCCCGTCGGCAGTGCGGCAAGCAGCAAAAGCGCGAGTACGGAGGTGTGCGCTGTGGTCAGTCTCATGGTGTTCTCCCTTTGGGTGGAGCTTCGCCAGCGGGGCCTGTTCAGGAACAGGTCCGGTTAGAGCTTGTAGCGCCGCGTCAGGTAGTAGTGCACCATTTCCTGTTCGATGCGCTCAAGCGCACCGATATGCACGTCGTCTTCCGTACCCGGCTTGTCGGCCTCGTCGCGCGCCTCGAGGCTGTTCTTCAGGCTCAGCGCCCGTTCGCGATCGAGCGAGCCCGGCTGAATCGGGCAGCCCGCGCACACCAGCTTCTTGAACGTCAGTGATTTGCCCTGTACGTAGGCGTCGCGCGGGTTGATCGAGCCACCCGCCACGATGGACCCGGAAGCCAGCACCGACGAATGCAGCAGCGCTCCCACCGCGGCGACCGCCATCCATCGGCCGGCTCTCGCCGCCGTTCTTCGAGGGAGGGCCGCAAGACCCCGGATCGCGCCTGTTCGTGAATCCATGAGAAACCCCTGATTCTGTCGGGCGCGCACAATATCACTCGCACCATGGGGTGTCATTCACACGCGGAGAAGACACGGATGACCTGACGCATGTTGGCCATCGCCCGCCGTCGTTCGTGTGTATTGACCAGGCCGAAGCGGGTCCTTCCCACGGTTTCGGTATCGGCCGCGATGACGATCAATTCGGTGCGCGCCCCGACATCGGCACACTTCACGGCGGCGAGGTCGGCATCGGGCTTCTGTCGGCGAGCATGCGCTTGACGTTCACGCCCTGGCCGGTCATCTCCCACCGCGTAAGTTCCAGGGGCACCCAGGCCGCCGCAACGAGTTCGTCATGAAACGGGCCGAGCCCGAAACGGTCGCCGAGCTGTTGCCGCCGTTCGGCGAGCAGGCGCTCGATCTGCAGCTTGCCGATGAGATAGACGATTCCCCCGGTGGGAGCGGCGAGGAAATCCAGGGCTTCCTCGCTCGCGATGCGCTCATCCAGTGGAATGGTCATGAGCGCCGCCACGGCCTCGTCGACGTCCATCTCGCCGAGGGCCATTTTCACGTCCACGATCACGCGCATGGCGCGCAGGCGCAGGAAGTTGTAGATCAGCTCGCGGCTCCTCGGCCGCTCGTCGTAGTAACCGAGCTGCATGGCCGTCTCTTCCCAGTACGTCGACCAGCCCTCGCTCTTGAAGCGGTCGCGGCGGCCCGACCGTATCGGGGAGGGATGGCGCCCGGAGACGATCCCCTGAAAATGATGCCCGGGTATCCCGTCGTGGAAAATGTTCGTGCTCGGGTCCACCCGCATGATCGACTCCCAGTAGGTCGCGGTGTAGGGATGATCTTCCGGCACGGAATACTTCACGACCCCGTTGCCCGGTGTACGGTAGCCGCTGAGGGCCGCCCACAGTGAAAAGGCCTGGATGTAGGCGGGCATCTGCGTTCTTCGATACGGCCCCACGTAGGCCGGGATGTCGAGCGCGCGCTTCTCGGCCAGGAAGGCGCGGATCGCCTTGGCTTCCGCTTGGGTGCGCGCCGCGTACTCGGCCGTCGTTTTCGTGCCGGCCGGTTTGGGCAGGCCGCGGTTACGCGATTCCTCGAACGATGTAAAGGAAAGATAACGCGCGAACTCCTGCTCGCCGAGACGGAGAATGTCGTCGGCATCGAACGGCAACAGCCAGATCCGGCGCAGTATCCAGTCGTACATTGCACGTCCGATGGGCCGGGCGCCGGCCATGTCGGGCAGCCGGTCCTCGATCCATTGCCGATACGACTCGAGAGCGGCGCCCATGGCCGCCGCGGCCGCATCGAGTTCGCCGGCCAGCGCCGGCGGGAAGTGCGGGCGCAGGCCGTCGGCAAACGCCTGGCTGCTGACGCCGGCATCGGCCAGATCGCGCAGCGCCCAGCGCGCCATCTCACGGGTCGGCTCCGTCAGGTTTCGCTTCGCCTGCTCCAGGATTGCGGGAATGCTCCGCATGTGGGCGAGGATGCGTTCCGCCCGCACCTGCGTAAACGGCGGCGGCTGCTGGACGAGCCGGCCCAGCCCGCTGAGCACCGCACCGCTCAACATGCCGAAGGAAGAAACTGACGACAGGTAGAAAGCGGGATTCCTGGACGTGGCCCGGTAGACGTGGAAGCCGTAGTCCAGCATGTCCAGCTCGGAGCGGACGATCAGGTAGTCGACCTTTTCGGCTCTCGACCAGCCTGACGGGTCCAGGCCGTCGAATCGGGCGCGCAGCGTTCGGAGCTCAGCCTTCTGGCCCTCGACGGCGGCGGGTGAGAAATCCGGGATTCCGTCGACGATTACCGGTTGTCGGAGGTCTTGCGCGGCCAGAAAAATCCCCGAAAGGTCCTCACGCGAGGCTTGCCCGCTCTTTGCTGCCGCGGCATGGGCGAAAACCCCTGCCAGAAGCAGCGCGGCCGTCAGTTTCGTGAGCGCACGGCGGGGTGTTGTAGGCGTCATGTTCATTTAACTACCCGCCGAGCGGGCTCTGAAACTCAAGAAACTCATGGGACAGCACACCAGTGTATCGCCATATCGTGGCGGCAGGCCGCCCGCGCCGGTCACCCGCTACTGATCGGGCTGATTGAGAGCCCAGTCGTATTCGTACTCGACCGCGCCGGAAAACCCCTCGAGACGGCCGGCAAGTTCCGGCTCGGCATACTGAACCAGGTGTTCTAAGACTTTCTTCTCCTAATCGCCTAAGCCCACCACCAACCAGGCTTATATGCCCTATATCACTATAAAGTCCTCATCGACTAAGGCGACGCCCCTGGGATGATTGATGTATTCCGTGGCGCCCGCCTCAAGCTGCGCCTCCATGTTCGACGCGGTATAGACCTTCGGCGCCAGGTTGGGGCAGCCCAGGCTTGCGCAGTTCACCGCGTAGTGGATGCGCGGGTCTCTCCAGATCGGGCGCAGGATGCCGTGTTCGATGTCGTCGAGGGTCAGCTCCATGCCCGCGACTTCTGCATGGACATCGCCCCAGGGGCCCGTGGGAATCGGCAGTATGCTTTCGTGGATATGCTTGATGCTGTCTACCGGGTAGGCGTCCGTGACCACCTTCACGGTCAGCGCATTGTAGAAATTGACCCAGTACGGTTTCTGCTCGGCCCGGGAAAAAGTCCGCGGATCGAGAGACTGGAGATAGGCCAGATAATCCGCCAGCGTGGCCCTGTCTGCCGCGCTGGCCTTCAAGCCACCGTAGTCGAAGCGGTTGATGCCGGTAGGGTGCGACTTCAGGTGCGCGTCCAGCAGTTGCTGCCATGCCCCATGGTCGACGGAGAAGGCGTTGGTCTCGACGCTCGCGTCCCAGCCGCCGGGAATCAGTTCAGGCTTGGATGCGGACGCAGCGAACGACGCCAGAAACATGGCGGCAATGAAGCCCGACAGCAGCCGGTGCGATAGCCGGCGCCGTCTGGCGGTCGGGGTGAAACGCCCTTCGATCATAACCATCTCCTTCGGGATGGAAGCACCGGGTCAGCGACACTGATTTCGGTGGCCGGTGACAACGCCTCTGCCTGGATTGCGCAGGATCGCCTGGATACACTTTGCCGAGCGCAGAACTCCTGCTCGGATTCATCCTGGCGCCCCCCACCCGCTGAAGGCGGAAAAACTGTAATGAACGGACACCGGCCAACTGAATTATATTGAACTTTCGAGAGTCTGCCTGCTCCTTCGTCGCCCTATCCGGGGCATGCGATTGCCGTGAGTGAATCTGGCCGGACAACATCCCTCTTAGCCGCCCGAAGATGGGTGGATGCGGCCGGCTTTTGCTGTGCACTGGGATACGCGCTACTGGCGGTGCTGGCTCGGCAACCCGGCGAACCCGGCCTGGTGCAGTTCTATTTGCTGATAGCCTGGGCCGGCTTCCCGGTTTTCGCTCTCTACTTCTACTTTCTCCACAAGGAGGTACCGTTCCCGCTCGGCCGGATGATTCTCTGGGCGGTTGTCTTCAGGCTCTGCGGCCTCGCCGGCGGGCCGTTCTTCGAGGACGACTTCTTCCGATACCTGTGGGACGGTTACCGGTTCGCGACGGCCGGCACGCCCTATGGCGTTGCACCTGAAACGTTCTTTGTCGACCCCGGTGTCCCAGCGGCGTTTCAGGCGGTGCTCGATCGCATCAACAACCCTGACCTGCCCACGATCTATGGGCCGACGACACAGTTGTTCTTCCTGGCGGGATACTGGGTGCAACCGGCCAACGTCCTGGTGCTGCAGTCAATGATGATCGTGATCGACCTGGCCACCGTCGGGCTGCTGCTGCGCCTGGCGCCTGCCCGAAACGTCATGCTCTATGCGTGGTGCCCGCTGGTCGTGAAGGAGATCGCCTTCACCGCTCATCCGGAAGGTATCGGGGTTTGCCTGCTGATGGCGGCAATCGTTCTTGCCCGGGAGCGCCATTGGCGCAGTACCGCGCTATGCCTGGGTCTTGCTGCCGGGGCCAAGGTCTTCGCACTCCTTCTGGCGCCGCTGATTCTGCTCCGCGCCCGGTTCACGCACTGGTTGCTGTTCGCCGTTACGTTGGCGGCCCTGTACGCGCCGTTTGCGCTTGGCGGCGGAACAGACCTCGAGTCGTTGTGGGTTTTTGCGCGGGAATGGGAATTCAATGCCGCTGCCTACGGCCTGCTGAACATCCTGTTGATGCGGGGTGAGGCCATTGCGGTGCTGGGTTTGATGTTTGCCGTGTTCTGGATACACCATGCGGTGCGGCTTCGCAGGCACGGAGTGCCCCACATCCCGCGGGGCGACTGGATTTTCGGCGCGTTTCTGTTGGTGTCGCCGGTGATCAATCCCTGGTATCTGCTCTGGCTCCTGCCGTTTGCGGTGATCGTGCCCAGCGTTTGGGCGTGGACGGCATCGGTCGCCGTGCTGCTTGCCTACGTCACGGGCCTGAACCTGAATGATTCGGAACTGCAGGCGTATCAACAGCCGGCATGGGTCCGCCCACTGGAGTTCGGCCTGATTCTTGCGGCGCTTGCCTGGGACCTGATTCGACAACGGCCGCCGATGCGGGGCGACGTGAACGGCAAGCCCCCGGGGTCCGGTACGCAATGTACGGAAACCTGACCGTCGGCGTCGTGATACCGGCGCACAACGAGGAAGACAATATCGGCGTCGTCGTCGAAGCGCTGCTGGAACTGTGCACGGAGGACGGAAAACCCGTCATCGACGACGTCGTGGTTTGCGACAACGGTTCGACCGACGCCACCGCGCAAATCGCGCAACAGGCCGGCGCCCGGATTGCTCCAGAACCGAAATTGGGCTACGGGTCCGCGTGCCTGGCTGCAATCGTTGCGCTACATCCCGTGGATGTGGTCCTCTTCGTCGATGGCGACCGGTCGTTCGACATCGGCCAGTCCCTGCGGCTGCTCGCGGCCATCGGCGCAGGCGCCGATCTGGCGATCGGTTCCAGGACCCTCGGAAAACGCGAACGCGGCGCGCTGTCCGTGCCGCAGCGGGCCGGCAACCTGGTGGCGGGCTGGATGATCCGGCTGCTCTGGGGGCACCGGGTCACGGATCTCGGGCCGTTCCGCGCGATCCGCGCCGACGCGCTTCAGCGCCTCCGGATGCGGGATGGCGCATACGGTTGGACGGTTGAGATGCAGATCAAGGCGATTCAGGCCAATATGAAGGTGACTGAAATCGCCGTCGACACCTACCGGCGAAGGTTTGGCAAATCAAAGGTCGGTGGAACCCTGAAGGGTGTCATCGGTGCGAGCGTTGGCATCCTTTCCATGATCCTGCGGCTGTGGTTGCATGGTTCCGCTCGACGTACCGGCGGAAGAGACCGCGAAAGACCGTGAACCGCCGATGCGTCCTTGACCCGCAAAGTACGATCCATTGCTATTGAAACAGCTTGAATGCCCGCCCGGCGGGAGCATCATGACGAGGAACCGGAAATGACAGCCTGGAAAAAAGAATTCGTCTCATCGCTATCGCCGACCGCTCCGCGCAACGGTGCGGGCTATTGTCCCTGTCAGGGGCTGTACTTCTCGCCGGCCCGCTCCAGACCGCGGACGGCACTGATCGCCACCCACTACAACGTGGATTTCAGCGAGCACTACCTCGGCGAGTTCATGGCCGCGCGGGGCTTCGGCTTTCTCGGCTGGAACACGCGCTTTCGCGGCAACGAGGGCTTTTTTCTTCTGGAGCATGCGCTCATCGACATCGGCGTCGGCGTGCGCTGGCTGAAAGAGCAGGCGGGGGTCGACCGGGTTGTCATTCTCGGCAACTCCGGCGGCGGGTCGCTGATGGGCGCCTATCAATCCCAGGCTCAGGGCGTAACCATGACGCCGACTCCCGGGCTGACCCTCCCCGACGAACTGCACGACCTCATTGAAGCGGACTTCTACATCTCGCTGTGCTCCCACCTGGGCCGGCCGGAAGTGCTCACCGACTGGTTCGACCCGTCCATCGTGGACGAAACCGACCCGGTGAGCGTGGACGAGTCGCTGAACATGTACAACACCGGCAACGGGCCGCCGTATTCCGCCGAGTTCATCGCCCGCTACCGTGCGGCTCAGAAGGCGCGCAACCACCGCATCACCGCCTGGTGCCACGCCGAGCTGGAACGGCTGCGCGATGCCGGCCTGTTCGACCGCGCGTTCAACATGTATCGCACCTGGGCGGACCTGCGCCTGATGGACGGCGCCATCGATCCTTCCAACCGGGAGGTGGGCCGCTGTTACCTGGGGGATCCGAAGAAAGCCAACTTTTCGCCGCGGGGTATCGGGCTGGTAAACACCTTGCGCACCTGGCTTTCGATGTGGAGCCTGGCAGACTCCCACTGTCGGGGCGCCCCGCATCTGAACCGCATCGCCCTGCCAGCCCTGGTGGTGCAGAGCGACGGGGATACCGGCGTGTTCCCGGGCGATGCGCGGGCCATCCACGATGCGCTGGGCTCCGACGACAAGCGCCTGGAAATGATCGTCGGAGATCACTACCTGCAGACCCCGGCAAACGCCCGGGACGGCGTGGCGGACATGCTGACCGACTGGCTGCATGCCCGGGGCGCTTGAAGCGGGCCGGGCGATGAGCGGCGGACGCGCGAAGTATCCCGAGTTGCCGGTTGGGCTGGTGGGCAGCTACTCCCAGCCGGGCTGGCTGATCGACCGCCAGCGGCTGGGGGAGCGCCTGCCGCCGCGGGTGCTGCTTGACGCGCTGTGGCAGGTTGCGCCGGAGTGTCTGGAAGAAGCGAAGAACGACGCCACCATACTGGCGCTACAAGACCAGCACCGCGCCGGGGCCGATATCGTGACGGACGGCGAGATGCGCCGGGAAAGCTATTCCAACAGGTTCTCCAACTCGCTTGACGGGATAGACATCGACAACCCCGGTGAAGCCCTCGACCGCACCGGAAAGATGGTTCCGGTACCCAGGGTGACCGGCGAGGTCGGCCGCCGCGCGCCGGTGGAGGCGGCATTCGTTCCGTTTCTCCGAGCCCACACCGACAGGCTGCTGAAGGTCACGCTGCCGGGCCCGTTCACGATGACCCAGCAAGCCCGGAACGAGTATTACCCGAGCGATGGGGACCTGGCTATGGCCTATGCAGAAGCGGTGAACGAGGAAGTGCGGGACCTGTTCGCCGCCGGGGCGGATATCGTGCAACTGGATGAACCGTACGTTCAGGCCCGGCCGGAGGCGGCCCGGGAATACGCCGTACCCGCCATCGACCGGGCGCTCGAGGGCGCCACCGGCCGTACCGCACTGCATGTCTGTTTCGGTTACGGCAAGCATGTGAAAGATAAGCCGGACGGGTATGCGTTTCTCGAAGAGTTGAACCGGTGCGCGGTGGAGGAGGTCTCACTGGAGTGTGCGCAGCCGAAGTTGAAGATGGACCTGCTGTCCTTGTTGCCGGACAAGACCGTGCATGTCGGCGTACTTGATTTGCGGGATACCAGCGTCGAATCGCCGCACGATGTGGCGGGCCGCATTCGAGCGGCACTCGAGGTGATTCCCGCGGAGCGGATGATCGTGGCACCCGACTGCGGCATGAAATACCTCGCGCGGGATGTGGCCTACGGCAAGTTGCGCAACATGGTGCTGGGTCGGGATCTGGTGTTGGCTGATGGCTCAGGACACTAGATGACGACGACGCAGGGTCGAGCCTGGAAGTTCGCGACCGCCGGGCTGACGACTGTCTCGCTTGTTCTGCTGTTTTCCCTTCGATATGTGGGGTTGTACAGCCACCAGGCGCTGGCGGTGGTTCTGGTCGCCGGCCTGCTGTGGGTGATTCTGGGCCGGGGCGGACTGGCGTGGAAAGGCCGATTGCGGTCGGGGCTGCGGCGCGCGTCCTGGCTGAACCGCAATCGTGCAGAGATCGCTGACACCCTGGGTCGGGCGGGTTTCTGGACAATCGCCACTGTCGCGTGCCTCTGGGTGTTTCCCCGGTCAACGGATTTGCTGCCGATCATGGCCGCAGTGGGTGGAATCGGCGTGCTCCGGGTCGCAGCTACATTCGTCGCCCCGCCAGGTTCAAACCGGCCGGTCGCTTTCGTGATGGTCGTTGCCGCGACACTGCTGCTCTTCGATCTGGGCCGTTCGTTCCAGCGTGACGAAGCCTCGATGCAGATAGCGCCGCCTTTCAACGGTGAATGGCTTGTGGTTCAGGGAGGTCCGAGCCCGCTGCAGAATCACCACCTTTCGGCATACAACCAGCACTTCGCCGTCGATCTCGTTCGGCTGGTGGACGGCTACATATTCGACAGCTCCGGGGAGACGGAGGGAAATGCAGCGCTTTACGGGTGGGACCAGCCGCTGCTGTCTCCGGCCGATGGCCGGATCGCCTTCACGCGAGATGACATGGAGGATGCCGATGGCGCCGGAACGGTGGACGAATCGGCGGATGCGGCGGGGAACCAGATCGTCATCGAACTCGACAACGGCCTGTTCGTGCTGCTCGCTCACCTGCAACACGGGTCTGTTCGCGTGCGAGAGGGAGACCCCGTCCGGGTCGGGGATGAACTGGCCCGCATCGGCAACTCGGGCAACACGACATTGCCGCACCTTCATCTGCAGGTTCAAACCCATGTCGATATTTGGGATCCAGACAACCTGTCGGTTCCATTCGCTTTCGACACGGATGGGCGGGTGCCCATTCGGAACGACCGCATCCGCGGTAGATAACAACTGTTGCGAAGGGCAGCTTGTATCACGCAACGAGCCGATGTTGTTGGTCCGGCCCCAAGGGGTAAAATCTCGATTCGTTCGCATGACGCCGTATTCGGATTCCCGCATTGAAAATCCTCGCCGTTGGCGACATACACCTGGGGCGTACGCCGTCCCGTCTGCCGTCCGAACTGGCGGAACGTGCCAAGGAGTTCGGCCCGGCGGAAGCCTGGCGACGGTCCGTTGACAAGGCTCTGGAGTGCGGCGTGCGCGCGGTCCTGCTCGCAGGCGACGTGGTGGAGCGGGAAGACGACTTTTTCGAAGCCTATCGGGAGCTGTCCAGCGGTGTGGAACGGCTGACGGAAAAGGGCGTGGAAGTCATTGGCGTTGCCGGTAACCACGACGTAAAGGTGCTGCCTCGCCTGGCAAATCAGATTCCGTCATTTCGGCTGCTCGGGGCGGGCGGCGAATGGCAACCGCACTCGATTGCGGAAAAGGACGAGAGGGTCTGTATCTGGGGTTGGTCGTTTCCGCAGCGCGCGGTAACTGGAAGTCCGCTGCCGGGAGTGCCGTTCGACAGGAAACCGGGCATCAATCTCGGATTGCTGCATTGCGACCGCGATGGCGGGTCTAGTCCTTATGCGCCGGTCAACACGTCGGAACTCAATCACGCTGGACTCGACGGCTGGCTGCTCGGTCACATTCACAAGCCGGACAATCTGACCGCGGATTCGCTGAGTGGCTATCTCGGTAGCGTTTCCGGATTGGACCCCGGAGAGCCGGGACAGCATGGACCCTGGTTAATCAAAGTCGAGTCGGCACGGGTTGCTCGGGTGGAGCAGATTCCGCTGGCACCACTTCGGTGGGAGACACTGACCGTCGATCTCAGTGAATTGGGATCAGCGGTAGAAGCCAAGGATCGCCTACTGACCCAGACACGGTGGCTTGATGAAAGTGTCTCCGTTTCAGCGGGTGCGTCCAATGCAGTTGGGTTGCGGGTTGTACTTGCCGGCCGTACTCGCTTCGGTGCATCGGCCCGAGCCGAAATCGACTCCGAAGACCGGGAAGACGTCTATCGAGGTTCAGGGAACCGTCGCTATTTCATCGAGACTATCGTTTCCGATACGCGACCGGAAATCGATCTCGGGGAACTTGCCAGGCGCGCGGACCCACCAGGATTGCTGGCGAGGCGGTTGCTCTGGTTGGAAGAGCCTGAAGGACACCATGAACGCGATCGTCTGGTCGCGCTTGCCCGGGGAAGGCTCGAGGGCCTGGTGAACGATCCAGTTTGGAATGACCTACACGACGAAGGTGCCTTGGAACCCAATCCTGTCGAACGGCTGCGGGAAGCCGGATTTCGGGCGTTGGAGCAACTGTTGACACAGACACCGGAACTCGGTTGATGCATCTCGTCCGCCTGCGAATCGATACGTTGCCGGGGATAGAACCGGGTTTTATTTTCGAGGCGCCCGGCAACCGGGTGAACCTTGTCACCGGCCCCAATGCGGTGGGCAAGAGCAGTCTGGTGCGGGCTTTGGGATATGTTCTGCGTGGCGCTCGGAAAGGGGATCCACCGGCGCTTTCCCTTTCGGCCGAATTCAGGCACGACGAGACGCGCTGGAACGTGCGTCGCAGCGGTAGCCAGGTACTCTGGACCCGCAACGGCGAGACAGTTGCCGCCCCGAGTTTACCGGGCGCGGATCAGATCGGGCTTTGCCTCCTCAGTGTCGATAGCCTGCTTGCCGGCGAAACGACGGATGATGAGTTGGCTGCGGAGCTTCAGCGTAGCCTCCGTGGCGGATTCGACCTGGACGCGCCTCGTGTCCGGATCAGCAGGAACATCGGCCGGGCGGAAAAGAAAGCCTTGAGTACGGCGAGGAGAGCGCTGGCGGAAGTGGAAACCAAGTACGAACACCTGCGCCGGCAGGAGACCGAGCTTCCGGGGTTGGCGCAACAGATAAGCAAGGCGGAGTCAGCCAGGGAAGAGTGCAGCCGGTTGCACACCGCGATGCGACTGTGCAAAGCCGCTGAACAGCGCAAGAAGTGTGAGTACAACCTCGCCGAGTTTCCTGCGGCGTTGGGTAGCTTGAAAGGCGATGAAGTGGATCGGGTGAGCGGCCTGGATGCCGAAGTTGTCAATCTGCGAAACAACTTGAGGTTGGAGGAGGAAAAACTCGCTTCAGCGAATGAGGATCATCGGCGAACCGGATTGCAAGATTCCTGCCCAACGACCGAAGAAGTCGAGGTTATTGGGAAGTGCCTGCAACGGATGTCATTGGATCTGGCGAAACGGGCAACCGCACGGACTGCACTGGCCAACGCGGAATCGGCAGTGCAACGCGCGGTGGTCGAGTTCGATGGCACTGGGCAGATCCCCAGGCTCGACCCGGACAGCCTTAGGCGCGGCGAAGAAATCGCCGAACCGCTCATAGCGGCACGTGCCAGGCGCAAAGAGCTGGAACAACTTATCGTGATGAGCGGCGAAGCTCCTGAAGAGCCGGAGATCCAACGGCTGCAGAGCGGAGTCAACGCGCTGCGAACTTGGTTGACGGATGTGTCCGGTGCCGGGCGAGGAGTGCTGACTGCAAGCCGAGGATTCCGCCTCACTCTGTGGACGGCGCTTGTCGGCGCTGCCATCGCTGTGTTGATGGCTTTTCTGGAGCGAGCGTTCGCGGCAGTGGGAGGTGCTGCGGCTGCGATGGTCGCGTCCGTTGCAGCGCTGATTCTTCTTTACAGACACTCGCACGCCGCTCGACCGGTCAGTGAAAGAGCCCGGCGTGAATTTGAGGAATCCGGATTGGAGCCGCCAGGAACCTGGAGCACCTCCGCCGTGCGAGAGCACCTCTCAAGCGAAGTGGAAAGCCGGCTGAACGAGTTATTGCTGCAACGGGAACGGGCGGGGCGCGTCAAACAACTTCAAGTTCAGCTCGAGGAAGTAGCAACCGAAGAGAATGCGCTCGAAGCAAAGCGCAAGTCGTTCGGCGCGGAATTGGGTTTCGACCCCTCGATGCCACTCACCGGGCTCAACCGTTTTTTGCGGCTCTGCGTGCAATTGGAAGATGCACGCTCAAGGCGCGACGACTGCCGGACCGAGCTTGAACAAATCGACCGGGATATTGCCTCTGTCGGTAAGCGAATCAGTGACTTTCTAGACCGGTGGCGACTCGATGAAGAACCGAGTGCGTTGGCTGACGGCGCTGGGCTGGAGGGCGACCTGCTGCAGATTTTGTTCGACGGCCTGAGAAAACGATTGGCCGATGCCGCTTCGGCAAGAAACCGGATTCGGATTGGCGACGCGGAGATACGGTCGTTGCGGAAACGGTTGGGTGAGGCAAAAGACGAAATCCGAGGCTTGTTCGAAGACGTCGGATTGCGAATTGGAGATCGGGAATCACTGACGAGGCTCATTGAGAAGCGCGAACCCTGGCAGGATGCGCGTAGCGCTGTCGACCAGGCACGGGGATACGAGCGGCAGCTACGTGAGCAACTTGGGGAGCACCCCGAACTGGTTCAACTTGCCAATGGGGACCGAACGAGTGAACTGCAGGCCCTCCTGGGGGTGGCGAAAGTTCAGGCCGACGAGTACACAACGTTGGTGGAAAGACGGACGGAAATCGAGACCAGGCTTGACGAAGCCGGTTCTGAGAGCAGGCTTGAAAAAGTACTCGCCGGCGTCAGACGGGCACGGGAGGCCCTTGCGGAGAAGCTCGATGAGGCCTTGCATCACGATGCAGCCGAATTGCTGCTTGACGACGTTGAAGCCGCGTTCAAGTCACAACATGAACCACAAGTATTGCGGCGCGCCCGGGCGCTATTTTCCGAGGCAACCGGCTATGCGTTCACCCTCGAGCTCGACGAGGATGGTTTCCGGTCCGACGACAAGCGGCTGAATTGCCGGAGGTCTTTGGGAGAACTGTCCTCGGGTACTCGAATGCAGCTATTGCTCTCCTTGCGGCTGGCTTGGACGGAAGCAAGGGAACAGGACGGTGAATCGCTGCCGCTGTTTCTCGACGAGGCGCTGACCACCAGCGACGAGAACCGCTTCAAGGTAATGGCCAACAGTCTTGAGCGATTGGCCGAAGCGCAGGATCGGCAGATCTTCTATCTCACAGCCCGAATGCAGGACGCGGCGCTGTGGCAGGACGTGACCGGTAGGCGGCCACCGGTAGTGGACTTGGCTCAGGTGCGTTTCGCGCAACAGACACGAACGGCTGAGAATTATCGAGTCGAACGACCGCCGCCGCTTCCTGGACCGAAGCATTCAAGCGCCGAAGACTATGCCGTCCGGCTAGGTGTAACCCCGTTTGACCCGCGCGTGCCCGAAGGGACGACCCACCTGTTTTACCTGCTGCGCGACGACCTGGATTTACTCTACCGCTTGATGAGCCGCTGGCACATCGAAAGCGTGGGCCAGCTTGAGCAGCTGTTGAACAGCAGCGCGGCGTCCGGTGCCGTTTCCGATGCGGTAGTGCGTGACAGGCTGGTACAAAGATGCCGCACCATTCGCACCTGGTCGAACTTGTGGCGCCAGGGCCGGGGCCGAGCGATCGACCGAGGTACACTCGAGAAGTGTGGCGCAGTGTCGGGCGTGTTCATCGACAGGGTCACCGACCTTGCGCAAAAACTGGGAGGCGAGGGCGCGGCGCTCGTGGAGGCGTTGCGCAGGCGGCAAGTGTCGCGATTCCCCACCGGTAAAATCGACGATCTCGAACGATGGTTGCTGGCTGAAGGATTCACGGACGAACGCGACACGCTGTCGGCCGAAGAACGCCGGCGGCTTGTCCTACAACAAACGGCGCCTGAAACGGACGCAGCAGCGACCGACACTAATGCGGTTGTGACTTGGCTGGAAGCTGCTCTATGAGACGAACAGCGCGTTGGGAAGTTCGTCCAGGATTTCGATGCCCTCGAGCGGCAGCAGCTTCGGAAGTTTGTAGAAGATATCTATCGTCCGGTGCTGGACAAGACGGTTGGCTTGCCGGCGAAAGCTGGCGGTTTCGCCACGACATCCACGACGGTTTGGGCGGTTACGGCGCCGTTACCCTGATGTCTTCGAGCTGAAAACGTTCGAAATCTGTCAGGTTGTAGGTGAGTATCTGGTCAACCTCCGCCTTCTGTGCGCAACGTGCGTGCAAGGCATCGTAGACTGCGCCGCTTGCCAAGCCGAGTTGGGCGACATGTTTAAACACGAGCCTATAGTCGTCCAAACCGAGTTCAATCACTTCAACGCACGCCGCGATGCTCTCTTCGACCAGCATTCGCGCCTGTTCCGGAAGGACTCGGGATGGCAGCGGCAGTGCGGTCAGCGTTGCGTAGCACTCGGCCAGCGCATGGGTCGAGCAGCAGCCCCAGTGGTCCCCACCGCCGTGCCTGCGCAGTGCGTCGAATGCGGCTTCATGGCTTGGCATCTGATCGACCAACGCCGTGACCAGCACGGAAGTATCGAACAGGGAGCGCATCAGTCTGCATTTTCTTTGGTGTGGCGAAGGCGTACGTTTCGCTCGGCGCGGATGAATTCACCGATGTCGATAGCGGCGCGCGCGCTGCCGTGATGCACGAGTATCCCGTGTTTGCGAATCAGCGATGGTTCGAACCCTGCTTTGCGTAGCCTCAACCCGTCACCGACCGCTTCGATTTCCAGCTCGGTACCGGCAGCCAGATTGAACTGGTCCCGCAGTGGTTTGGGCACGACAACTCTCCCGGCTCGGTCAATGGTAACGATCATGCCATTACGGTATTGGAAATGGTATGAGAGATCAACGCGATTGTTTGTAGGTTATTGCCTGCTTTGGCGCGTTACGATAGATCAGGCGGTGGTTGGTACCAGTTCGCAGCCTCCGGCCACGTCTCAAGGCTCTCATCCACCACCGTCCAGGCGGCCCGCGAATCGGCGAAAATGTGATCGGTCGGCTTCTCACCCGGGTCGGTGTCGAGGCAGCCGGCGGGAACCACCATGTGCCCCTCGTCCCGGTCCCAGGGGGTTCGCCCTCCGCAGGTCCGGCAGAACGCGCAATTGAACTGGGTGTCCGGCAATCGGTAGCGTGTAACGTTCTCGGCACCCGACAGCCAACGAAACCCGCTCTTGCGCACGCGCATTACGGTCTGGTAGGCGGCGCTCACGGCGAGTCGGCAGCGGGAGCAGTGGCAGTTGTACATCCGCACCGGCGGGTCGTCGAACTCGAACGCGACAGCGCCGCACAGGCAGCTTCCTCCGATGGCGCCCGGCATTGCCGGCTCCCGAGCCGGGCGATCCACAAGAACGGCGTCCAAACCGAACTCAGGCGGCCACCCTTCATGTTGCGGCAGGTCGTCGACGATGGTGTGCCAGGGCGCCATGGAACCGGTGAAGAAGTGCAGGCGCGGGCGGCTGCCGGGGTCTTCCGCGACATTGCCCATAGGCACCAGCGCGAACGGCATGCCTTCACCCGCACCGGGGACGGCGGAGCCGCAACGGGGGCAGAAGGGCCGGTAGCCCTCTGCCGATGACTGGTAGGTGCTGATCCGATCAGCCCCACGCACCCACCGGAAGTGCTCCGGCGCCGCCGTGCCGAAGGTGGCGAACGCGCTGCCGTGAAACTTCCTGCACATGGAGCAGTGGCAGTGGCCCACCATGTCCACGGTTCCCTCGATTTCGAAGGCGATGTCCCCGCACAGGCAGCTTCCGGTCAACATCGTTTCCTCCCCGTGTCTCCTTGCAACGCGTTTCGGTCGCCGGGCAACTCGAAACGCATCCAAATCCTTCTGCTAGGATGCGCCCTTTTGTACGGCGGCGCCATCGCGCTATATTCGATGGCGGAGGAGGTGACTCGTGAACAAGCCAGCAATGATCCCGGTTCGAACCATCGACGAGGCATACCACAAGCTCCTCGACGAGGAGACCCGCCCGATACAGGAATCCTACCGGCGCGACAACCCGATCGGGCCCGGGCCGACCCATGTGCCGGTCATGCAGTACACCTCGCAGGAATTCTTCGACCTCGAAGTCGAGAAGATCTGGAAGCGCGCCTGGCAGATGGCCTGTCACGAAGACGACATGCCGAATGTGGGCGACTACGTGCCGTATGACATTGCCGGCATGTCGTTCCTGGTGGTGCGCACCGGGCAGGACGAGTTCAAGGCCTACTACAACGCCTGCCTGCACCGGGGCCGCAAGCTGCGGGAGAACCGGGGGCGCTGCGCTACCGAGTTCCGCTGCCCCTTCCACGGCTGGACCTGGAATATCGACGGCACCCTGCGCCAGGTTCCCTGCCAATGGGACTATCCGGGCCTGAAGCACAGCGAGCAGTCTTTGCCGGAGGTGAAGACGGGCCGCTGGGGGCGCTATATCTTCATCAACCCCGACCCCGACTGCGAACCCCTGGAGGATTTCCTCGGCGACCTCTCGAGCCACTTCGAACTGCTGCCCTACGAGCGGCGCTACAAGTCCGCCCACGTGGCGAAAATCATCCGCTGCAATTGGAAAGTGGCCTCCGAGGCATTCATGGAGTCCTATCACGTCATCGCCACGCACCCGCAGATCCTGCTTGGGGGCGTGCACGACGTCGACACCAAGTACGACGTATTCGGTAACTACTCCCGCGCCATACGTTGCGGCGCACTGGAAAGCCAGGGCGTGCCCGACTGGGGCGATCTTCCCAACGACGGCAAGCCGCGGCTGCGCCACCCGCTGAACGGCTGGGTCTACGAAGCCACCGACGACGGCCTGGTGCGCGTTACGACGCCGAAGGGCAAATGGGGGCTGTTCACCGCCAATGCCGAGCCGGTGGAAGGCGAGCTGGGCGATGTGAACCCGCACCTGTGCAACTGGGTCGGCGGGCGGCAGCTTCCGCCCTCGGAGCTGGAACGGGCCATCGCCGAACGCGCCAACAAGGACGACGCCTCGGAGCCGACCCATCCTCGCGTCGCCTTTTCCGACATGCAGCGGCAGATGCTCAAGGACGTGATTCCCTCCATCGCCGACAAGATTCCCGACATCGAGTTCTCGTCGGTTTTCTTCACGGTATTCCCCAACTTCCACCCCTGGGGCTCGTTCAACAGCATCAACTACCGCTTCCGGCCGAACGGCAGGAATCCCGACGAGTGCATCATGGAGTGCATGTTTCTC
The DNA here is from genome assembly GCA_028821125.1 of Gammaproteobacteria bacterium. Lineage (GTDB taxonomy): Bacteria > Pseudomonadota > Gammaproteobacteria > Pseudomonadales > Azotimanducaceae > Azophilus. Next base: position 28,015 of record JAPPHD010000160.1, read on the forward strand.
TCTCCCATCCCTGAAAACGGCGAGTACGAGCCGGTGAGGGAGATCCGCTGGCTCGGCCCCGACGACGACTGGATGGAGGCGCCGGAACTGGGGATGCTGTCGAAGGTGTTCAACCAGGACACCCGCAACCTGCCCTACGTGCAGGAGGGCCTGCATGCCACGGCCAGGGAATACGTGCAGTTCGCCGACTACAACGAAACCAAGCCGCGGCACCTGCACATGCTGATCGACGAGTGGATCGCGCGGCCCTAGTGTCGTGTCACACGTCTTTTTACGCATTCAGCGTGCCCCACGGGGTCTGTGGCAAGGCGGAGCCCGCAGGCAATATCCAGCATATTGCCAAGGGTTGCAACACCGCCACAGGCCCCGTGGGGCGCGCCCTCCGGGAGCTTGCGGTGCGCGCTACTGCCGCGTTGTGGCCCTTGCCAATATGCGTGATATTGGCCGCGGACCACGCCTCGCATTAGCGCGCACCGCAAGCTCTGAATGCGTAAAAAGACGTGTGACACGACACTAGTTCGACCCGCGGTCACCGGACAAATGGCTGGCCTGTTGCTCGAGTAGTGCCCGGTGGTCTCCCACGAGACCCGTAATGAGACAACTCTGTTCGCTGGTGGCGTGCAACTGCTCAAGCATCGGATGGGAAAATGCTCTCGCTTCGAGGCGGCCGGGTTCGGCCAGGCGCGCGAAGAACGACTCGCTCGCGACGATGGCGCCGGACTTGCCCATGGCGGCGAGCAGGGCGGCGTCTTCCAGCGCGGCGGGATGATCGGAAGGAGACTCGCCCGCCTGGAGCTCAACAACGTGCAGGCCGAAGCGGTACCTGCCGGCAGCGGCATCGCCGGCCAGGCGCTCGGCGATGAGAAAAGCGGCGCAAACCGCCTCGAATGCGGAGTCATTGTCCTCCCGCGCCGCAAATGTCATGAGCAGACCCGTGCCCGGCAGGTGAGTGCTACGGCAGCCGTATATCTCGCCGACCTGCCGGGCGACGGCAAGCGCCCGTTCGTCGGACCGCCTGCGTTCGGAACCGCTCATGCTGAGCTGATTATGCAGATTGCCGACCAGCAGGAACCGGGTTACCGCTTCCGTTGCGGAATCCGGGTCGATTGAAGTTTGCCGAGACGGCTGGTGCGACCCGCCGCGCAACCTGGCGGACCACCAGGCAACGAGAAGCGCGATCGCAACCAGGGCCAGCACGGTCCAGCCGAGCCTTATCGGGTCCGGCGCCGCGGGCGGCGCTACGAGGCTGATGCGGGCGTAACCGAGCAGCGTGTCGTCGAGAACGATCGGCTCGACGAACGGCGTGCCGTGCTCAAGGGTGCCACTCAACGCCAGCAGTTCGTCCTCGACGGTGAAGATTGCAACTCCGGCTACCCGGGGAACCCCTGTCAGCCGGTTCGCCACAACGCCCAGCTCGATCCGGTCCTCGTCGATCAACCCATCCATGCTCGCACGGGCGGCCAGGCCGGCCAGCATCTCTCCGGTCGCCCGTTCCTGCTCTTCGCCGGCGCGACCCTCCCAGATCAGGAACAGTGCCGCCGCCGACAGGATCGCCGTGGTCGCGGCGACAAGGAAGTCGAATCTGAAACTGCCCTGCATGTCTCTCCAGGTCCGTGTTGCGGGGACAGCCACTGGTTGTGGGTGCCGTGGCGGCGGACGGACGAAGATTCTGAACGAATCGGCTGGCGGAAGCCAAGTGGCAACCGCGGCGGGGGCGGCACCGCCCTTGTTGTGGACACATGGCCGGGTATCATGCCCCTTTGCCGCGGCTGCCGACGATGGCCAGTTATTCCACCAATGAGTTCCGCTCCGGCCTGAAGGTGCTCCTCGAGGGAGAACCCTGCACGATCCTGGTCAACGAATTCGTCAAGCCGGGCAAGGGGCAGGCGTTCAACCGCGTGAAGTTCCGCAACCTCAAGACCGGCCGGGTGTGGGAACGGACCTTCAAGTCGGGGGAGTCCATTCAGGCGGCCGATGTGCTCGACCTCGACATGGAGTATCTGTACTCGGACGGCCAGTTCTACCACTTCATGAAAACCGACGGCAGCTACGAGCAGATTGCCGCCTCGCTCACGGCCGTCGGCGACGCGCAATACTGGATCACCGAACAGGATGTCTGCCGGGTGACCCTCTGGAACGATGAGCCAATCTCGGTAGTGCCGCCGAACTTCGTTGAGATCGAAGTTACCGAGACCGATCCGGGCCTGAAGGGCGATACCGCACAGGGAGGCACGAAGCCGGCAACCCTCGCCACGGGCGCAACCATCAAGGTGCCCCTGTTCGTCAACACGGGCGATACGCTCAAGATCGACACCCGTTCGGGCGAGTACGTCAGCAGGGCCTGACCGGACGAAGCCTACCGGCATTGCCGGTGAGCATCGCGGGGATCCGGTGCGAACCCGTTACCGGGCTCCGTCCCGCACCATCGCGTCGAGCCGCTCCGTCAGCACCGAGCGGATCCGCCCGATGGTCGCCTCTCCCTCGATGGGCCGCCTTCCCTTGCCGGATATCTGGAATATGTCCTCGATTCGCTCCCCGAGCGTGTTGATGCGCGCCTGGTGAACTTCGATGTCGAGTTCTACGAACGTTGAGCCGATCTCGGCGAGCAGCCCCGGGCGGTCCGAACTGACGACGGTCAGTTGCGAGATTCCCGACCGGTCCGGGCTCTGCAGTGTCACCTCGGTCGGGACGGCGAAGTGTTTCAGCGTGCGCGGAATACGCCGCGAGCCCCTTCCGGGACCCGCTCCCGGCCGGGTCAGCGCATCGAGCAGCTTCTCTCGCACGGATTCCCTGAGGGCCGGGTCGGAGAGGGCCTTGCCCTGGTGGTCGAGAACGAAGAAGGAGTCGTAGCACCGCCCATCGGCGCCCGTGGCGATGCGCGCGTTGACGATGGAAAGCCGCTGCCGGTCGAGCGCCATCACGCTGTCCGCGAACAGGTTCTCCCGGTCCGGCATGCAGATGAAAACCTCCGTCGCACCCTTGCCGTAGTCGCCGCCCTTCACGTCGGTCACCAGCACGATGTGTTCCGAGGATGCCAGTTCGATCAGCAACCGCTCGGTGATCCATGCCGCTTCCCCCGGCGTATGCTGGAGGAAAAAGCCCTCGCCCGCCCCATTCCAGATGGCGGCGTAGTCGGCATGGTCGATGTTCTTCGCGGCCAGGGTGGCTTCGGCCTGCCGCTGCCGCCGCTCCACTTTGGCGTCCCGGGAGACCTGGAACCCGGGCCCCTCCCGCAACAGGTTCCGGGTTGCGACGTAAAGCTGTCCCAGGAGCGTCGAGCGCCAGTCGGTCCACAGTGTCGGGTTGGTGGCGTTGATGTCCGCGACGGTCAGCGCGTACAGGTAGTTCAGCCGTTCTTCCGTTCGAACCAGTCTCGCGAAGGAGGCGACCACCTCCGGGTCGTTGATGTCCTTGCGCTGTGCGGTGGTGGACATGACCAGGTGCGATCGGACCAGGAAATCGAGCAGGTCGGTCTCGTCGGCGGGCAGCCCGTGCCGCCGGCAGAACGAGACGGCATCGTCCGCGCCCAGGTTCGAGTGATCGCCGCCGCGCCCCTTGCCGATGTCGTGGAAGAACCCGGCAATGTAGAGCAGTTCGATTTTCGGCAGCTCCCGTACGATTCGGCTGGCCAGCGGAAACTCGCGTGCGGATTCCTCGCGGGTGAACCGCTGCATGAAACGGATCACCATCATGGTGTGCGCATCGACCGTGTAGATGTGGAACAGGTCGTGCTGCATCTGGCCGATGACCCGGCCGAACTCCGGGATGTAGCGCCCGAGTACGCCATACCGCCGCATGCGGCCCAACTGGGTGACCAGTGTATGCGGGGCCCGGAGCAACTCCATGAACAGGCGCGTGTTTTCGGGATCGTTGCGGAAATCGTCGTCGATCAGCCGCAGGCAGTTGCGCAGCCAGCCGATGGTCTGCGCACCCACTGCCACGTTGTCGTCGCGGCCGGCCATGATCACGAACACTTCCAGGAGCGCGGACGGGTTCTCGGCGAAAACGTTCTCATGCACCGCCTCGATGTAACCACGGCGGAGCTGGAACCGTTCGTTGATCGGCTCGACAACGGGTTGGGGATCGTCGAGAAACGTGATCGTCTCGAAATGCTGCAGCAGGATCTCGCAGATCTGCCGCAGTTCCAGCACGCGGCGATAGTAGGCGTGCATGAAATGCTCGACCCCCGGCCGCGTTTCCGTGTCTTCGTACCCGAGCCTGGCGGCGAGGTCCCGCTGGTAGTCGAACAGCAGCCGGTCTTCCTCCCGCCCGGCCAGGATGTGCAGACCGAACCGGACCCGCCAGAGGAACTTGATCCGCTCAACGAACCAGTCCCGGTCACGCCCGGAAATGAGCCCCAACCGGTGATGGTCGTGCGGGTTCGCGGTGCCGAACTGGCGCTTGCTCAGCCAGCCCAGGGTCTGCAGGTCGCGCAGCCCGCCGGGCGATGTCTTGATGTTCGGTTCCAGGCTGTATTCCACGTCGCTCTGCCGTTCGTGGCGCGCATGCAGTTCGTCCACCTTGGCCCGGAAGTAGTCCTTGCCGCTCCAGACGGGTTTTGCCGTGAGGATATCGTCGAGCTTGCCGGTCAGCGCCTCGGAACCCGTGATGTACCGGCGGTCGTAGAGGGCCGTGATTATGGTCAGGTCGTCCCTGCCGGCGGAGCGGCACTCCCTGGGGGTTCTCACGCTGTGGCCGACAGTTTGCCCGAAATCCCACAGATGGCGAACGAATTCGGCGACCGCATCGCCCGCGTGCCGATGCGAACGCACCAGTATGAGCAGGTCGAGGTCGGAATGGGGGTGGAGTTCGGCGCGGCCGTAGCCGCCGACCGCGAGCAGGGCCAGGTTGGACGTGTCTCCGAACACCGCCCGCCAGATTTCCGTGAGGCACTCGTCCATGAACGAGGCCCGTTCGTGGATGAGACTCTCGACATCGTCGCCCTGCCAGAACCGCTCGGCCAGCGATTGATCGAAATCGCGGATGCGTTTCTTGATCGCTAACGTGTCCAACGGTTGTTCACCGTTCGATCCTGCCCCCCGGCCCGGGATTATCGTTTTCGCGACCTCGACGCGCAATCATTCAGGGCTGGTGTGCAGCCCGGCGGTGTCAACCTGCCGGGCCGCCGACGGCGTCCCGGTGTTTTCGGAGGGCGCCGATTTTCATTTGCACCTTCCTGTCTGTTTTCGTCCGCGAAAATGATGCACGCTTCATGTATCAACGCAACCCGGGAATCGGCAGAGCCGAGTCCTCGACGCCGGTGTGATGGCCCGGGTGTTTAGCGCGATCGTGCAACTGGCACGGAAACAGGGTTGTACAGGAAGTGGCCAGAGAAAAAATCCTGATCGCCGGGGGCGGCATCGGCGGCCTGACGGCGGCACTGTGCCTGGCAAGGGCCGGTTTCGAGGCGGTCGTGTTCGAGCAGGCGCCTGAATTCGGTGAAATCGGCGCCGGCATCCAATTGAGTCCGAACTGCTCGCGGGTGCTGCACCATCTAGGCCTGGCCCCGGCACTGGAGAAGTGTTCCTTCCTGCCGCAAGGAACCGAGTTCAGGGCCTGGGATACGGGAAGGCTGATCGCTTCATCAACGCTCGGGGAGAACGTGCGCGAGCGCTACGGGGCTCCGTACTACCACATCCATCGCGGCGACCTGCTCGGGCTGCTGGTGGAGGCGGCACGACAGGACGAGGCGATCGAGTTGCGCGCGGCCTCCAGGGTGGATGGCTTTTCCCAGGATGCGAGCGGCGTTCGCATCACCTCGAACGGCCGATTGGAGGAAGGCGATGCGCTGATCGGGGCGGACGGCATTCATTCCACGGTGCGCGCCGGACTGTTCGGCCGGGAGTCGCCCACGTTTACGGGCAACCTGGCATGGCGTGCCCTGGTGCCCGCAGACCGCCTGCCGCGGGGCATGCTTCATCCCGTTGCGACGGTGTGGTGGGGCCCGGGGAGGCACTTTGTCTGCTACTACTTGCGCAGGGGAACGTTGCTCAACTGCGTGTGCGTTGTCGAAAAGGACGGCTGGGAAGTGGAGTCGTGGACCGAGCGCGGCGAGCATGCCGAACTGAAGGGCGATTTCGCGGGCTGGAACGAACACATCCAGGCTCTCATTGACAACATGGACCGCGGCTCGCTTTACAAGTGGGCACTTCACGACCGGCCGCCGATGGCGCGGTGGGGAGAATCGGCCGTCACGCTGCTGGGCGACGCCTGCCATCCCACCCTGCCGTTCATGGCGCAGGGTGCGGCAATGGCGATCGAGGATGCAGCGGTGCTCGCACAGTGCCTGAGAGCCGACACGGGAACGGCGGCGGCGCTCAGGCGATACGAAGTCCTGCGTCGCGAGCGCACGGCGCTTGTGCAGAACGGTTCGCGCCGCAACGCTCGAGTGTTCCACCTGCGCGGTTTCAAGGCCTGGCTCCGAAACCAGGCGGCGAGGCGGGCGTCCGGGCGAGTTACCGACAGACTGTTTCGGTACGATGCGCTGACGGCGGCGAGCCGGAATCCCCCCGCCCGCTCTTGAGTACCGCAGGATAGGCAGGGATGATGTGACGCTGTGCGTGCGGCAGAGGCAGCGCCCGGGTAGCCGCATGTATGCCGGGTGACGGGTCGAACCACCGGAGACAAGAAATGGGATTCAAACTGGTCAATGTCGATGGCCGAGCCGCACTGGCCTCGGATGGACATTATTACGACTTGAACGAGATCAGTGGCGGGGCCGTCAGCGACGACCCGATGCAGGCATTGGCGGCGGCTTCGCAACTGTCAGCGCTGAACGCGGCGTTGGGCGGCATGACGCCCGCGGGCAATCTTGCGGACGCGAACCTGCTTGCGCCGGTGCCCCGGCCGCCACAGGGCTTCGGAATCGGCCTGAACTACCGCAAGCACGCGGAAGAGGCCAACATGGACATCCCGGAGGTGCCGATGGTATTCACGAAGTACCCGGCATCGGTTACCGGCCCCACCGGCGACGTCGTTTTGCGCAGCAACTACGTCGACTACGAAGGCGAACTGGTTGTCGTCATCGGCGCGCCGGCCAAGGATGTCGCCGTCGAGGATGGCTGGCGGCATGTTGCGGGACTGTGCGTCGGCCAGGACATCTCCGACCGGGCGGTGCAGTTCGCCTCGACGCCGCCGCAGTTCAACCTCGGCAAGTCCTTCGACACCTTCTCGCCGTTGGGCCCGATGGTTGTTTCCCCCGACGCCCTCGACAACCCGGGCGCCTTGCGGCTTACCACCCGCGTAAACGGCGAAGTGCGCCAGGACGACACCACGGGCGACCTCATCTTCGACGTGCCGGCCCTGGTGTCCTACCTGTCGCACATAATGACGCTGCAGACCGGTGACGTGATTTTCACCGGTACGCCGAGCGGGGTCGGCGCCGTCCAGGGCCTCTTCCTGCGTGACGGCGACGAGGTGGTGACCACCATCGAGGGCCTTGGCACCATGACCAACCGTTGCGTGCGCGGTCCGGATCATCCGAATGCGACGGCCGTGACGCCGTTTGTTGCGGGGATCGCGGCCAGGAAAGACTAGCTCTGCGGCCGTAGCGGGGACTCTGTTCGATGACATTCTCGCACGGAACAACGTTCAACTCCTTGATTTCAATAGATATTCTATTTGACATAATACCAGTGACTCGGCACCGAGAGCAGGTATGCGGTACGGGTATCCGGCACGCCAAGCGGACGCGTTGTCGTGGAATTCGAGGGCGCAGGGGTGCTTTAAAGGTGCCGGATACCCGCACCGCACACCTACTCTCTCCCAGCGGGTTTCTGTTCTTGCGCGAGAGCAAACCGGGTGTTTTTCAGGGGTTCCGAGGGTCGCACAAGGTCCTCTTAACACTTTGATAAACATAAAGTTTTAGGTACTTCGCGTCTCATCGCGGCACACTGCATCAACGTAAATTTGTAGTGCCGAAAGGAGTACCCAAACATGACCAATCGACCCAAAATGCTGTCCGCCACCTTCGTCAAGAACGTCAACGTGCCCGGCCGTTACGGCGACGGGCGCGGATCAGGGGTCGCAGGGCTTCTCGGGATGACTCCCAAAGTCCTTTAACCTTTTGATAAACATGAAGTTATTGCGCCTCGGCGTGTCACCGCGGCACACTCCATCTCGATCTTTCAGTGCAACCGAACGAGTAATGGAACCGACATGAAATCCGCAAGACCCATCAAACGACCCCAAATATTGTCCGCCACCTTCGTCAGGACCGTCAACGTTCCCGGACGCTACGGAGATGGTCGCGGCGGCCTCGGTCTGAGCCTTTTGGTGAGGCCCGCCTCGCGCGGTGGTCTCGCCAAATGCTGGACGCAGAGCGTCCGCAT
>JAPPHD010000123.1 GCA_028821125.1 Gammaproteobacteria bacterium
ATGTCAAATAGATTATCTATTGAAATCAATGAGTTGAAAATTGTTCCATGCGAGCTCGCGGCCGCTCAATCCCTGCCGCCGAGGCGGCTGGCCCAGTCGAGCTTGCTGCGGCACGACTCGTAGAAGCTGTGGCCGTAGGTGTAGAGCAGCCGCAACGGGGTTGCATACTTGCGGATGCGCACGGTATCGCCGCTTTCCAGATCGAAATCGACCTGGGAGTCGCAGTTCACCTTCGCCCTGTCCACCGTACCCAGCGTAACCGCAATCTCGGAGGTGCCCCGCACCACCAGGGGACGCGATGTGAGAGTGTGCGGAAACATGGGAACAATGACGATGGCATCGAGGGACGGATGCATGATCGGCCCGCCCGCCGACAGCGCATAGGCGGTGGAGCCGGTGGGCGAGGCGACGATGAGCCCGTCGGAGCGCTGGTCGTAGACGAACTCGCCGTCCACCTCCAGCGAGAACTCCATCATCCGCGCCATGCTGCCCGGGTGCACCACCACATCGTTCAGCGCCGGCGAACCGTCAATGCGCTCATCGCCCCGGAAAACGCCGGCCTCGAGGAGGAAATGGTCTTCCACCCGGTATTCGCCGTCCAGCACTTCCCCGAGTTGCCGGTGAATCCGCTCCGGCGAGATGTCGGCCAGAAAACCCAGGCCGCCGCGATTGATGCCGAGCACCGGCACCCCGGTATGGGCAAGGTCGCGCCCCACCCCGAGCAGGCTGCCGTCCCCGCCGACGACGACGACCAGGTCGCAATGCCGGCCCATCGACGGACGGTCGGCGGTGGCCTGCCCGGCATTGCCGAGCATCCCGGCGGTACGATCCTCCACGACGATCTCAAGACCTCGTTCCGCCAGGCAGTCGATCACCGCCTGCAGACTGTCGGCGACCTGTGTGCCGGGACGCCCGATCAGCCCGACGGCGGCAAAGCGGTTCTTCGTGTTCTGGCGTTTTTCGGCCATCGCACCACACTACACGACCGGTTCCCGGTTCCACAACGCCGGGCCTTCCTCCGACCGTCGTCAATGCGCCGGGCGTTACATGTTAGTCTTGGGGTTCTGGAGAGAAAGGCCTGCCCGGAAAGGTATCGACATGTCGAGCGCCGAACAACAACGTTATCTTGAAGCCCTTGGAGGGCCCCAGGGGCTCCGCGATATCCAGGCCGCCGGTGACCTGTGGCCCGTGATGTGCAACGAGGCCCGGGCGAAGGCCAGCGAAGAGCCGATACTGGGCAGCTATTTCCACGCCACCATCCTCAACCACCAGACCTTCGGGGCAGCGCTCAGCTTCCGCCTCGCCAGCAAGCTCGACAACCCCATGTTGCCCACCATGCTGATCCGCGACGTCATCGGTGAAGCCATCGCCTCCGACCCGGGCATCCTGAGCGCGGCGGAAGTCGACATACTCGCCACCTGCACGCGGGACCCGGCCTGCGAAGACCTCTCCACGCCGTTCCTATTCTACAAGGGCTTCCACGCCCTGCAGGCGTTCCGCATCGCCCACTGGCTCTGGGGCCAGGGCCGCAAGACCCTGGCGCAGTTCTTCCAGAACCAGATCAGCGTCACCCTCGGTGTAGACATCCACCCCGCGGCCCGTTTCGGGGCCGGCATCATGCTCGATCACGCCACCGGCCTCGTCGCCGGGGAGACGGCGGTCATCGAAGACGACGTATCCATATTGCACGCCGTAACGCTGGGGGGCACCGGCAAGGAAACCGGGGACCGGCACCCCAAAATCCGCCGCGGCGTGCTGCTGTCTGCGGGCTGCAAGATCATCGGCAACATCGAGGTCGGCGAAGGCGCCAAGGTGGGCGCCGGCAGCGTGGTGCTCGAGGACGTACCGCCGCACGTCACCGTGGCGGGAGTTCCCGCACGAATCGTCGGCCAGGCCACCGGCGTCCCCGCCCACCTGATGGACCACCGGCTGGGCTGAAACCCGCCACACGGGCAGAGCGCCGCCGATGTGGGCTGCTAGGCAACCAGCGACTTCGCCCGTGTTATGAACTGGGCCATGACTTCCGGCGCCTGAGCACCCGGCAAGGCAAAACGGCCGGCGAGCAGATAACAGGGAACGCCCGAAACCCCCACGTCCACGGCCCGCTCCAACTGCTCCCTGACCGCATCGGCTCCCTCGGTACCCGCCAGGTAGTCGCGAACCGGGTCGCGCTCCAGCCCCAGCGTCTCCGCCGCTTCGACGAGCACGTCCAGATCCCCCACGTCCCTTCCGGAACAGAAGTAATAGTCGAAAAGCACTTCCGCGAGTTCGTGCTGCACGCCGTGCGCCGCCGCCAGATCCAGCAGCCGGTGAGCCTGAAAGGTGTTCGGCATCTTCTCAATGGCCGAGAAATCCAGCTTCACCCCAACCTCACCGGCCTCCGCCTCGATCCGTTCAGGGACCCGGCCCCGGTCGGCATCCGCCCCGTAACGAGCCTCCAGGTAACGCGCCCTGTCCATACCGTCCGGAGGCATGTTCGGATACAACTGGTAGGGCCGCCAGCGCAGCGTCACCCCCTCGCCCACCGGCGTGTCCATCACCGCGTCAAGCCGCTTCTTGCCGATATAGCACCATGGGCACACGACATCCGAGAAGATCTCTATTTCCACGTTCCGTTTCCACCTGCCCACCGCAATCTGTGATTATATAGGCCGCACATGGCCTCACGGATGGATGTATGCAATTCGGGAACGCGGTACGCCAAGACCGGTGGGTGGCAGGGCCTTGAGCACGCCGCCCGTCAACCGCGTCGGTCGGCCCCTGTATACCATCGACGGCATCGTCATCGGCACCCTGCTCGGCTCCCTGATCGCCGGCATCTACATGATGATGTCGAACTACATCACCCTGGGCTCGGTGAAGCTGGCCAGGCAAACCATCACGGTCGGGATGGCAATCTATGCGCTGGTTCTGCTTGCGAGCTGGGCGGCGCCCCCGAGCTTCTGGCTCGCCCTGGTTTTCGCCCTGGGCCAGGCATTGCTCGCCTTCCTGGTGGCCGGCCGCCTGCAGGGGGCGAGCATCCGTTACTACGCCGAGCGGGGCTCCCAGGTACACGGCATGTTCCGGTCCGCGCTGGTGGGGGTGCTGGCGGGAATCGTGTCCTTCACCGTGGTGCTGGTGCTGTATGCCCTGCTGGCTCTCTAGGCCGGCTCGATTCCCCCCATGCACAGGTACTTGATTTCCAGGTACTCGTCCATGCCGTACCTGGACCCCTCGCGGCCGATACCCGACTCCTTGACGCCGCCGAAGGGCGCTGCCTCGTTGGAGATGATGCCCTCGTTGATGCCGACCATGCCGTAGTCGAGACGCTCGGCCACGCGCCAGATGCGGCCGATGTCCCGAGAGTAAAAATAAGCCGCCAGGCCGTACTCCGTGTCGTTGGCGAGTTCGACAGCCTGCTCCTCCGTGTCGAACTTCACGAGCGGCGCCACCGGCCCGAATATCTCCTCGCGGAACACGCGCATGTCAGGGCGGACGCCCGCGAGCACTGTCGGCTCCACGAAGCACTCGCCGTTGACCGCCCGCTTGCCGCCGGTGAGCACCTCCGCGCCCCGCCCCACCGCATCGTCGACCATGCCCAGCACACTGTCGGCCGCACCCCGGTCGATCAGCGGCCCGATCACCGTGCCGGGCGCCATGCCGTCGCCGACGTTCATGGCGCTTACCGAGGCCGCGAGTTTCTCCGCAAACGCATCGTAGACGCCCGACTGCACCAGCACCCGGTTGGCGCACACGCAGGTCTGGCCCGCATTCCGGTACTTGCAGAGCAGCGTGCCCTGTACCGCCGCATCGAGGTCCGCGTCGTCGAACACGATGAAGGGTGCGTTGCCGCCGAGTTCCATGGAGGTGCGCTTCACCGTCGCCGCGCACTGCTCGATCAGTTTCTTGCCCACTTCCGTGGAGCCGGTGAAGGTCAACTTGCGCACTACCGGGTTGCCGGTGAGTTCGCCGCCAATGGCGCGGGTTTCGCCGACGAGCACGTTGACCACCCCCGGCGGGATATCCGCCCGCACCGCCAGTTCGGCAATCGCCAGCGCCGATAGCGGTGTCGAGGTAGCCGGTTTGCAGACGACCGTGCAGCCCGCCGCAAGGGCCGGGCCGACCTTGCGGGTGAGCATGGCGTTGGGAAAGTTCCAGGGCGTGATGCAGGCCACCACGCCCACGGGCTGCTTGATGGTGACGATGCGCTTGTCGCCGGCGGGCCCCGGACTGGTGTCGCCGTAGACACGCCGCGCTTCCTCCGAGAACCACTCGACGAAGGCCGCGCCGTAGGCGATCTCGCCCCGGGACTCCGCCAGCGGCTTGCCCTGCTCGGCCGTCATGATGACTGCGAGGTCTTCCTGGTGCGCCATCATCAGGTCGAACCAGCGGCGCAACGCCCGGGCACGTTCCTTGGCCGTGCGCTCGCGCCAGCCCCTGAAGGCGCGGCTGGCCGCCTCGATGGCGCGGCGGGTCTCGGCAGCGCCGCAATGGGCAACTTCCGCGATCGTCTCACCGTTGGACGGATTGACGACCGGCGTCGTAGCGCCGCTGTCGGCATCGACCCATTTCCCATCTATGAACGCCTGCGCCTTTCGCAGACCAGGGTCACTCAGTTGCATCGGATTCTCCTCACTGTCTCCTCGGGTGCGCCCACTTCAAAACATTGCCTTGCACGGAACAATTTCTCAAGCGATTGAATTAAATATTATTTTTGGAACAAGCTTACCAAAAGATTGCTTCGATCGGGCGCCGAGAGCAGGTATGCGGTACGGGTATCCGGCACGCCAAGCGGACGCGTTTTCGTGGAATTCGAGGGCGCAGGGGTGCTTTAAAGGTGCCGGATACCCGCACCGCACACCTGCTCTCTCCCAGCGGTCGTCTGTTCCTTTCGCGTCCTCGCCCCGGCGCGCCGGGATACGCTATATTTGCCGCTTGCCAAATGCCGGGAACCCCCCATGAACATCAATCGCCAGTGGATTCTGGCCAGGCGCCCGTTCGGCATGGTCAGCGCGGACAACTTCGAATACCGGGAGGTGCCCGTTCCCGAACCCGGGGACGGCGAGGTGCTGGTGCGCAACCTGTACCTGTCCTTCGATCCCACCCAGCGCGGCTGGATGGAAGACCGGGAGAGCTACATGCCGCCTGTCAGGATCGGCGAGCCCATGCGTGCAGGGGCCGTCGGGCAGGTTTTCGCATCCAACCATCCCGATTTCGAGACCGGAGAACTGGTGCAGACCCTGGGTGGCTGGCAGGACTTCCTTGTCGCCAACCCTTCGGCCGGAATGCTGAGCCTGTCAAAGCTGCCTCCCGGTATCGACCCGGCCATGATCCTCTCCGTGCTCGGCACCACCGGCCAGACCGCCTACTGGGGCCTGCTCGACCTAGGCAAGCCGCAAAGCGGTGAAACCGTGCTGGTTTCGGGCGCCGCGGGCGCCACCGGTTCCGTGGCCGGGCAGATTGCCCGCATCAAGGGGTGCCGGGTGATCGGTATCGCCGGCGGCCCGGAAAAGTGCGCCTGGCTGACGGAGGAAGCGCGCTTCGACGACGCCATCGACTACAAGAGCGAGGATGTGGACGCCCGCATCGCCGAGTTGTGTCCGGACCGGGTGGATATCTTCTTCGACAATGTGGGCGGCGGCATCCTGGAAGCCGCACTCAATCACATCAACATGCGCGCCAGGGTGGTGATGTGCGGCGGCATCTCCGCCTACAACGCCACGGCGCCGGTGCCGGGTCCGGCCAACCTGATGAACATCGTGGTCATGCGCGCCCGCATGGAAGGCTTCATCGTCATCGACTACATGGACCGGTTCGCCGCGGCCGCCCAGGAACTGATGGGCTGGGTCCAGAGCGGCGAACTGGTTTACCAGGTCGATGTGCAGGAAGGGTTCGAGAACATTCCCCAAACGCTGACGCGCCTGTTCACGGGGCAGAACCGGGGCAAGCAGCTATTGAAGATCGCCGACCCCGCCTGAGCCACACCTACGCCAGTGCGACCAGGCGGCGTGTCCAGGTTGCGTCACGAAAACGTCCGCGAGCGGCAGGCGACATCGCCGGCCAGGCGCCTTCCTCCAGTTCGAGCCGGTCGGCAAGCCACTCATCGGAAGCGGGGAGCCAGCGGTGATACAGTTCCGCCGCCAGTTCCCGGGCCCTGGTGCCCGGCCAGTCTCCGGGCAGCAGGTCGGTCGGCAACTCCGGGTCGGTGAGAACGATGCGGCGATAGTCGTGAATAAGCATGAGCCGCAGTTGAAAGGATGTCCCGGGTTCCGGCACCGGTTCATGGGCCAGGAGAGCGTAACGGCCGAGGAACGTGCGGTAGTCCGCAGTCAGTGTATCAACCGCCCAGGCCTGGCGGCAGAGGTCCGTTTCGGCCTTGCCCAGGGCTCCGCTCTCGGCGCGGAATACGGGCACTTCCACACCGAGTTCCGCGGTGACCGCCCGGTGGTCTTCGCCGAACCCGGCCCGCACCAGCGTATCCGGCCCGGCCCGGCCGAAGCCGAGCCAGCCGAGCTGGCGTTCCAGTTCAGCCCGGCGCGGCGCATCGAGGCCCCGGGTCAGCATGACCGTCCAGTAGCCGTCCCACGCCGGTTTCCGCGGCGCGTAGATCCGGTAGGCGGCGCGGCGGTACTGGCGCGCGCCGTAGCCGCTGAAATGATAGTAGCTGCGCCGGCCCCGGCGGTGCGACTGCAACCAGCCTTCCCGGGCCAGGCGGTTGCAGGCGGTGCGTACCAGGTGCTCCCTCAAGCCCAGGCTGCCCATCACGCCGATCAGGCTGCCCAGCCACACCGGTGTTGATTGCACGGAAAGGACATCGCCGAAAAACGTGACGAGCAGCGAGCGTGCCCTCACCGGCTTCGCTACCAGCGCCCGCGCGAACCGCTCCAGGCTCATACGTCGAAGTCCAGGGCGACCTTCTCGGTCACCGGATGGCTCTGGCAGGTGAGAATGAACCCCTCGGCGACTTCCCGCGCCGACAGGGCGTGATTGACATCCATCTCCACGCGGCCTTCGAGCACCCGGGCCTTGCAGGTGGCGCACACCCCGTCCTTGCAGGAATAGGGAACGTCCAGGCCCACGGCGGCGGCGCGGTCGAGCAGGTTCTCGCCCGTGTACTCCAGGTCGAAGAAGTAGCGCTTGGCCTGCAACCGTACCGAAACCCTGGCCGCATCGCCGCCGTACAGGCGGGCCCGTTCCTTGTGCCTGCGCACCCGTTCAGCCGCATCCGCCGCGGAAGCGGAGAACAGTTCGTAGTAGATGTGGTGCATGTCGATACCGCTGCCGCGCAACCCCCGGGAGACCTCGGCGACCATGGATTCGGGCCCGCACAGATAGAACTCGTCGAAACTGTCGAGGGGCAGCAGGCGCTTGATGAATTCCGCGCCCTTGGCATTGTCGATGCGCCCGTTGAACAGCTCGTTGTCCTGCAGTTCCTCGCTGAACACCGGGATCAGGTGGAACCGCTCGAGATAGCGGTTTTTCAGCGCCAGCAGATCGTGGCGGAACATCATCGAGGCCGTGGTCTTGTTGCCGTACAGGAGCGTGACCCGGCTGGTTGGATTGCGCTTCAGGACGGACCGGGCGATCGACAGCACCGGGGTGATGCCGCTGCCGGCCGCGATGCAGAAGTAACTGACGCCGCTGCGTCCGCCGTTGGCCGCCACGAACCGGCCCTCCGGCGTCGCCACGTCGAGCCGGTCGCCCGCCTTCATGAGCCGGTTGGCGTACGTGCTGAAGCGCCCGCCGGGCTGCAGCTTGATGCCCACTTCCAGGGGTTCGCCGGGAATGCTGCAGATGGAATAGGAACGCCGCACCCGCTCCCCGTCGATATCGCGCTCGAAGGTCAGGTACTGCCCGGGCTTGAAGGCGAACTCGGGGGCCAGCCGCTCGGGAACGTCGAGGGTGACGCGCACGGCATTGGCGGTTTCCGGAACCACCCGGGAAACTTCGAGACCGTGAAACCTCATGCGCGCGCAGCGGCGGGCTACCAGTTCGCCCCGGGACAGGCGCGCGGCAGTTGCTGCATTTCGGCCAGCATGATGCCGAGGTGTTCGGTGTGCTCGCCCGCACGGCCGCCCGCGACGCGGCGCCCGTTCGAGGGCACATCAAGGGTGGCGGAGCGGATGGCTTCGTGCACCGCGGCCGACCAACGCCGCTCCAGGGCGCCCCGGTCCGGCAACACGCCGCTCGCCACAAGGCGCGTTTCCCCGGGGCCGGTTTCGAACAGTTCCAGGTGGTATCCCCACACTCCCTCCAGCGCCCTTTGCATGCGCTCGTGGCTCTCCGCCGTGCCGTCGCCGAGGCGATTGAGCCACTCGCCCGAGTGGCGCCGGTGCCAGGTGGACTCCTTGGCGCACTTCGCTCCGAGTTCCGCGAGCGTTTCGTCCCGACTTGCGGCAAGTTCCGTGAGGTAAAGGTCGTCGAAAACGTCCACCAGGAACTGGCGGGCGCAGGCCGCGGCAAAATCGTCGCCGGGCAGTTCGTAGATCAAGAGGTTCCGGAATTCCGGGGCATCGCGCAGAAAGGCGTATTCGTCCTCGTTGCGCCCGCCCAGCGTTTCCGCATAGCCGTAAAGCGTTCGCGCCCTTCCCAGGAGATCGAGCGCGGTATTGGCGATGGCCAGGTCTTCCTCCAGAAACGGCGCCCTGCCGCACCATTCCGACAGGCGATGCCCGAGCACCAGGGCGTCGTCCGCAAGCCCCACCACCGCATCGAGCAGGCTCACAGGTTTTTCACCCCTTCAGGCAGCTTGTACCAGGTGGCCTGGCGGTACGGCTTGTCGTCGGCCGGGTCGAAGAACGCGGGGGCGTCCTCTTCCTGGGAGGCGACGATATCGCCGGAGCGCACGACCCAAAGGCTTACGCCCTCGCGGCGGCGGGTATAGATCTCGCGCGCGTACTGCAACGCCATTTCCGCATCCTGGGCGCGCAGGCTGCCGGCATGACGGTGTTCGAGCCCGCGCCTGGCGCGCACGAACACCTCGTAGAGCGGCATCGTGTCAGCCACGGCGGGCCCTCACAGTTCCCGGCCGCGGGAAACGCGGCGCGACTGCTCGGCCTCGCCCGCATTCGCCTCCCGCGCAACCTGTTGAGCCTGGCGGGCCGCCTGTTTTTCCGCGTAGGCGGCGACGGCTTCGCGCACCCAGGCGCCGTCCTCGTGGACGCGCCGGTGGGTTTCCAGCCGCTCGCGGTTGCAAGGGCCGTCCCCCGCCACCACCCGGTTGAACTCGTCCCAGTCGATGGCGCCGGTGCGGTAGTGGCCCGATGCCTCGTCCCATTCCAGATCCGGGTCGGGGACCTCGAGGCCGAGTATCTTCGCCTGCTCCACCGCCTGGTCGATGAATTTCTGGCGCAGCTCGTCGTTGGAGTAGCGCTTGATCTTCCAGGCCATCGAGCGGGCGGAGTGCGTGGACGCGTCGTCCGGGGGCCCGAACATCTGGACGCTCGGCCACCACCAGCGGTTCAGCGCATCCTGGGCCATGGCTTTCTGTTCCGGCGTTCCGGTGGCGAGGCTGACCATGATGTCGTACCCCTGGCGCTGGTGAAAACTCTCCTCCTTGCAGATGCGCACCATGGCGCGCGCGTAGGGGCCGTAGGAACAGCGCTGCAGCGGAATCTGGTTGATGATTGCGGCGCTGTCCACCAGCCAGCCGATGGCGCCGATATCGGCCCAGGTGAGCGCCGGGTAGTTGAAGATGGAGGAGTATTTCGCCCGTTCCCCGTGCAGTGCCGCGATCATCTCCTCCCGGCTTGCGCCCAGGGTTTCAGCGGCGCTGTAAAGATAGAGGCCGTGCCCGCCCTCGTCCTGAACCTTCGAGAGCAGAATGGTCTTGCGCTTGAGCGACGGCGCCCGGGTGATCCACGTCCCCTCCGGCTGCATGCCGATCACTTCGGAGTGCGCGTGCTGGGAGATCTGCCGGATGAGGGTCTTGCGGTAGGCATCGGGCATCCAGTCCTTGGGCTCGATACGCTCTTCGTTGTCGATTCGCGCCTGGAATCGCGCTTCCAGATCCTGGGCCTCGGCCAATGTCGGCTCCTTTCGTGGTGTCGCGGCTAACCTACCACAAAGTGATACAGTTTCAATAGAAATGTTAAAAAATCGTATTACTTTTGCGCAGTTCAGCCTTCACGGCACTTCAGAAAGCTCCGCGACCCGTCCCGCGGCGTGCCGTGCCATCCGCGCCAGCCGGGGCCAGGCATTGCGAATCAGGCGCGAAGCGGAATGGCCTTCCGAGCCGTCTCTCTCCATACTTGCGCAAGACCCGGCAAAGACGGCGGCCGTACCTTGCAAGCTCCCCGATCCGCCCTGGAATCCCTGCGTTTCGACAATCGCTTCGTCGACGCCCTGCCTGCGGATCCACTGACGGTCAACGCTGTCCGGCAGGTCGGCAACGCCTGCTACTCCCGCGTGACCCCAAGGGTCGCGCCGGATCCACGCCTCGTCGCATACGCCCGGGAGGTTGCCGAACTGGTCGGGTTGCGGCCCGGGGAGTGCACGTCGAACGAATTCCTGCAGGTCTTCGCCGGCAATCGGATCCTGCCCGGCATGGACCCGCACGCCACCTGTTACGGCGGGCACCAGTTCGGCAACTGGGCGGGGCAGCTCGGCGACGGGCGCGCCATCAATCTTGGCGAGGCGGTCAACGGCCGCGGCGAGCACTGGACGCTGCAGCTCAAGGGCGCGGGCCTGACGCCCTATTCCCGCACCGCGGACGGGCTGGCGGTGCTGCGCTCGTCGGTGCGCGAGTTCCTGTGCAGCGAGGCGATGCATCACCTGGGCGTGCCGACCACCCGCGCACTGAGCCTGGCGCTCACGGGCGATGAGGTGATGCGCGACATTCTCTACGACGGGCATCCGGCCCCGGAACCGGGCGCCGTGGTCTGCAGGGTCGCTCCCTCCTTTACCCGCTTCGGCCATTTCCAGATGCTCGCCGCCCGTGGCGAGACCGAGCTGCTGCGCCGGTTCACCGACTTCACGATCGAGTCGGACTTTCCAGACGTGGCACAGCGACCGCCGGGGCCCGAGCGCTACGTCGATTTGTTCAGGGAGGTTTGCCGCCTCACCGTGGAAATGGTCGTTCAGTGGATGCGGGTGGGCTTCGTGCACGGTGTCATGAACACCGACAACATGTCGATACTGGGCCTGACCATCGACTATGGCCCATACGGCTGGCTGGAAGACTACGATCCCGACTGGACGCCGAACACGACGGACGCCGCCACCCGCCGCTACCGGTTCGGGCACCAGCCGGCGGTCGCCCAATGGAACCTGCTGCAGCTCGCCAATGCGATCTACCCAATCGTCGGTCAGGCGGAGCCTCTGGAGGAGGCCCTGCGCGATTTCGCCACCCACTACCAGGCGGGCCACCAGGCCATGATGGCTCGAAAGCTCGGGCTGACAGCATTCGAACCCTCGGTGGACCAGCCGCTCTGCACCAGGCTCGAGGAAATACTGCGGCTGACCGAGACGGACATGACAATTTTTTTCCGATGTCTGGCCGATGTCGATATCGATGGCAGCGACGAAGCCGCGATGGAACGGATTGCCGATGCCTGGTACCAGCCCACCCAGGTCGCCGGCGACAAACGGGCGCAAATTCTTGCCTGGCTGCACAGTTACATCGCACGCGCTCGCCGGGACAATCCCGACCGCGATGCCAGGCGGTCGGCCATGAATGCCGTCAATCCGAAATACGTGCTGCGCAACTACCTGGCCCAACTGGCGATCGACAAGGCCGATGCCGGCGACTTCTCCATGGTGAACGAGCTGTTGCAGGTGCTTCGGCGCCCCTACGAAGAACAGCCCGGCCAGGACGACCTGGCCGCAAAACGCCCCGAGTGGGCCAGGCACCGTCCCGGCTGCTCGATGCTTTCCTGCAGTTCCTGATCCGAAACGGGCCGGCGTACGGTCAGCCGGTCAGCGCGCCCCTGAGGGCATCGATTTCCTCCGGGATACGCACATCGGCCGGCAAGCGCCGCCCGGCACGGCGGTACCAGTACCTGGCATTCGAGAGATCGCCCTCCATGAGGTGCACGATTCCGTGCGCCCAACTGCCGTTCGCCGACGAGTCCGCCTGCGCGATGACATGGGCCGCTTCCCAGTCACCCCGGTCGAGCAGCCGAACCGCTTCCATGAGTTCTGCCATGATCTAGTGTCCTGTCCGGTTAATTCCTTGTATTTCAGCGTGCCGCACGGGGCCTGTGGCGGCGTTGCCCCGGCCCCACGGGAACGAGGTGACGGGGTGAAAACGTGACTCATTCGACAACCTGATCCGCGAACAGGGGCCATAGACGTTAGCAGGTACCCGCCGGCGCCGCCATCGGTTAAATTAGCGCCCGTTTTTTCCAAAGCGGTCATCGTGGCGAGCCATCATCAACTCATCGTCCTGGGCTCCGGCCCCGCCGGCTACACCGCCGTTCTGTATGCCGCCCGGGCCAACCTGAAGCCCGCGCTGATCACCGGCGTCGAGGTCGGCGGCCAGCTCACGACAACCACCGATGTCGAGAACTGGCCGGGAGGTCACGCCGAACTGCAGGGTCCGGAGCTGATGACGCAGATGGCGGAACACATCGAGCGATTCGACACCGTCGTCGTCCACGACCACATTCACACCGCCGATCTGGCGGTGCGCCCGTTGCGGCTGGAAGGCGACAACGACACCTATACGTGCGATGCCATGATTATCGCCACCGGCGCTTCCGCGAAGTATCTCGGGCTCCCCTCGGAAGAACGCTTTCTCGGCCGCGGCGTGAGTGCCTGCGCGACCTGTGACGGGTTCTTCTATCGCGGAAAGAAAGTGGCGGTCATCGGCGGCGGCAATACGGCGGCCGAAGAAGCGCTCTACCTTGCGAACATAGCCGAGAAGGTCCACCTGGTGCACAGGCGTGACGAGATGCGGGCCGAGAAGATCCTGCAGGACCGCCTGTTCGCCAGAGAGAACATCAAACCCGTTTGGAACCACACCTTGAGCGAAGTGCTCGGCGACGAAACCGGGGTCACGGGCATCCGCATCGCGTCCACCGGCGCCGCCGGGGAACGGTCCATCGACCTGGCCGGCGTGTTCATCGCCATCGGCCATACCCCGAACACAGGCATTTTCGAGGGCCAGCTTGACATGGCCGACGGTTACATCAGGGTGGTCAGCGGCAGCGACGGCAACGCGACGGCCACCAGCGTCCCGGGGGTGTTCGCCGCGGGCGACGTGGCCGACCACATCTACCGCCAGGCGGTCACCTCGGCGGGGTTCGGCTGCATGGCCGCCCTCGATGCGGAGAAGTACCTGGCGGAACTCTGACGTTCAGACGAAACGGCAGGAAACCGTACCGAGTTCCCCGTAGTCGACGTTGAACTCATCGCCCGCCTCGATGGCGACAGGCCTCGTGAACGAGCCCGCCAGAATCGTCTGGCCGGCTTCCAGCGCAACCCCGTGGGCGGCGAACTTGCACGCGAGCCAGGCGATGCCGTTGGCCGGGTGGCCGAGTACCGCCGCGGCCACGCCGCTTTCCTCGATGACACCGTTCCTGTAGAGCAGCGCCGCCACCCAGCGCAGGTCGACCTCGGCCGGCTTTACCCGCCGCCCGCCGGTCACCACACCGGCGCTGGCGGCGTTGTCGGCGATGGTGTCGAGCACGCCCCGCGGCCGACCCGTTTCCGGATCGACTCGGAAGCTCCTTGCAGCGATGATCTCGATGGCCGGCACCACGTAGTCCGTGGCATCGAGCACGTCAAAAAGGGAAACCCGTCCGGCGAGCGGACGTTTCAGCACGAACGCCAGTTCGACCTCGAGTCGCGGGTCGGTGAACCGGGCCGCATCGATCTCCGCGCCATCGTCGAAGAACATGTCGTCGAGCAGTGTTCCGTAGTCCGGTTCATCGATGCGCATGGCCTGTTGCATGACCCGGGAGGTCAGGCCGATCTTGCGGCCGCAAACGGTGCGGCCCTCGGCCAACTTCATGGCCATCCATGCATCCTGAATCGCGTAGGAGTCGGCGACAACCATGTCGGGAAACTGCAGGGAGACGGACCGGACCTGGCGGCGCTCGCGCTCCGCCTCGTGCAGCGACCGGGCGGCCTGCGCGATCTGGGAATCGTTCAACATCGCCCGAATGCAGGCTGTCGCTGCCGGCAGAGCCCGCTCTCGACCAGGTCCGGCTAGACCCGGCCGCTGACGGGAATCAGCGCGCCGTGCACCTCCACCGCCGCATCCGAAGCCAGGAAGCAGATCACGTTCGCCAGGTTCTCCGGCGACACCCAGTTTGCGTGGTTGGCGTTCGGCATGTCCGCCCGGTTGCGCGGCGTGTCGATCAGGCTGGGCAGCACGGCGTTGACGTTCACGCCCTTGCGCCGCACCTCCTGGGCCGCCGCTTCCGTCAGGCGCATGACCACCGACTTGGCCGCCGTGTAGGCACCCATGGCCGCCTGGCCCGACAGCGCCCCCAGGGCGCCCACGTTGACCACGCTGCCCCGGCCGCGCTCCACCAGCCGCGGCAGCGTGGCCCGCAGCATGTTTCTGAGCGTGGTGACGTTGATGTCGAACATGGCGTCCCAGTGCGCATCGTCGATCTCGTGCACGCCGGGCCCCATGTCGAAACCGCCGGCGATGTTGCACACCGCGTCGAAATCACCGATTCCGGCAATGCAGCGTTCCACCGCACCGGTATCGGCCAGGTCGACGCAGCGGGTATCGCCCAGCGTTGACGAAAAGCCCTCGACGA
Organism: Gammaproteobacteria bacterium; assembly: GCA_028821125.1. Taxonomy (GTDB): domain Bacteria; phylum Pseudomonadota; class Gammaproteobacteria; order Pseudomonadales; family Azotimanducaceae; genus Azophilus. The sequence continues at coordinate 14,694 of JAPPHD010000123.1, forward strand.
TGTCGAGCAATGCCACGGTGGCGCCCAGTGCAACACACCGGGCCGCCACTGCCTGGCCCAGCACACCGGCCGCGCCGGTTACGATCACCCGCTTGCCTGTCAGATCCATCACTGCTCACCGCATTCGATTCGGCCGCGCATGATAACGCGCGGGACCCAACGGCGAACATTCGGCCCTCGATCCTTTCAAGACCGTCGCTATTGGCGTAGCGTATCGGGCGATCCGCGCAGTTCCTCCGGATTCCACCGACGACGAGACGGCAAATGAGGAAATTGCGTACCCCGGGACAGGACACAAGGTAGTTCAAATGGCTGTGAATTCGACGCGCCACTGTGTGGTGCTGGGCTTCGACAACCCTCGCATATTGGGGCCCGGGTTTGACCTGCTGCAGGCAACCGGGCACGAGGTTGTCGGTCACCAGGATTTCGACGCCGTGGAGGCGGCGCCGGACCTTGCCCGCTGCTCGGCGCTTGTCGTCGGCCTGCAACCAGTGGATGCGGACCTTCTCGGCCGGGCTCCGAACTGCAGGGTGGTCACCCGCCTGGGCGTGGGATACGAGAACGTCGACCTGGAGGCGGCCGCTGCCCGGGGCGTTCGCGTCACCTACTGCCCGGACTACGGGGTGCATGAAGTGTCGACCCATGCCATCACCATGATGCTGGCAATGGCGCGCAACCTGGATTCGCTTCTGGCGGCGAGCCGCGCGGGGAAATGGACCCGGTCTGCCATGGGCAGCATCGATCGCCTGCAGGACCAGGTGCTGGGCGTGCTTGGATTCGGACGCATCGGGCGGGAGACCGCCGCCAAGGCAAGGGGGTTGGGAATGAGGGTGCTGGCCCACGACCCGGCGATTGCGGATGAGCGCATCGCCGAACAGGGCATCGAGGCGGCCGGCTTCGACGACGTGATCCGGCGGTCCGACTATATCTCGCTACACCTGCCGTTGGCGCCGGAGACACGGCACCTGATCGACGCGCGGGCGTTGTCCCGCATGAAACCGTCGGCCCGCATCATCAACACGGCGCGGGGAGGCGTGGTCGACGAAGACGCCCTGCTGGCGGCGATACGGGAAGGCCGGATCGCCGGGGCGGCCCTCGATGTCTTGCACACGGAACCGCCGCCCGCCGACCATCCGCTGTTGCACGAGCCGAACGTGATCGTAACGCCGCACGCCGCCTGGTATTCGGAAGGCGCCAAGAACGACCTGTTCGCCCGGTGTGCCGAGGATGTCATACGGGTACTGGCCGGCGAAGAACCGCTCTACCCGCTGAATACGGTATGAGGGCGGATTTCCCGGCCTTCGGCCGACTCCCCTATAATTCGTCCCATGCATCGATACTCGCTTCAAGCGAGGAGACTGAACCATGAGCGTCGAACTCAATCACACCATCGTTGCCGCTCACGACAACGAAGAATCCGCCCGGTTCTACCAGTCTCTGTTCGGCTTTGAATACGCAGGCCCGCTCGGGCACTTCGCACCGGTGCGCATCGAGAACCAGGCCCTGACCCTGGATTTCATCACGCGGGAGAGCTTCGAACGCCAGCACTACGCCTTCAAGGTCAGCGAGACGGAATTCGACGAGATTTTCGCCCGGGTGAAGGAACAGGGCCTGGCTTACGGGAGCGGCCCATTCACGCCGGACGACGGCGAGATCAACCACTGGAACGGCGGGCGCGGTGTGTATTTTCGGGACTTGAACGGCCACCTGCTCGAACTGCTGACCCGGGACTATACCGCCGAGCAGTTTCAGGATGACTGACTCAGGCGATGGGCGTCGCGGCCTGTGAAGTTCGCAGAAAGGGGCTGGTTTACTCAATTGAGTAAATTTACTCAGTAGCTGAATCGCGCCCGTCTGAGATGTGCTTTTTCGTCTCCCCGGAGGGCATCAGACTTCGTCGGAAGTCCCCCGCACGAACAGCGGCTCGATACCGAGCGCCTCGGAATCGCTTAGCATCGCCCTCTCGTCTGGAGCGACGGCTGCTTCCGCCGCGGCTTGCAATGTCGGGCGCAGCAGCGTGGCGTCGCTGGAAGTGTTCAGGAACAGCCCCGGGCGGGACAGCACGAAGTGGACGGCCCGCCTGAGGGCGCCCGCATCGCGAATCGGCCGGTACCAACTGAATCTCGGCTCATCGTCCGCCTCCGTCCAGCGGCGGCGGGCGATGCTCTTGATGATCTGGAAGGCCACGCCACGCTCTCGGCAGGTACTGTAGAGTTCCTCGAAGTCATTGGCGTATTCCGGCTGGGCGAGCATGGTGAAGTTCAGGGGCGCGAGCACCGAATCGAAGGGAAATCGCCGGAGGCTTTCAAGGTGCCTGGCGGGTGCGAAGGTGCCATGGCCTGTCACGCCGATGAAACGCACCAGGCCTTCGTCGCGGGCGGCGGCGAGCGCTTCGACCGCTCCCTCCGGCCCGAGCGCGGTTTCCTGTTCGTGCGCATCGACCAGGTTGTGCAGCTGAATCAGGTCGACCTGATCCACACCGAGCCGTTCGAGGGAACGCTCAAGGCTTTCCCGCGCTCCCGGTCCGTCCCGCTCCCTGGTCTTCGTGGCAAGAAAGAAATTCTCGCGGTGCGCCTTCATCCAGGGCGCGATGCGCAGTTCCGAGTCGCCATACGCCGCCGCGGTGTCGATGTGGTTGACGCCGAATTCGAGCAGCAGTTCCAGGATGGCGTCGGCCTTCTCCTGGCGCATGCTGCCGAGCGCCGCGGCGCCGAACAGGGCCCGTGAACTCAGGTGGCCCGTCTGGCCAAATGGAATTCGTTCAATCATGCGACCCAAGGATAACCGGATGTGACCCGGAACGTCATTGATACCAGTTCTAATTTTTCCGGGTTCTGTGTTAACTTGCGACCCTGCGGCGAGCGAACGCACCCGCAATTCAGCGCTGGAAGGGTAATCGGGCCCCGTTGAGGACTCTCCGCCGTTTCCGGCAATTCAAGCAGACGAATCGAGCAACCGGGACCGACCGGGTCGTCCAAAGGGGAATGCCATGCATACAGTAAGACCTGTCAACTTCAACCGAACCCATGGCCGAGCACCGGTCGCGGGCTGTACGGCCGGCAGGACGCACGCCCCGGCCCCGCATTGCATCCTGGCAAAGATACTGAGACTGCCGCTTACGGGCATTGCCGCCCTGGGCCTCCTGCCGCTGGCGCCGCTGCCCGCGCTCGGCCAGCCGCAGCTCGAGGAGGTGCTGGTCACCGCAACCCGCCGCGGCGAGACGGACATCCAGGTCACGCCCATTTCAGTGACGGCCCTGGACGACGAAGACCTCGACAGGATGCTGATGCGCGACATCGGCGACATGACCGCCGCCGTCCCCAACCTGGTCACCGGCAACGCGCCGGCGTTCAACTCCTTCAATCCAAGCCTTCGCGGCGTCGGCAAGGACGGCATCATCCTCTATGTGGAGTCGCCGGTGGGCGTCTCGGTGGACGACTTCGTGATGATGTCCACCCAGACCCAGATGTTCGAGCCCTTCGACATCGCCTCCATCGAGGTGCTGCGCGGCCCGCAGGGGACGCTCTTCGGCAAGAACACCACCGCCGGCGTCATCAACGTCCGGACCAAGAAGCCGGAACTCAACGAAGGCAGCCTGGAAGTCTCTGCCGCCTATGCGGAATACGACAGCATCGACACCAGGTTCGCCCTGAATCTCGGCGGCGAAACCGTGGCGCTTCGGGCGGCGGGCATCTATCAGAAGAGCGACGGCTACTACAGGAACGGCTCCATGGCCACCAGCTTCGACCCGGCGGCCCTGTTCGGTACCGGTGAGTTCGTGCCGCAGACCTTCAACGGCGACGGCCGCAGCATCGGCGGAGATGACGTGTTCTCCGGGCGCGTCAAGCTCCTGTGGGCACCCCGCGACGACATCGAGGCCAGGCTCACCTACGAGATGATCCGCGACAACATGGATTCTCCGCCCATTGTCGCGGAAAACGCGCCCAGCTCGGTGTTCACCGCCTTCCTGGGCTTCCCGGGCATGTTCGATGGCGACCCGATCGACCTCGCCGGCATTTCCGAGCGCAACGACTTCTTCAGCATCGCCGACGGCCACCAGGTGGACGTGGACGGCGTCTACGGCCACCTGGACTGGGACCTGAACGATGTTCTGACGCTGCACTCGGTCACAGGTTACCGCGAGCAGAAATCCCGCCTGCCCAGTACCTATGTCGGTCATACCCGCGCCTCGCTGTTCGACGCCACGCGCGACGACGACCGGGAAACGTTTCAGCAGGAGATACGCATCGACTCCAGCTTCGACGGCCCCCTGAACTTTGTGGCCGGCGGCTTTTACCAGAAGGACGACAACAACTTCTGCGTCACCCAGATTCTCGGCCTGGTGGACTTCTTCGGCCCAACGGCGACGCCCCTGAACGACAACCTCACCGGCCTCGGCTATCCGGCCCTGGCATCGGGCACCTTCAACGACAACGCCTCCGTACTCTGCAACGAACAGAACGCCAAGGCGCTGGCGGGATTCGCGGATGCCACTTATCAGGTAACGGACAAACTGGAACTCGGCGCCGGTGTCCGCGTTACCTATGAGAAAAAGAAATGGACCGGCCGGCCCCAGATTCTCTATCAATATCTGGACGGCACCGATTCGGCCAACGAAGGCCTGTTCGCGTCCCTGGACGAACCGCTGGACGCTTCGGACTTCGACCGCTTTCCGATCAACGTAGCCCGGGAGCAGGAGTCCTGGACCGAACCGAGTTTCCGGGCAACGGTCGGCTACCTCGTAAGCGACAACGCATTTGCCTGGGCAACCTATTCGCGCAGCGTCAAGTCCGGCGCGTTCAACGACCAGACCGGCACCTTCACCGCCGGGCTGCCGTTCCCGTTCGGCAACCCCCTGCAGCTCAAGCCCATCGACCCGGAATTCGCCGACAGCATCGAGGTCGGCCTGAAGACAGACCTGTTCAACAACCGGGTGCGCATGAACGTCGTCTATTTCGATGTGCGTTACGACGATGCCCAGCGTCAGTTGAACGCCACCTTCGCCCTGCCCGGCGGCGGTTCGTTTCAGGAGACCCTGTTCTTCAACGCCGCAAAACTCGACGTCAAGGGCATCGAGTTCGAGGGAAGCTGGGTGGCCAACGAGTACCTGACGTTCAGCGGCAACTTCAGTTGGCAGGACGCGGAGTTCGCCGCCTACGAGGCCGACACGGATTTCGACGGGACCATCGACGTAGACTTCAGCGGCCGCCCCGTCAACCGCTCACCGGAATGGACCGCCTACCTGATGGCGACCCTGGACCACCCGGCGGGCAGCCTGGGCGACCTCACCCACACCCTGAACTGGTCGTTCGTCGACGACTCGGTGTTCACCTATTCGGACCTCGGCCCGGAATTCGACGCGATGTCGAACAGCCGCAACATCCTGAACTGGAGCTCGACGTTCACCACCAAGGACGGCGCCTATTACTTCCGCGTTTTCGGGCGCAACCTGGCCGACGAGCGCTACCGCACGGGCAACCTGGCTGTCGCCGCCCTGTGGACCATGGCCTCCTACGGGCTGCCGCGGCAGTTCGGCTTCGAGGTCGGCGCCCGGTTTGGAAATCTGTAATCGGCCGCAGACTGCTCTCAGGATGAATAGCGCCGGAGAGGACGCCGCGGGTTACGAATCCTCCTAACCTCCAAACGGGCAATGTCTTACGTCGATAAGCGTTATCTCTTACAGCCCGGCAGTGGCAGTCTGGTATGCTTCATCCTGGTTCAGGCGAGTTGTTGCATTGAGTTGTTGCATTGGAGGTAAGTTCGCATGAGCGCGATGGTCAAGGAAGTCTACGATGCCTTCAGAAGCGCCGGTGTTTCGGACGAACTGGCGACCGCCGCTGCGCTAGCCGTCCCTCCGAGGGACGAACTGGCCACGAAGACCGATTTCGCGAAATTCCGCACGGAGGTCAAGAGCGATTTCGCGGAATTCCGAACGGAGGTAAAATCCGACATCGCGGAACTCCGAACAGAGTTCGCCGAACTACGAACAGAGTTCGCCGAACTGCGATCGGAGGTCAAGACCGACATCGCGGAACTCCGAACGGAGTTCGCCGAGCTGCGAACGGAGGTCAAGACCGACATCGGGGAATTCCGAACGGAGTTCGCCGAACTACGAACGGAGGTCAAGACCGACATCGGGGAACTCCGTGCAGACACCCGCTGCGACATGAAAGACCTTGAAATGCGGTTGACCCACCGGTTTTACGCCGCAATCGGCCTGGCTGTCGCCGCGATAAAGGCGCTCGACTTCCTGCTCGGCTGAAAGCGCCTGTCGCGGCTTCCGCGGCACGTCGTCAAGCCAGCCGTCAATTCCGGCGCTCAACGCAACCAGGCTTTACACGTCTGGGCCAGGAACCAAACCGGCGGCCAGCGCCTGGAGTTCCACGGTTGCCCCCGCAACGCTATTGGCGACGCCGTCCGGCCCGGCCATGGTGCCCTGCACGTACACCTCATCCGCCGGGCCGAGACCGATCAGCCTGAGCCACGCCCGCAGATAGGGCGACTGGAAATCGAACGGGTCCGGCTTTCCGCCTTTCGGCGAGTAGTCGCCGCCGCGGGAGTAGATGAGCGTGACGCCGCCCGAAACCAGCCCGCGGGGGCCATGCTCGTCGCGGGTGAAGGTCAGGCCGGGATGGGTCAGCAGGTCGATGTACTGCTTGAAGCGGTAGGGAACGTTGAAGTTCCACATCGGCACCGCCATGAGGTAATGGTCCGCCGCCTTGAACTCATCGACGAGTTCGACGATGGCGGCCCATTGCCGGGCTTCCTCCGGGGTGAGCGGCATCCCGGCGAACGCTTTCATTTTCGCCGCCGTTATCTCCAGCGTGACTTCCGGCAACTTGCGCCTGCAGAGGTCGATGTGTTCGACGCTCACGCCCTCGGGCAATGCGTCCAGAAAGATCCGGGCCGCCTGAATGGACGCCGAAAACTCGCCTCGCGGCGATGCGCTGATATAGAGCAGCCTGCTCATGATTGCTCAACTCCCCATTGAATCCGGCGTTAACGCCAATCGCCCGCGATCGCCCGCGCCAGCCGTTTGATCACAAAGTACCCAGCCGGGCTTCAACCTCATCCCAGGCGGCACGCTCCTCGCCGTACGGGTCGTCCCCCACGGCAACCGGCATGCCGAAAAGCGCCGTGCTGCGAGTCTCCGTGTCGTACGGCCGCCAGCCGGTCAGCGCCTCCGTTTGCGGGTCTCCGTCCGTCGCGAACTTCAACCACGCATCCTGCACCACGCCGGTCAGCGTTTCAGCGTCCGGACCGCTGCCGAAGAACTCCGCGCTGCCTTCGCTGAATCCGTGGGTGCCGAAGACGAAGCCGATGTCGATGGCGTGCGGGGAGCCCAGGCCGCCGTCACCCCAGGGCGACTCCCAGGTGAACAGGTACTCGTAGGCGTCCCGGCCACGCCCGGCAACGGCCTCGGCAAGGCGAATGGCGGGAATGCGGAAGATGCGATCCGTCTCGATCGCCGCGAATAACGAGTTCGCGTCCGTGGCGTCGCCGCGCGCCGCCCGGGCCGACCGATAGGCGCCGATGACGGCCTGCGGGTCGCCGATGGTTGCCCCGAGCACCTGCTCCAGGGTGGCATCGTCGAGCTTGACCTCGAAACCCGGCATCGACAGGAACAGCCGCCACTCGTCCCGGGTAGCCCCCACCATCAGGTCGATGCCGTCGGCAACGCCTCCCTCTACAAGGCCGAGCGGCAGGTCGGTAAGCAACGTGCCGTCCACACAGGGCTGGTAGATCATCGCCCCGCCCGCCTGCACGCCCGCCGCAACGCCTGCCTCCACCAGCCTTTCCGGCGAGACGGCCAACAGGTCTTCGGCCGGCGCGTTCGCGGACACGCCCAGCGCGTCCAGTATCGCCTGGCCGATTCCGGCGGCCTTGTCCAGCGGATTGGCGGTACTGCAGGCGCCGCTCTGTGGAATGGCGCGATGGAACAGGCCCGCCGCGGGCTCGAACGCCAAGAGCGCGCCGACGCTCATGCCGCCGGCCGATTCGCCGAATATCGTGACGCGCCCCGGGTCGCCCCCGAACCGCTCGATGTTGTCGCGCACCCATTCCAGCGCCTTGACCTGGTCGAGCAGCCCCTCGTTGCCCGTCGCCGGGATGCGGCCGCCGGTCACCTCGTTAAGGTTCACGAAGCCGAGCGCGCCGAGGCGGTAGTTGACGGTGACCACCACGGCATCGCCCCGTTGCGCGAGCGAGGTGCCGGCATACATCGGCGTGCCGCCGGTTCCGCTCGAGAACCCGCCGCCGTGTATCCAGACCAGCACCGGCCGCTTGCGATCGTCAAGCCCGGGTGTCCACACGTTCAGGTACAGGCAATCCTCGTCGCGATTGGCGGCCGAGCGGGCGTTGAACGCAAACGCCAGGGGGCCCATCGCCTCCATGACCGGCTGCCAGGCCTGCGGCGCGTAGTCGGAAGATCGGCGAACACCGGACCAGGGTTGTGCATCCAGCGGCGGCTGCCACCGCCGTTCGCCGACCGGCGGCGCCGCAAAGGGAATGCCCAGAAACGCGTGTACGCCATTGAGCCGCGTGCTTTCCACCTTGCCGGACCGGGTTTCCACTATCGACATGAATCTGCCTCTCAGAGCTGGAAACGGGCGATTCTGCGTCACGCGAGCTTGCGAGTCGAGGCATTGCCCGCTTTTGCAGCAGACAATCTCTGCCACCGGGTTGCATCGGACCCTGTCGGCAATCGGGGCAAAGCCCGGCTTTCGCGGAACTCAGTGCCGGCTACCTGAACGGGCCGGCGCGTGGCAACCGGCCTGCGGCCTCCGGGCGGACCGGCAGGCCGGCAATCACCGACGGTCGTCCCGATGTCAGTCCCACTGCGTCGACATCGATCAACTCGACGCTGCAAGCGTCATCGACCGGAGCGGATGGCGTTCCGGTTGCTCCCGCGTCCCGTGCCGTCGACGAGACGGCAACCAGCGAAACGGTTGCGCCGGCCCGAACGACCTGTGGCGGGTCAAGGGTCAATGGCGCCATCCCGCCACCCGGAACCGTCACGGCTTCGGCCAGGAGCGTATCGCCCGCGTCGAGCCGGCTGTTGCCGTTGCTGTCCAGATGCACCTTGATGCGCCTCGGCGCGTCAATACCCCGCACATCGTTCGCATTCAGTCTGAAACCGGTGATGAGAATTCCGCCATCAAGGCCGGCGCGCACCTTGAAATGCAGGGGGTTCGCCTGGCCAGCCCGGTCCGCACCAGGCGGCTCCGATTCGGCGAGCCCCTGGCTGACCGTCGCCGATGTGTCGAGGCGCGTGTCGTCCAGTTGCTGCAGATAGGCTACAAGCTGTGCTTTCCCTGTCGCCGCGAGCTGCGAGGTTCGGCCGTGCCGGTCACCGGCGTTGCGCGTGGTAATCACGTCCATGAGCGTCGCGGCGGAACCGTCGTGCAAGTACGGCGGCGTTTCCCAGACGCCCTTGACCGTTGGCGTGTCGAGCGCCCGCAACGTGTTTGCCCGGAAATCTCCAGCGGCTTCCGTCAAGGTGCCGACATCGTGCAGGCGGAAAGGCAGGCCGGGCATAACGATGGGGAAAACGCGTTTGGCCGCCGCATCTCCGGCATCGGCCAGGGCCGGTCGCAATGAACTGTCGGTGAACCGGGGACTGACATGGCAGGTCGCGCATCCCGTCTCGGGCGAGTGAAAGATCGCCTCGCCCGCCAGGGCATCGGCCGTCATCAATCCGCTGGGGAGCCGGTAGGGGCTGGGATGGACCTTCTCGAAACTGGTCACGTAGGCCGCCAGAGCGTCCAGTTCCGGACTGAGGCCCGCGTTGGGCGTACCGAACACCCAGTCTGCGCCCTTGCCGTGAAATACCGCATCGCTGACGAATCCCCGGCCCTCGAGCGTCTGGCGCAACAGAATTTCGAAATCCTGTATCTCGTCCATGTCGGCCCGCCAATGGAGCGGACCGTGGCCCAGCCCCGACCGGCCGTACAGGGACTTGGTGTTGCGCAGGCCACCGCCATGGGCGCCGCGGCCGCTGTAGTCCCAGACCCGCCCGTCGCTGCCGCCCTCGATGTGACAGCCCGCGCAGCTCACGTAGCCGTCCCGCGACATGCGCGGGTCGGCGGCGTTGTAGAACACCTGCTTGCCGAGCAGCACCTGCGGCGGCAACGGCTCCCGGCCGGTGGTCGCGATGCGCGCCAGCAGCGGTATGGCGGCGCCGGCCTCAAGGCCGGACAGGTCGTAGACAGCGACATCGCGGGACAGGAAGTTCTGGACGAACAGCCGGCCGCGGGCATCGACGGCCAACCCCTGGGGCGCGAGCCCCGTGCCGGGAATCGAGGTCGCCAGGTTGCCGGTGCCGGCATCGAGCACGTCGACCGAATTGGATCCCTGCAGGGCCACGAACGCGAATTCGCCCGCCGGGTCGAAGGCGACGGCCACGGCCATGGCGCGGTTGTCCAGGTCTCGGCGGGCGCCCAGGATCTCGCGGTTTGCGGCGAGGTCCAGCACCGAAACGATGGTGCGCGTGGTCGTCTCGAAGGTCAGCGGTTCGCCGCTCAAGTGCAATCCGCGCCCTGTATTGTCTTTCTTCGAGGGAATCCAGGCGCGCTGTCCGTCCGGCGCGATAGTCACGGACGCCAGGTTATTCGGTACGCCCCGGCTGCCGACCGGGCTGTCGGGACCCGGGTCGGCGGCGAGCGCGAAACGGCGGGCTACCCGGAACGGGCGGACGCTGACTTCGGTCACTTCGGCCCGGTCCGAGGGGGAAACGTAGCGCGTGACCAGGATTCTGCCGCCATCGGCGGAAACCGCTATGCCCCGGGGCGTCGGGCCCACGTCGACGGCGTCTTCCACCGCTCCGGTTCGCGCGTTCAGCTTCAACAGGCGGCCGACCGCCTGCAGGGTGATATAGGCGGCTTCACCTTGCGGGCAGAACGCAAGGCCGTAGGGGCGCGATGCGTACGGCAGCTCAAGGCTCTCCCGAACATCTCCGGTCCTGCCGTCGAGGACGGTGATGGTGGCATCGTCCTGATTGACAACCCAGACGGAGCCGTCCGGCGACGGCGCGAGCGTGCGCGGATTGTCGCCGACCGGTGCCTCGAACAGCCTGACGAGGTTCAGCACATCGATTGCCGTGACCGTGTCGTTGTCCGGATTTACGCTCCAGGCGCGCCCGGAGCGCTCGTCCACCGCGATCGTGCTGGCATGCACGGGGCCGATCGCGGCGGACGCCATACGGTCGCTATCGGTGAATTGCGGCGCTACGGGCGTGTCCGGAAAGCCGGGCGACCCGGGCAGGGCCAGCGCGCAGGCAAGCAGGCTCCGGACGATTCGCCGGCCGGGCCGGGCGGATCTCCGGAGCGGGGAATTTCTGCGCCACCGAAGGCATTCGGACGGCCTGCTGATTGCGGATCGGGACATCGTGGCAGGCTGCGATCATACAGCAACCCCGAGCGGCACCTGTCCGAGAACGGACGTAGCGAGGTTAGCAACCGTAGTGATAGCACAGGGTAGTGCGGAACCGCACTAATTCCTTCATGAATGGGTGCGGCCGGCGTCCGCCGGGGTGCGGTGCGAGGCACCCGCGCTCGACGTGCCCTGTCCGCGTTCGAACGATCTGACCGGCGCGCTGTCAAACGAGATGTATGCTTGACCCGATTGGACGAGTGCTGATAGCTTTTCTTGAAGCAGTTTTTGACCGCCCAAACCAGTAAATCCATGAGGCGCAACTACACGATTGCGATTGTTGGGGGGGGCGCCTCGGGAGTGGGTCTGGCGGCCAGGATGGTCGAAGCCCTGCCCATCGGATTGAGCACGGCCAACCTGTCGATTGCGCTTTTCGATGCCCGCGGATGCCAAGGCGGCAACGCCTACGCCGACGACACCCCAAGCAATCTGATGAATACCACCTGCGGCGCCATTGACCGCGGGTTCGGCGGCGCATTCTCCTTCCTCGGGTGGGCCAGTGAGAATCCACACAGGTGGCGACCCCTGCTCGGGGAAAGAACGCTCGATACCCAGGCGTATGTACCAAGGCCGGTGGTCGGACGCTATCTGGCCGACCTTCTCGCCAACGCCAGGCAGAAGGCCGCCGGGCGGCGCCTGGAGCTGGACGCGATTGCCGAGGAGGTGGTCGACATCGAGCCGCCCGATACGCCGGAACGGAACTACAGCGTGCACACCGAATCCGGAACCTGTTTCGAGGCCCGCTACATCTATCTGGCGCTCGGACATCTCGACCGGGTGAAATCCGAGGATTACCAGTACCAGGACCGCTACTACCACAATCCCTACCCCATAAGCCGTTTGATCGAGGAGATTCCGAGGGATGCGGCGGTGGGGATCATCGGCACCCGCCTGAGCGCCATCGATGTCACACTCGGCCTTGCCGGGGCGGGGCACGCCGGAGAAGTCGTCTGCGTTTCCCGCGGCGGCCGGCTGCCGGCGGTACGGGCAGACCAGGGCAAGCACGAATTCAGGAATCTCGAACGGGAAGACCTGTTCAAGGAACTCAAGGGCAGGCGAACGAAGCTGCGGCTGGCGGACGTTGCAACGATGATCGGCAGCGAGATCGAGTACGCGGAGGGGCGGCGCGTCGAACTGGGCGATATCGTAAGGGATGATGTTTCGCCGGTGGAGTACTACGAGCGCGAAATAGCCCTGGCCAGGGGCCGCACGCGGCCATGGCAGGCCGTGCTGTACGCCACCAACCGCAACATCGACCTCTTGTGGCATCACCTCGCGGAAGAAGACAAGCGGCTGTTGATGTCGGAGTGGCTGAACGACTGGCTGACTTACCGCGCCTCGATCCCCAGGGAAAACGCGGAACGGATTCTTGGGCTGATGAAGTCAGGCCGGTTGCAGGTGCGGCGGGGAGCCAGCGGATTCGAGTACGACGATGCGACGGGCAACTTCAACATGCTGCTCGACGCGGATGAAGCGGTGCCCGTGCAATACCTGGTTGCCGCCACCGGATCCGCCAGCCGCATCGAGGATGCCGACAGCGACCTGATGGGAAACCTGCTCGCGCGCGGCCTCGTCCGGCCGCACCGCTACGGCGGCGTCGACTGCAGGTTCGAAAACGGCCAGGTCATACCGCGCGACGATGCGGACACCGCCGATACGCGGATGTTCGCCCTGGGCCCACTGACGAGCGGCGTGTACTTCTTTACCACGGCCCTGGAGATCATCCAGCGCCAGGCTGCCCAGCGCACCCTGGATCTGGCGTTCATGCTCGGTGTCGAATGGCTGGATCTGCCGGAAACCGAGGCCTGGGTGGACGCCCGGCAGGCAGGGCAGCTCGAACGAACGGAAGAAGCTCCGGTACCCCATGACGAGGGCCCCGACCTGCTCGAGCGGCTGGTCGCCGACAACCGGCTGGACCTCATCGACTTCGAGCAACTGCACCTGTTGAACGACCAGATCCCCGATGGGGAATTCCAGGTGCCCGACCGCGACACAAAAACCGCCTGAGCGCCCGTTCCGACCGTCTCGGGCCGGCAAATGGAAGAACGGCTCCGGGCACAGGTGGCTGAGATTCGCCACGGACGCCGGGGCTGCGAATACCCCGGTCGCCTATCGAAGATCCGGCAACCTGTAGTCGGCGGCGCGGAGGTTGGCGCGCACCGTTTTCTTGTCCATCTTGCCGGTTGAGGTGAGTGGAATCGAGTCGACGAACAGCACTTCGTCCGGCAATTGCCACTTGGCGAACCGGTCCGAACAATGCAGGAGCACCTGATCCTCGCTGACCGCAGACCCCTCATCAAGCACGACGAGCGCGACCGGACGCTGTTCCCACCTGGGATGGGGCTGTGCGACGACGCAGGCCTGGGCGACGCCGGCAAGCGCGGTGATATGGTTCTCCAGGTTTACCGACGAGATCCATTCGCCGCCGCTTTTCACCAGGTCCTTGGACCGGTCGGACAGGATCAGGCACTCGTTGCCGTCGATACTGCCCACATCGCCGGTGACCAGCCAGTCGCCGTGAAAGCTCTCCCGCAACGGCTGCCGGTAATACTCGGCGCAAACCCAGGGCCCGCACACCAGGATGTCGCCGGTTGACCGGCCGTCATGGGGCATTGGATCGAAATTCTCATCGACGATTTCGACCTCGAGGCCCGGCAGTGCCTGGCCGGCTTTCGAAACGTCTTCCAGGAATTCTTCGGGCGCGGCCTGTGCATGCGTTCCGTCCGGGCGGCGGGCGCGCCGGGAAAACGTGGCCAGCGGGCTGGTTTCCGTCATGCCCCATTCCTGGATCATCTCCACACCGAGGGCTTCCCAATACCAGCGGGCCAGCGATTCGGGTACCGCGGAACCGCCGGAGACGATGCGCGACAGCCGTGAGAGATCGAACGAACCGGGTTCGTCCGAGCAGACGGCGCGCACCTGCTGCCAGACCGTGGGCACGCCCGTCGCCAGGGTGACCCCTTCCTCGGCCATGAGGCGCACCAGCCGCACCGGGTCCGTGAATCGATGCGGCATGACCTGTTTGCAGCCCAGCATCATTGCGGCCCAGGGCAGGCCCCAGCCCATGACGTGAAACATGGGCACGACGCCGCAGACGGCATCCGTGGCAGAAAGGCTCATGGCATCGGTCATGCACATCGCCATGGTGTGCAGGTACTGCGAGCGGTGCTCGTACTCGACGCCCTTGGGGTTGCCGGTGGTGCCGCTGGTGTAGCAGAGGCCGAGCGGAGCGTGCTCGTCGAGGCGCGGCCAGGCGAAGCGGCCGGACCAGGGCTCGATGAATGCCTCGTAGTCGATGGCCTCGGCAACCGCCGTCGACCAGTTCCCGTACCCTTCCTCGACACCCACCACGATCTTCTCGACCGTGGGCACGCGCCCGGCAAGCGGTTCGAGCAGGGGCAGGATGTCTGCATCCGCGATAATCAGCCGGCTGCCGGCGTGGTTGACGATGTATTCGAGATCCGCCGGCGGCAGGCGGACGTTAAGGTTATGCAGCACGGCGCCCATGCCGACGATGGCGCACCAGGCTTCGAGGTGCCGGGAGCCGTTCCACATGAAAACGGCAACGCGGTCGCCGATGCCGACACCGGCGTCGCCCAGCGCCCGGGCCAGCCGATGGGAGCGCTCGATCGTCTGCCGGAGGCTCTGTCGCCGCGTACCGCTACCGGTCGCGGTAACGATTTCCGCTTCTGGCGCCACTGCGGCGCCACGTTCGAACAGTCGCGACATGAGCAACGGTGTGCGTTGCATTCCCATGATGGTTAGCCCGACCTATTCATGAATAAACTACTGCGGCCGTCAATAGCAGCGAAAGCACTGGGCGTGCTCCCGCCGCGTGCTCAACGTGCTGTAAGCACGCCTGTGCGCGCTCTGGTCCGCGCCACCCAGTGCTTTCACTACTCTTGCCAGCCTCGCTACGTTCATTCATGAATAGGTCGGGCCAGGGGCTATGGCGATTTCAGACCGGGCCGCGCATTATTCACGATTTGCCGGGATCGGCAATTTTCCGATCGTCCGTCCAATGTGCGGCCGTGTCCGATAACACCACTTGAGCGAGGAGGAGATCTATGGAACCTGTTTGTCTGGTAATCGGGGCGGGCGCCGGAATCGGCGGCAACGTGGGCCGCCGGTTCGCCCGGGAGGGTTATCACGCCGTGCTGTGCCGACGTTCCGACCAGGAAGGCCTCGACAGGCTGGTCAGCGTCATCGAAGAGGACGGCAATTCCGCTTCCGGGTTCCTGTTGAACGCAGTCACCGAGAACAGCATCGAAGAACGGGTTGCGGCAATTGAGGCCGACATCGGCCCGATTGAAGTGGCGATATACAACCTGGGCGCCCAGATCGGCAACCGGGCGCTCGCAAACACCAGCTACAAGGCCTTCGAACTGGGCTGGCGCATGGGCACCTTCGGCCTGTTCCGACTGGCGTCGTCGGTCTGCCCGCTCATGGCGGAGCGGGGCAAGGGCGCCATTCTGGTGACCTCGGCCACCGCGGCCATGCGGGGCAACGCCGGGCAGCACTCCCACGCCGCTGCCATGGCCGGCCGGCGCATGCTCTGCCAGAGCCTCAATGCGGAATTCTCGGCAAAGGGCATCCATATCGCCCATATCGTTGTTGACGGCGCCGTGGATGCCCCCGACACCCTCGGCAAGATGCTGGGCCCGGAAAGGTACCGGCAGTTGCGGGAGGCTCGGGGCATGGAACACGACGGATTGCTGCTACCGGAGAAAATCGCGGATACTTACTACCACCTTGCCCAGCAACACCGGTCCGCCTGGACTTTCGAGATCGACCTCCGGTCATTCAGCGACCAGCCATGGTGGAACCACGCAATCGACTTGGGTGACTTGGGTTAAAGAAGCAAATCATGACTGAATCATCGACCTATACGCCTCCGGCGGTCTGGAAGTGGGAAACGGAAAGCGGCGGCCGGTTCGCCAGCATCAACCGCCCGATTGCCGGGGAGACCCACGAAAAGGACCTGCCCGTCGGCAAGCACTCCCTGCAGCTCTATTCGCTGGCAACGCCAAACGGCATCAAGGCGACCGTCATGCTTGAAGAACTGCTCGAACTCGGTATCGCCGAAGCCGAATACGACGCCTGGCTCATCAATATCGGTGAAGGCCAACAGTTCTCGAGCGGGTTCGTCGGGCTCAACCCGAACTCGAAAATCCCCGCGCTTGCCGATCACGGCACTTCGCCACCCACCCGGGTCTTCGAATCCGGCGCGATCCTGGTCTACCTGGCGGAGAAATTCGGCGCCTTCCTGCCCACGGAACCGGCCGAGCGCGCCGAGTGCCTGTCGTGGCTGTTCTTCCAGATGGGCAGCGCGCCCTATATCGGCGGCGGGTTCGGCCATTTCTACGCCTACGCGCCGGAGAAGATCGAGTACTGCATCAATCGCTACACCATGGAAGCCAAGCGCCTGCTCGACGTGGTTGACCGGGCGCTGGCCGAGCGGCGGTTCCTTTGCGGAGACGACTACACCGTTGCCGACATCGCCAACTACGGCTGGTACGGCGCGCTGGTGCTGCACAACATCTACGATGCCTCGGAGTTTCTCGATGTCGCCTCGTACACCCACGTCATCCGCTGGGCCGAGGAAATCGAGGCCCGGCCCGCCGTACAGCGCGGCCGCCGCGTGAACAGGCCCTGGGGGCCGGAGGAAACCCGGGTGCCGGAACGGCACGGGCCCGAGGATTTCAAATAGCGCATCGGCAACCTCTCCTTGCGGGGAACAACGGGTCGGAGACAAGAGGTTCCCGAACGCCGAGTGGGCATGCGGTACGGAAATCCGTCAGGCCGGGTGGTTGAATCGCGGCGGGCGTTTCTCCATGAACGCGCGCACCGCTTCGCGGTGATCGTCGGTGCCGGAGCAGCGCACCATGCGGTCGGCTTCCTGAGCAAGTGACGCCTTGAGATCGGCGCCCAGGGCGAAGTTGACGTTCTCTTTCATGTAGCGGATTGCCTCCCGGGGCCCGTTCGCAATCCGGCGTGCCAACTCGTTGGCTGTTTCCTGCAGTTCATCGAACGGCACCACGCAATTGGCGATGCCGAGGGCCAGGCACTCCTCCGCCGGAATGCGCCGCGCCGTCATGTACAGTTCCTTGGCGAGAGCCGGGCCGACCAGCCGGGTGAGCAACCAGCTTCCGCCGTAATCCCCCGACAAGCCGATGTTGGCGAAAGCCGTGGTCACGAAAGCCGAATCCGCCATGATGCGCATGTCACACGCCAGCGCGATAGACAATCCCGCCCCCGCTGCCGGCCCGGGGAGCGCCGCAATCGTCGGTTTCGCCAGTTCGTGCAAACGCAACGTCAGCGTCTCCTGCCGCTGCACGAGTTCGTCGACCGCCTCCTGATGCGAGCGCAACGGAGCGTCCGCTCCGCGCCTGCCGCCACCCATTCCCGACACATCCCCGCCCGCGCAGAACGCCCGACCGGCGCCCGTAACAACCACCGCGCCGCAACGCTCGTCCTCTTCGAGCGTGAGCAGAACCACGCGCAACGCCGGCGTCAGCACATCGCCAAGCGCGTTGCGCTTTTCCGGCTTGTTGAGCGTCACCGTCCCGACGCCGTCTGCAACCTCACAAAGCAATTCGTTTGTGCCGGTATCGATTGCGGTCATGTGTCGCCCATCCACCTGATTAGACGCATGGCACCCTGAAAAGGGTACCGTTGGACCTGCATTGTCCCGGACCACGCTCAAAAAAAGCCGCAAGACTCATCAAGGCGCACTTTAGCGGATGCTGCCACCAGCAGATAGAACGGACCGCCGTTTGCGGCAGTCGGCCAACTGGATTACATTATTCCGAATAGTGTAATATTCGATGCCGATGATCGTTGGCTTCAAAGGCAAGATTGCCAAGGATATCTGGTATACGAATCAATCCAAGACTTTGCCGCGGCATCTCTGGCTCCGGGCCAAAGCGCTTTTGTCGATCATGCATGCGACTACTACACTTGAAGACTTACGGATAAAGGGGGAGCCACCGAACATTCGACTTCACAAATTGCACGGCGACCGACGAGACCGTTGGAGCCTCACGATCAAACTGCCCTGGTGCATTACATTCAAGTTCAACAACGGAGAGTTTTCGGAAGTCATGATCGAGAACTACCATCGAGGACAACTGTGATTGACAATCCACTACCCTTACATCCCGGCAAAGTGCTTGCCGAAGTCTATATGGCGGAAATGGGCCTGAATCAAACCAGCCTGGCGGGTCGTTGCGGATGCGCTCACCGCAAAATCAATGAGATCGTCAACGGCAAACGTGGAATTTCCCCCTCTTTCGCGATTGTTCTCGAATCTGAACTAGGTACAAGTGCAGAGATGTGGGTGCGCTTGCAGGCAGAGTACGATCTCTGGCACGCACGCCAACAAGTCGCCTGACCATCGCGCATCTGGGGCCCAAAAGCCCTACGCGTTCGCAACCTCAAGTTCGATCAGGTCTGCATACTTCGCCAGCGCCTCTTCCCGCCGCCGGATCAGGTGGTAATCGGGGAAGAGTTCCTCGGTGCCCTGGTAGTGCCCGAGCACCTGCCGGGCCACCGTCACCTTGTGCACCTCGGTCGGGCCGTCGGCGAGCGCCATGTGAAAGCTGTCGAGCACGCCGGCGGCGAAGGGCATCTCGTTGGAGACGCCCAGTGAGCCGTGGAGCTGCAGGGCGCGGGCGTAGACGTCGTGATAGACCTTCGGCATCTGCACCTTCACTGCGGAGATGTCGGCCCGCACCGCCTTGTAATTCTTGACCTTGTCGATCTTCCAGGCGGTGTGCAGCACGAACAGGCGGAACTGCTCGATGTCGATCCAGCTATCGGCGATCATGGCCTGCACCATCTGCTTCTTGGCCAGTACCTCGCCCTGGGTTTCCCGGGAGAGCGCCCGTTCGCACATCATGTCGAAGGCGCGCCGGATCTTGCCGACGGTGCGCATGGCGTGGTGGATGCGGCCGCCGCCGAGGCGCGTCTGGGCGACGATGAACCCCTGGCCGATTTCGCCGAGCAGGTGGTCGCGCGGTACGCGCACGTTGTTGTAGCGGATGTAGGCGTGCGCGCCCTCGCCTTCCATGCCCACGCCCACGTGCCGGATCATCTCCACCCCCGGGGTATCCACGGGCACGATGAACATCGACATGCGCTGGTAGGGCGGCGCCTCCGGGTCGGTTACCGCCATGACGATCAGGAAAGAGGCGTAGCGGGCATTGGAGGAGAACCACTTCTCGCCGTTGATCACCCACTCGTCGCCGATCGCCTCGGCCCGGCAGGTGAACACCTTGGGGTCGGCACCGCCCTGGGGTTCCGTCATGGAGTAGCAGGAGCAGATTTCGTTGTCGAGCAGCGGTTGCAGGTAGCGCGCCTTCTGCTCGACGGTGCCGTAATGGGCGAGGATTTCAGCGTTGCCGGAATCGGGCGCCTGGCAG
Organism: Gammaproteobacteria bacterium; assembly: GCA_028821125.1. Classification (GTDB taxonomy): domain Bacteria; phylum Pseudomonadota; class Gammaproteobacteria; order Pseudomonadales; family Azotimanducaceae; genus Azophilus. The sequence goes on from JAPPHD010000123.1 coordinate 34,547, forward strand.
CCGAACACCACCGGGGCGCATTTGGCCCGGCCGAGAATCTCGTTCATCAGGCCGAGCTTGAGTTGCCCGTAGCCCTGGCCACCGAGTTCCGGGCCGAGATGGCAGGCCCACAAACCGCGCTTTTTCACCTCTTCCTGAAGCGGGGGGATGAGCCTGGCGCGATTCGGGTCGGTGAAATCGTTGGGGTGCCCGATGATGAAGTCCAGCGGCTCGATTTCCTCCCGGACGAAGCCGTCCATCCAGTCCAGTTCGCGCTGAAATGCGGGTTCCGTCTCAAAGTCCCAGGCCATTGGCTGCTCCCAGTCCGTAGAAAACGGGGTATTAAACGCAGGAGCCGGCCATTTGTGAAGGGAGCGCCGGAAAAGGTACGATCGGACCGAACCGGAGGCCAACATCGTGAAAGACGGGGACGGCGGATTGCCCGAAGCGATGCTCAAGGCACTGGCGGCGGACTTACCGATATTCGAACAGCACGGCATGTCGCTGACGAGCGCGGGCGATGGGCGGGCGGTGATTCGCGCCGTGGCCGAGAAGGGCATGGTGAACGCCCAGGGCATGGTGCACGGCGGGCTGGCCTATGTCATGGCGGATACCGCCAGCGCCTATGCGCTGCGGTCCATCGGTCCTCCGGGCGTCACCCAGAACGCCAGCATCACCTACCTGAAGGGTGCGAAGCCGGGCATGGAACTCGAAGCCGAAGCCCAAGTGGTAACGGCAGGCGCCCGCATGGTCAGCCTGCGCGCCGAGGTTCGCAGCGGCGAGTCGCTCATTGCGCACGGCATGTTCAACTTCGCCCGCTTGTCCCGTTGAGCCGCCGGCGAAGTACGCGGCTGCAGCGAAAGGAGCGGTTCAATGAGCCTTGAATGGCCGACCCTGAACGAACTGACGCTGGTCTGGGCATTGATCGCCCTGCCGGTACTGGTGGTGGGCCTCAAGGGATGGGACCCGGCCGGCCGCTGGGGCGGCAAGGGCCTGGGCTGGCAGATGGACAGCCGCCGGGCATGGTTCGTCATGGAAGTGCCGGCCTTCCTCACCATGCCCGCAATCTACCTGCTGAGCGGCAACTTTCACCTGGTCGGCAACATCGTACTGGTGCTGTGGCTGGCTCACTACGTGCACCGTACGTTCGTGTGGCCGTGGCTCGTTCCGAAACGGGACGGCACCGTCTCCCTGGCCATGTGCAGCGCGGCGGTCGGCTTCAACCTGATCAACGGCGCCCTTTTGGGCTGGTTCATCGCCTATGCCGCCGACTACCCCGAGCAGTGGCTGACGGACCCTCGGTTCATCGTGGGAGTCGTCGTGATGCTGGCCGGCGCCGGGCTCAACGTCTGGGCCGACTATCGGCTGCTGCACCTGCGCAACCGCAGCCACGCACAGCGGGTACTGCCGCGGGGCGGTGCATTCGAATACGTCTGCTGTCCCAACCTGGCCGGAGAGATCATCGAGTGGCTGGGCTTCGCGATGTTGATCTGGTCGTTGCCCGGCTCGATTCTCTTCATCTGGTCGGTTGCCAACCTGGTTCCCCGGGCTGTCTGGCGCCGCAACTGGTATCGGGAAAACTTCAACGACTTTCCCGCGAATCGGCGCGCGCTGGTTCCCGGGGTGCTTTAGCCGGCTTGCATGGAACAAATTTTCAACTCCTTGTTTTTATTGGGTATATTAAATTGTATCGGAACGCGAAACAGCTCCTTCGATCCGGCTCCGAGAGCAGGTATACGGTACGGGTATCCGGCACGCCAAGCGGACGCGTTTTCGTGGAATTCGAGGGCGCAGGGGTGCTTTAAAGGTGCC
>JAPPHD010000026.1 GCA_028821125.1 Gammaproteobacteria bacterium
AACCGCTAGAATCCGCTAGAATCCCGCTCCGTCACGGGACGACCGAACGCTTACTGCGGCCCATGATGCGGACGCGAAAACACTTTCACTCGAACGCCAAAGCAGACAGTGGGAACTGTAGTGGGAACGACCGCTTTCTTAGGATGAAAAAACTTTATTTTTCAATGGGGTAGGTGAACCAAGTGGCGTCCCCTAGGGGAGTCGAGTCATAAAATTATCATTTATAATTCAATAGGTTAAAACTGAGAAAAATTTTGGCCCCCCAATTGGCCCCCCATTCGCCGTTTGCTTGGCTGATTACGCCGTTATCCGGCTAGCGATCAAACATTTGTTCCCTAAATCAATAAGTTACTGGTTTTCTTTCATTGTCGGCTGGAATCAAGGAAGGTAATGTCGCCCCAAACAAGCTCGCGAGGCCTGATCCGTTGACGAACTGTAGTCAATTGGCTACAGTTCAGATGATGATCACGGTCGTCAGATACATCGCCAGCGACGGATCCGACGATTTTGGAACCTGGCTTCAGAAGCAAACTCCGGAGACACGCGCCAGGATACAAACTCGAATCGACCGGATCGAGTTGGGCAATTTTGGAGACCACAAAAGCGTCGGAGCAGGCGTTTTCGAGCTTCGGGTTCACCACGGTCCCGGAATGCGCGTCTACTACGGCCGGGATGGCGACCTGCTGGTGGTCTTGCTGGCCGGCGGAACCAAGAAGCGGCAGGCGCGCGACATCGAGCGGGCAACCGCGAGCTGGAAAGCTTACAGACAGGAGAAACGGAATGCCGACGAAAACACATAGAGCCAGCGACTTCCTGAAAACGCCGGAGGATATCGCCGCCTACCTGAACGCCACCATCGAGGAGATGGACGACCCGAGATTGCTCATGAAAGCATTCCGAAATGTCGCAGAAGCGCAGGGCGGCGTTTCGGAACTCGCCCGGCGTGCCGAAATCGACCGTGTCGCACTGTCCCGCACGTTGTCCGGCCGGAGAAATCCACGCCTCGACACGCTCGCAAAAGTGGCTGGAGCCTGTGGCGTCAAGCTTCGGTTTTCCGCGTAGATTCACAAACTCAGATCGCAGAAAGCGGTGTCGAGTTCGACGGCGGGCGGAAGCCCGAGACGTCAGGCGGCCGAGGTGAGCTGTTCGCGAATGATTCTTGGATGACGCGCCGCAATCTTGAGAAGAGCGAGCGCAGGTCCTTCCGGCTTTCTGCGATCCTGCTCCGAGTGGCTCAGCGTATCAACGATGATCTCGACTGCCATTGTGAAATCGGTCTGAGTCAGGCCGATACAGCGTCTTAACGCGGCAACCTCCGCTCCGAATTCGAGGCGTCCCTGTATCAGGCACCGGTGCAATTGGGCCGGAATCGCACACTTTGACTTCAATGATGCAGCTTTCAGCCTGAGCGACGCCCACTTCAGCTTCTTCCTTCGGCACCAATCCGGTCTGCCTGCTCAAGCTGAACGACCCGTCCGGCGGCCGGCTCTTTGTTCCCTGGGCTGGGTGCGGCAGGAGGAAAACCAGTATCTGAACGTGCCGCGGGAACGCATGGCGGAGCTGTCACCGGAAGTAAGGCGTATGGTCGGGTTCGACATGTACGCTGCGCTCGGATTCCACGACCCGGCCGTTGTCTGAACTCACGCGTCCGCTGGTGTTTTGCCAATGGTTTGCGCAAGTTGCGGCTGGCTGAACTGGTCTCCGGTGGCGTACCAGCTACCATCGTCCCTGGTGAAGACGGCTTTGGTGCCGGGCCGCCGGGCCGAACAGCGCCGCGAACGGCAGCTTGCCGAAGCGCTCGTGGGCCGCCTCGAAGACCATCACTGGCGCCCTGGCAAGTTGAATGCGTACAGGCTGCATGGCCGTTGCCCGATCGATTCCAACCGCCGGCTCCGGCATCGTGAATCGTTCGCCGCGTAGAGGGTCCCCGCCGGGTCGGCGCCGGCGACCACCACCGCATCCGCTCCGCCGAAGGGCGAGGAAACGATGGCGAAGAGGCCCTGGCCCGGGGTCAGCCCATCAAGCTGGACGCGGCCCTGTTCCTCGAGCTGGCGGACCCAGCGGTTCGACCGGCCCACCAGGATGAGCGGCGGAGTAGACCAGGGTGAGGGCCGCCAACGGACCCACGATCCAGACGGTGCGCATCGAACGCATGACGAACTCCCTTCGGCGCTTGCCGGCTCAATCCTCCGCGGACTCCGCGATGCCGCGGAGCTCCGCGAGCAGTCCGGTGAGCACCGGATCCAGATCATCGAACCGCTCGAACGCGGAATCGGTCGGCCGTGCGTCGGCCCCTTCGACGTAGCCGTAGAGCAGGTCGAGCTGCTGGATCAGCTTCGGAGCGTAGTCCTGGTCCTCGCGGTCGTAGTCCTCGGGAAGCGGCACCAGCTCCCGTTCGATCCGCGTGAGCCGTTCGGCGACGGAGGCCGACGCCCCCTCGCGCAGGTCCCGGATCTCGGCCACCGCCCGGTGGAGGTCGGTGATCCGGTCCCGGATCCTGAGCAGCAGGTCGAACTGGCTTTGGAACTCCGCGGCCGTGGTGGTGACCCGCGGATCGGGCAGCACCTCGATCGGCTGCGTCCCGCTCCAGCTCTCGGTCGAGACCCGGATCTGGTACGTCCCCGGCACCACCAGCGGCCCGAGCGGGGCGCCGCCGAACGCCGAGGGATGGCGCAGGTCCCAGACGAAGCGGTTCATGCCGGCGTTGAAGAAGGTGCTCTCCTCCTTGAAGAAGGGTGCCTCTGGCCGGGCGATCACCGAGGGATCCTTCGGATCGTCCTCGCTGGAAAAGCGCCGGATGACTTCGCCGGCCCCGTCGAGGATCTCGAGGGTCACCTCACCTGCGGGAGCCTCGGCGAACCAGGTGTAGATCGTCGCACCGTTCGGGGCGTCGGTGCCCTGCCGGTCCCGGGTGATGCGCGCGCCCCCGTAGAGGTCGCGAGGGTTCGCCACCGACCGCCAGCCCCCCACGTACTCGTCCACCGCCTCCTCCTCCGAGGTCCGCACCCGGTGGGCATCCCGAGGCGCGAAGAGGTGCGCCGCCGACGCCGCCACCTCACCCGTCAACTGGTGCAACGGGGACACGTCGTCGAGGATCCAGAACGAGCGGCCTTTCGTCGACAGAACCAGGTCCTTTTCGTGGACGGCCAGGTCCGTGACGGGGGCCACCGGGAAATTGAGCTGGAGCGACTGCCAGTGCGCGCCGTCGTCGAACGAGACGAAGACCCCGTACTCGGTGCCGGCGTAGAGCAGCCCTTTCCGGTCGGGATCCTCCCGCACCACGCGCACCCACTGGTCGGCGGGGATCCCGTTCGTCCCGTCGGTCAGGAGTTCCCAGCTCTCCCCGAAGTCGTCGGTGCGAAAGACATAGGGCCGGAAGTCGTCGAGGCGGAAGCGCACGACCGAGATGAAGGCCCGCCCCGCCGTGTGCGGCGAGACCTCCAGGATGTTCACCGTCCCGGAGTCCGGCATGTCCGCCGGGGTGATGTTCGTCCAGTTCTCCCCGCCGTCCCGCGAGATGTGGACGAGCCCGTCGTCGGTGCCGGCCCACAGCACGCCCGGAATGTGCTTCGACTCCGCCAGCGCGAAGATGGTGCAGTAGACCTCCTCGCTCGTCACCTCGCGGGTGATGGGACCGCCCCAGGTACCGATGCGCTCCGGATCGGCGGTGGTCAGGTCGGGGCTGATGACTTCCCAGGTCTGTCCCTCGTTCGCGGAGCGGTGGACCACGTGCGACGCGTGGTAGAGCACGTTCGGGTCGTGCGGCGAGAGCACGATCGGCGCGGTCCGCTGGAACCGGTAGCGGAGATGCTTCGCCGGCATCCCCCCCACCTCCGGGTACGCCTTGATCGGGCGGATCTGGCCCGTGGCCCGGTCGAAACGGGTGATGGCCCCGCTGGTGCTCCCGGCGAAGACGATGTTCGGGTTGTCCGGCCGGATCACCGCGACCCCACCCTCCATGCCGCCGACGCCGTCCCAGTGCTGGATTTGGAGCCGCATTCCGTAGTGGCCGGACCGGCTGGGCACCGAGAGCACCTCCCAGGTGTCCTGGGCCGAGCCGTACACCCTGTAGGGGAACTGGGTGTCCACGCTCACCCGGTACATCTCGGAGGTCGGCTGGTTCAACTGGCTCGACCAGGTGCGTCCCCCGTTCCAGGAGACGTTCGCGCCGCCGTCGTTGCCTTGCACCATGATCTGGTTGTTGCCCGGATTGATCCAGAGGTCGTGGTTGTCACCGTGCGGGGTGGCGATGAGGTCGAAGGTCTCGCCGGCGTCGTCCGAGCGGTGGAAGTAGCGGCTCACCACGTAGACCCGGTCCGCATCGACCGGATCGGCGTGGATGTGCATGTAGTACCAGGGCCGGTTCTGGAGTTCGCGGTCGTCGTTGATGAGCTGGAACGAGGCGCCGGCATCGTCCGAGCGATAGACGCCGCCGTCCCGCGCCTCGACGAGCGCCCACACGCGGTTCGGATTCGCGCCGGAAACCGAGATCCCGGTCCGCCCGATCATCCCCGTGGGCAGTCCGTTCGTCAGTTCCGTCCAGGTGTCGCCGCCGTCCGACGTCTTGTGGATGCCGCCCTCCTCGCTGCCCGAGATCATGGTCCAGGGCTTCCGCTCGGCGGTCCACATGGTCGCGTAGAGCACATCCGGATTCGAGGGGTCCATGGCGATCTCGTTCGCGCCGGTCCGCTCGCTGACGTAGAGCACCTTCTCCCAGGTGGCGCCCCCGTCCGTGGTCCGGAACACGCCCCGCGTCTCGTTGGGTCCGAAGGCGTGGCCGAGCACCGCCGCGTGGGCGATGTCCGGGTTCCGCGGATGGATGATCACGCGGCCGATCTGCCCGGCGTCGCGGAGTCCGACGTGGGTCCAGCTTTCGCCGCCGTCCGTGGACTTGTAGATCCCGTTCCCCGGGGAGACGTTGCCCCGGATGGCGGTCGAACCGCTTCCTACGTAAACGATGCTCGGGTCCGAGTCCGCCACGTCGATCGCTCCGATGGAACTCGAGGTGTAGTAGCCGTCCGAGACGTTCACCCAGCTCTCGCCCGCGTCGGTCGTCTTCCAGAGGCCGCCGCCGTTCGTACCCATGAAGTAAGTCCAGGGCTGGTCGGCAATGCCGGCCACCGCGGTGACCCGGGACCCTTTGTGGGGCCCGATCATCCGGTACTTGAGAGCTTGGTAGGTCGCGGGGTCGTAGACGTCGTTCTGCGCGCCGGCCGCGGCCGGGACGACAAGCAGGATCAGGGCGAGCAGCCGCGTGGTGAGTTTCATGATGGCTCCTTTCTCGGGTAGGGCCAGGTCGCTCCCGACCCTATTCCAGCCGGCGATTCGCCCGCGTCGTCAGTGCCCCGGATGACCGCCGCGGAATCCGCATCGCCAAGGTTGATGAGCCGCAGATGGCTGACCTGATTGATGTTGCTCCCCGGATTGAATATCGGTACCCGCAGGGGGTCATGTCAGAGTAAATTTGCTTCACCGACAGAATTTACAGGAGAAGATGCTCAGGCTGCCAGTTCACGCCACTCGGCCAAAGCGGCTGCCCGATGGTGCTTGAAGATCTGGCGGCGAACATGGGCCCGAACCGGTTCCACCAGTAACGGATGGTCTCGTGGCAGATGTCGATGCCGCGTTCGAACAGGATGTCTTCGACCTGACGCAAGGACAACGGATAGCGGATGTTGAGCATCACCGCGAGACGGATGACCTCGGGTGAGCTGTTGAAACAGCGGAAGGGATTGTTCATCGGCACAGGCTACGAGAGCTTGCTTTGCGGCTCAAGCCAGTTTTCTCTGACACTGCCCTGTGGAGCCTGACTGGCGCGACGTGGGACGTTGGGGAAACAAGCAAATCCGATATTTGCGAGGCACCGAGGACTCGAAGGAAGGTATTGAGTTTCTTGTCGGAACCTATGTGGGACTATGGGGGTCGAATATCTAATAAACTGTTAAATTTCAATAACTTACGTATATGGCGTCCCCTAGGGGAGTCGAACCCCTGTTGCCAGGATGAAAACCTGGAGTCCTAGGCCTCTAGACGAAGGGGACGTCGGAGGGAGCGGCGCATTCTATGGACGCGTCATGGTGGCGTCAACTTGGGTGCGGCCAGTCTGCAATCCTCTCACCGGACGATGCCGCACCTCAGGTGCCCGGCCCGGTCAGAAGTCCCATCCAAGCTGCGGTCGAGGCATGCAGAGCGCCTCGTCCAGCCGTTCGAGCAGGTATCCGGAACCGGCGTTCGAAGCCGCGCCGCGAACTCCGCCCGAGACTCGAAAGTCATCCGTAACCGCCAGGCTGGAAGCCGGAGCGACACCGAACCAGAGCCGGCTGAACGCACCGACCGAAGCATGCAGTGTGGGCAGGCCGGCCCGATGTCCGTGCTCCGCGAACGACCGGGTGCCGATCGAAATCCAGTAGTCGCCGCCGCAGCCACCCCAGGAGCCATCCGGGAGATAACCGCCAATCGGGTCGGTAAGCGTCAGGTTGAACCGCACCTCATTGCCCGGCCAGTGCCGCCTTTCCACGCAGGCCGCCACGTCCAGCACTCGCACCTGCCACCAGGCGAGCGCTTGATGGGAGGCCGCGAAATCGGACTTCCTGGTGTTGCGCCGATTGCGCATCGGCTGGTCGAGAAGGCCTTCCAACTGAATGTCCGGCGGCTCCGGCATCTCGATGAGAGAAACCTGGTCGCCCAGGGATTTCAGGAGACCCAGCAGTTCCAGCAACTGGTTTCCGTCTCGATAAGCGAGCATCTCCACACGGTAGGGACCATGCTCCACGTTCCTGGTGTCGAACCAGAGGCAGTGGGTCAGCGTGCCGTCCGTCTCGTACCCCAGCCCGAAACCACCGGGCCTGAGCCCCAGTTCGGCTTTCATCAACTCCGGTTCGGGCAGCAGGCAACCACCGTGGCCGCGGCGGCGCGTCATCATGGCGCCATGCACCGCGCGCCAGTCGTCCTTGTTCAGGCGTTTGGGCGGGCGCGACGGGGCATCCACGCGCAGCGTCGCCGGGTCGAAGCGATGCATGCTTTCGTAGCTGCCCGTTCCGAACCCCAGCCGGTCGTAGAACCCCAGGTCGAACACGCCCAGAACGGCAAGCGGAACGCCTTCCAGCGCCGCGGCGGCGACCTGCCTTGCGGTTAGCTGCAACGCCAGTCCGAGCCGGCGCGCGATGCGGCTGGTCATTACCGCCGTCACTGCGCAAAAGCGCAGGTCTTCGCCGATCTCGTCGAGCAACCCCGGCTTGAGCCGCGGATTTCGGCGGGCATTGACGTAGCGCATCACCCCCTGAGACGTATGCGCCATGCATTCCGCCTCTCCATCGATGGCTGCCGTCAGGCAACTGCCCGTGTCGGCGAAGTCGGCAACGGCCGCAGCGCCCGCCTCGCTGTCTATCCAGCCGATCTCGTACCAGATGCGCTGGATTGCCTCGAGGTCGCGCTCGCGTTCGTATGCCCTGATTTCCATGGCGCGCAGCCTGCTGAGAGACCGCGGTTCTGTCAACTCGCCCCTCCCCCGTCTCGCAGAGAGCGGCAGACCGCCGTCAGAACCTGAAGCCGACCCCCAGGCTGTAGGTCACGTCCGTACGTTCGGCATCCTCGGGCGGCTTGGTGTCGATGCGGTGATCCACCCTGAAGTGCGTGTTCAACCGGTCGCTGATGGCCAGGCGAACCCCGGTGGAAGCCTCGATGACCTCCCCGCGGTTGCTGTCGGGAATCACCAGCAGGCTGTGCCGGTGAAAGAACTCGAGCTGCTTGCTCCAGAGGAACCGGTTGTAGTCCAGTTCCCAGCGCCAGGCCGGGTTCTCCTTGGCCTTGGCGCCGATTTCATCGAAGACGGCGCTGACGCCCGTACCCACGGAAAGCGCACCGAAACTGTCCTGCCAGACCTGGTAGCCGATGCCACCGCCGAGCGTGATGCGCAGGTCGATGTCTTTCAACTCGTCGCGGTAGTACTCCGCGTTCCCCAGGGCAAACCACCTGTCGGTGAAGAACCGCTTGTAGCCGTAATCGAAATCCAGTTGCTCCTTCGAGACCACGCTGTCGGCCTCCTCGCGGCTCACCAGCAGCGTCCAGTCGTGCACGGTCCAGTCGAGCGCCAGGGTCGATCGCACCAGCAGGTTCACCGATTCCGTCTCGCTGTTCCCGGTGGAAAGCGCGGCGGCGAGGTCCGCCTGGGCGCTCCAGCCGCTGGCCAGGTCCGCCAGTGCATCGCCGCGGCGGCTTGCGTTCGAGACCGCGTCAAGGTCGATGGGCTGTGACCCTTGGTCATTGCTCACCAGGCGCTGCGTGCCGTCCTCTGCTGCGAGCCTGCCGTCCAGGTACCCGCCACCGCGCAATCGGACGTGGAATTGCACCGGGGATGTCACTGATTCGACGGCATCGAGCGCGATGGGTACCCTTCCTGCGTACTCCGTATCCAACAGCAGGCGCCCCCCCGAGATGCTGTCGACTTCACCGCTGAGGCGATCGCCGTTCTTCAGGACGACGGTACCGGCCTGGGCGCTCGTGCCGGCGAGCATCAACAGAGCCAGAAGAAGAAATCCGCTGCCGGATGACGCCGGCGCCACGTTCATTGACACAGAAGCTCTCCTAAATCGATCGCGGCTCGGAAACCCGCCAAACAACCGGTTCCGGCGGGACGCGGCTGGCGGCCAGGCGGGTCGAATCAATCACCGGCTCAATCCGCCGGCGCTGCCGCTCATCCGGGCGTAACGGTCAGGTTTCCTGCGAGTCCGCGCGCTGCAACATGGCTTTTCCGACCCAGTGGCGCGCGAAATGTTCCGCCGTCCGGCCGCTGCGCACGCCCCGCCCGAGCGCCCAACTGAGCGACTCCTTCTCAAGTTCTTCGTTCCAGGTGCAGGAAAGGGCATTGCGCCGGGCGAGCGTCTCCACCCAGTAGCGGGCCACCACGAGGTACTCGGACTGCTTGAAAGGATAGAACGACAGGCACAACCCGAACCGGTCGGACAGGGAAATCTTCTCCTCCACCGCTTCAGACTGGTGAAGTTCGCCATCGACGAAAGCCGCGCCGGTGTTTTCGGACATGTATTCGGGCAACAGATGCCGGCGATTGGAGGTGGCATAAACCAGCGTGTTGCCGGACGACCTGAATATCGAGCCCTCCAGGGCGCTCTTGAGCGTCTTGTAGGAGTAGTCGTCGTCCCCGAATGACAGGTCATCGCAGAACAGCAGGTATCGATACGGCTGCTCGCGCAGCATGCGTACGATGTCGGGCAGCATCGCGAGATGGGTTTTGCTCACCTCCACCAGGCGCAGCCCGTCTTCGGCGTACCTGTTCAGAAGACCGTGCACCAGCGATGACTTGCCGGTACCGCGGGCGCCCCACAGCAACACGTTGTTGGCCGGATACCCCGAGAGGAATTGGCGGGTGTTGTCCTCCAGCAGCGCTTTCTGCCGGTCGATCTGCAACAGGTCGTCGAGGCCGATGTCGTCGCGCTCCGGGTGGGCGACGAAGCCCTTGACCGGATCGTCGCCGCGCCAGACGGCTGCCTGTTCGACGCGCCAGTCGATATCCTTCGCCTCCGGCACGATCCGCAAGAGGCGGGTGGCCAGGGTATGGGCAATGTCGAGCAGCGCTTTCCGGGTGTCGTTCACAGCCTTTCCGCTTTGATGGCCGATTCGCAACCCGCGGGCACCGGGCTGCAATGGGCGCGTATTCTAACCCGCCCGGTGCACTATGCTCTCCGGGGGGCAAGACTGACCGAACAGGCCGGAATACGATGGTGAGCACGCTGCAAGGCATGAAATCGAAGCGGGACCAGGCACGCGCACTGGTGGCGCAAATGACCCTGGATGAGAAGGCGGCGTTCTGCTCGGGCAGGAGCTTCTGGCGCCTCGAGGCATGCGAGCGCCTGGGCCTGCCCTCCATCATGCTTACCGACGGCCCTCACGGCCTGCGCAAACAGGCCGGCAGCAGCGACCATGCCGGCATCGCGGCGAGCGTTCCAGCCACCTGCTTCCCCACCGCCAGCGCGCTGGCCTGCTCCTGGGATTTAGAGCTGCTCGAGGAGCTCGGCAGGGCCCTCGGCGAGCAGTGCGCCGCCGAAGACGTCACCCTGCTGCTCGGTCCGGGGATGAACATCAAGCGCCACCCATTGTGCGGCCGCAATTTCGAGTATTTCTCCGAAGATCCCCTGCTTTCCGGCGAGATGGCCGCCGCCCTGGTCACGGGCATTCAGTCGCAGGGGGTGGGCGCCTGTCTCAAGCACTTCGCCGCCAACAACCAGGAGCGTGGCAGGATGTTCGTCGACACCGTCGTCGATGAGCGCACGCTGCGGGAAATCTACCTGCGCGGCTTCGAGATCGCCGTCAGGCGGGCACAACCCTGGGCGGTAATGTGCGCCTACAACCGGCTGAACGGCGTCTACTGCAGCGAGCACGACTGGCTGTTGAACCGGGTGCTTCGGGATGAGTGGGGGTTCGAGGGGCTGGTAGTCACGGACTGGGGCGCCGCCAATGACCGGGTTTGCGGCCTGCTGGCCGGGCTGGACCTCGAGATGCCCGGTAGCGGGGGCATTAACGACCGGCGGGTTGCCGATGCGGTACGTGCCGGCGACCTCGCCGAAGCGGACCTCGACCGGTGCCTCACTCGCAATGTCAGCCTCTCCCTGCTCGGTGCCGAACTCGTCGAACGTAAACCCGCCGTCGCCATTGACCAGTCTGAACACCACGCCCTCGCACAACGGGCTGCGGCCGCCTCCTGTGTGCTGCTCAAGAACGAGAATGCCCTGTTGCCACTTAATGCGGAATCCTCCCTGGCCGTTATCGGGGCTTTTGCCGTGCAGCCGAGATACCAGGGAGCCGGCAGTTCACACGTAAACCCGACGCGGCTCGACTGCGCCCTGGATGCGATCCGCGAACTCGCGGGCGCCTCTCCTTCAATAACCTACGCGGCCGGGTACGATCCCGAGCACAGCGAACCCGATAGCGAACTCATCGACCAGGCCGTTGCCGCCGCCGGCGGGGCGGAGGCGGTGCTGTTGTTCGCCGGCCTGCCCGGCATCTACGAATCGGAAGGATACGACAGGGAACACATGCGGCTGCCAGACCAGCACAACCGGCTGATCGAAGCGGTGTGCCGGGCCAACCCCCGTACCGTGGTCGTCCTGTCTAACGGCGCCCCCGTGGAAATGCCCTGGGTCGAAGCTGCCGGGGCGATCCTGGCCACCCACCTGGCGGGACAGGCCGGAGGCCGGGCAATTGCCGACCTCCTCTTCGGGCATCGCAACCCGTGCGGCAAGCTGGCCGAAACCTACCCCGCCCGCCTGGCCGACATCGCCTGCGACCCCTGGTTTCCGGGGGAAGGCCGCCAGGTGCAGTACCGGGAGGGTTCCTATGTCGGCTATCGCTATTTCGACAGCGCGGGGGTGGAACCCCTTTTCCCGTTCGGGCACGGGCTGAGCTATACAACGTTCGCCTATCTCAAGCTGGAGCTTTCCTCGACGACGGTAAACCCGGGCGATCGGATACTTGCCACCGTCGAGATCGCCAACACCGGCCAGGCGGCGGGCGCAGAGATCGTGCAACTCTATGTCAGTGCCGCGAATGGCAACGCCTACCGGCCGGAACAGGAGTTGAAAGCCTTTGCCAGAGTTTCAATGGCTCCTGCCGAGACCCACACGCTGACCCTGACAATCGATGAGACGGCGTTTGCCGTTTGGGACACGGGGGTTGGAGACTGGGTCATCGAAGGCGGCGAATTCGAGGTGCGGGTTGGCGCATCGAGCAGGGACATACGTCTTTGCGCAACATTGACCGTAGCCTCAGGCAGCTTCATCAGCGATGCCGGGCGACGACCGGGTCCGGAAATCGACGGCGACGGCCGCCTTGCCGTTACGGACGACCTGTTCGCCGCCATGCTTGGCAAAAGCATCCCGGCGGCAGAGCCCGGCAGGCCCTTTCACATGAACTCGTCTCTCGGCGAAATCGCACAGACGCGGCTCGGCTCCAGGCTCAGGGCGAGCACCCTAGGCGCATTCCGCCGAAACCTGGGTGGAGACGGCGGTGATGCGACCGCCGACCGGATGATGTCGGAAATGGTCAACGACTTGCCGCTCAGAGCGCTGACCAATCTTTCCGGCGGCAAACCGGGAATTCGGGCCATGCACATCCTCATCGCCGTTCTCAACAGGCGATTTTTCGAAGCGTTGCGGCTGGTGCTGGGCGGGCGGTTACCGGTCGCGGGCCCGTAGAGTCACCACGTTGTCGGCAACCCGCTCATAGACCCTGCGCGGCAACCCGGGACCGTCGACACCGATCTTTCCCGGGCTGAAGTAGCGCAGTTCGTATCGCCGCTGGCCTGCCGCCTTGTCGGATGTAAGCAGCAGGTCGTTGCCTTCGAGCAGCCAGCGCCCCGATTCTTCCCGCGCGCCGTCGCTGAGCCGGTAACGGCCGCCGTTCAACTCCCCTTCCAGCGCCAAGTCTCCATCTTCGCAACGCCAGCGCCCCGGCAGATTCAGCTTCGTTAGCCACACCAGGCGATTTCGCCGGGCGCCGCGAATCCAGACCACGGCGATGGCGACTACCACAACGACGATCAGCATCGACGCCAAGAATCACCCCTCAACGCAGCCATTCCCGCTGTACGCCCACAAGCTCCGCATCCACCGAGAACTGCACCGTGCGTTCCACCTCGGCGAGTATCCGCTCCACCACCACCGCATCCGCCGCGGCCGCGATCACCGACCACTCGGAGCGCTGATGCGAGTCCTGATGCCCGCTCTCGCAAACCGCCACGTTGACAGACCGCCCGACCCGGTCGCGAAGGCCCTTGAGGCGCCGTCGCTTTTCCTTCAACGACCGGCAACCGTTGAAATAGAGTTCGAGTTGCAGCAGGCAGGATCTCAGCATCAGGTCGGGCCGCCGGGCTTGTCGATGGAATGGAAGGCCCTGTCCCGGCCGTGCCGGTCGCGGCGACGCTCGCACACCGTACCGAGCCGACGCGTACACAATATCATCATGCGGCCCTCCGCCGCGCAGTTTGCCATAGCACCCCGCATAAGCGTACATTCCGGCCATCGGTCAGGGAACGCAAGGGCTCGAATGCCTGTCTAACGATTCATTCCCGTACAGACGTGAACAGCCACCTCATGAAACGATCGATCGCCCTCTGCTTCCTGGTCCCCGGCCTGCTGAGCGCCTGTGCCGCCCAGCCCGAGGCCGGCCAGGAGGAGGAACAGCCCCTGACCGTCGAGGAAATCCTCGCAAGCGCCCCGCAACCGGAAGACTACTCAGACCCCGTAACCTGTCTGCACCGGTATGCGTACCAGAACGTCGACGTGATCAACCGGGAGCTGCTGGTGTTCCACGGCCGCGGCGGCAAGGCCTGGTTGAACCGGTTGCGCAACAAATGCATTGGGCTGCGCCGTGAAGACACCCTGGCGTTTGACATGCGCGACAGCCGCCTGTGCGATCTCGACAGTTTCAGCAGCGTAGACACCTTCGGCGGGCCCATGGAACGCACCAGCGCCCGGTGCAGCCTGGGCAAGTTCGAGCCCATTTCCCCCGAACAGGCCAAGCTGCTCAAGGAAGGGCTGTCTCCATAGCCGGTTGCCCGGCCTGGTGCTGGGCCGTTTGCCGCTACGAAAGCCTGATGGTCATGTTCGGGCCGCCGGCCGGCGCTTCGTCGAACCAGCGGGCCGTTACCGTCTTGGTCTCGGTGTAGAACTTCACCGCCTGCTTGCCGTAGGCGTGCTGGTCGCCGAAGAAAGACCGCCTCCAGCCCGTGAAGCTGAAGAACGGCAGCGGTACGGGGATGGGAATGTTGATGCCCACCTGCCCCACGTCGATCTCGTGCTGGAACTTGCGGGCCGCGCCGCCGGAAGAGGTGAAAATCGAGGTGCCGTTGCCATAGGGGTTGGCGTTGATCATGCCGATGGCGTCGTCGAGGCTGCCGGTCTCGGCGCAGAGCAGTACCGGACCGAATATCTCTTCCTTGTAGATCGACATGTCCGTCGAGATGTTGCTGAACAGCGTCGGTCCCACCCAGTTTCCGTCCGGATAGCCGTCCACCGTGCAATCGGAGCCGTCCAGCATGCAATCGGCGCCCTCCTCCTTGCCCGCGGCGATGAATCCCAGAATCCGCTCCCTGGCCTGTGGCGTGATCTGGGGGCCGTAGGCAGAGGATTCCTGGTCCCAGGGCCCCGGTTCCAGCTTGGCCATGGCATCGCGAATCTCCGGAATCCACTCCGCGGCCTCGCCCACGAATACGGCGACGCTGATCGCCATGCAACGCTGACCGGCAGCGCCGCAAGCGGAACCGACAAGATTGTTGATCACCTGGTCCTTGTTGGCATCTGGCATGACCACCATGTGGTTCTTGGCGCCGGCCATGGCCTGGACGCGTTTCAGGTGCTGGGTGCCGGTGCGGTAGACGTGCTGGGCCACCGGCACCGAACCCACAAAGGAAATCGCCCGAATGTCCGGATGGGTGAGCAGCGCATCCACCTGCTCCTTGCCGCCGTGTATCACCTGCAGCACGCCATCCGGCGCACCGGCGTCGACAAACAGTTCGGTCAGGCGGTTGGGCGTCATCGGGTCCTGCTCCGACGGCTTCAGCACGAAGGTATTGCCGCAGGCGATAGCGATCGGGAACATCCAGAGAGGAATCATGGCGGGAAAGTTGAAGGGCGTGATGCCCGCGCAGACGCCGAGCGGCTGGGTGTAGCTGTAGCTGTCAATGCGGCCCGCCACGTTCTCGACCGTCTCGCCCATCATGAGGCTTGCGATGTTGCAGGCGTGTTCCACCACCTCGATGCCCCGCCAGACATCGCCCTGGGCATCGGCGAAGGTCTTGCCGGTCTCCCGGCTCAGGCCCCGGGCGATGTCGTCCTGGTGTTTCTTGAGCAGGTCCTGGTAGCGCAGCATCAGCCGGGCCCGTTCCGGGGTGGGCACCTCACGCCAGGCGGCGAAGGTCTCCTGTGCGCTGGCAACGGCCCGGTCGATCTCCTGCGGTGTAGCGAACGGCAGGTCCACCAGTACTTCCTGGGTCGCCGGGTCGGTCACCGGCAGGGTCTCGTTGCTTTCGCTGTCAATGAATTCTCCGCCTATGAACAGCGGCAGCCGCTCCGCCATCGATTCGTCCTCCGAATGGGCAATTTGAAAAACACGGCAGCCTGAACGACTCGGTGGGAGAAATCAACAAAGGCGCAGACAGGTCCCGCTAAACGCCGATTCCGCCTCGATCTGATGCGTACGTTCCCACAGGAGACGCGGGCAAGATTCAGGTCGTCATCAAGTTCTCGTCCGGCGCTTCCCCGAACCCGATCGCAAAAAAGCAACTACTGGCGGTAGTTGTCCCCTCCAGGCAGAGACAGGTTTGTCAGATTTCCCGTCGCGCTGTTTAGTAGATTCACTACATGAATGGTCCCTTCGGCTTCGATGAACAGCCGCCACTTACCTTCCCCGTCGCCTAGCCGACCCGTCAGGTTCCCGTCGCCGTTCTCCAACTGCTCGGCGTTCAAGGCGCGGGCGGCTCCGGGGAGCAGCCTGAGTTCAACTGGAGACTGGCCTTTGGTGCCATCGTCATCATACCCCGTGATCTTGACGTCCACCGTGTTGTCAGAATCGGGATTGATCAGACGCAGCATGCTGCGCTGCCTGGAGTTGCTGGCCGGGTTGAACGCCGGCACATGGTGTGCACCCGTGCGCTCCTCGAAAACGACCAAATCGTGCATGGAGGTGAGAAACCCGTCCTCGGTACGAACGTAGGCCGCCACCTCGAATTCAAGATCCGATTCAAACTCCAGGCGCCAATCTCCTGTTCCAGGCCCGATGCCCGAAGACAATCCCTTTTCCGGTTTGCCCTCTTCCAGGTCTTTCGAGTTGAAGGGACGGGTCTGATGCGGCTCGATGGACAGCGAGACCGTGCCGGCGCTCTCGCCACTGTCGTCCGTGGCCGAAATGCGCACCTCGCCCGCGCGCCCGGAGCGATTGAAGACCCGGACAAACCCCTGGCGCCCGTCTGCTGCAAGGGCCGATGCGGAAAGAAACAGTGGCACCAGAACCTCTTTTACCGCAGAAGCCGCGCGAAACTCCACGTGCAGCCGATAGGCCCCGGTTTGCGTGTGATTGTAGCCGGTGACCTTGACGTAGTAGGTTCCGGGTGCAACTTCCGCCTCGATCCTGAAGTTGGTCTCGAAGCCCCCGTCATCGTCGAAATCGATGGTTCTTCCGTCGTCCCGTTTCAGCCTGCCAACAGTGTCCAGCATCCCCGTCGAATAGACCGTCAACGTTCCCGGTTCCGTGATGTCGATACGGAACATGTCAGCATCCGACCCGTCATCGATCTGGCCCCGGGTTTCAGAACCCGAGAGTACGCCGGTGGCGTCGTCTGCCGTACCACCGTGGTCGTCCACCAGCGGCGGATTCGTCGGCACCAGGTGCACGCCCGCGTGCGTACCGAAGAATCGGTCCAGGCGGCCGTAGCTGTCTCTGGTGCAGTCGTCGGCAGGCCCCCCGGACAGTAGGCCAATGAGTACCTCTTCGCCGGCATCGTCAGACGTGAACAGGCCGGCGCCGCTGCTTCCGCCCTGCGTGGCGCCCTCGGTCCACACGACGTTGATGGCGTCGACCGGGCCGTCTTCGAAAGCGGTAACGCCTGTCTTCTCAATGTTTCCGCCCGCCCATTGCTTGACCTCTCCTGCCGGGTGATGCAATGAAGAGACCTCCGTACCGTTCAGCCAGCCGCCCGTTGCATCCCAGGCGGCCAGGCAGGCGGAATCAGGCAGGCCATCACGCAGCCGCAACAGCGACCCGTCGGAATCCGGGTCGTTCGCCAGCAGGACGGCCCCGCCGGAAAGCGACTGGTAGTCCCGGCGAAGCGTGGTACCCCCGCAGCTACTGTATTCATAACGCCAGGTCGTCTCGACGTTATCGGCGGCACTCTGGGAATTGATGCAATGTTCCGCGGTAAGGATAAAGGGGGCGTCAAAGTTTTCGTCTCTCGGACGGGTGGAGTTCACCGCCGTGCCGGTGCAGACGAACGTGTCCCCGCCCTCGAGCGTATAGGCCAGTATTGCCACGGCGCTGCTCGGGCAACTGGGCAACTGCTTGCAGGCCGCCTCGACCGGTTCGCAGCTCGCCGCATTCCTGCGCACCTGTCCGCCCCGGTCCGACAACTTCGGTGACGAACGGTGGATGTGAGATACACCGATTATCCGGAAACTAACCTCTCCCGGGTCAGCCGATGGAGGTATCTCTATCTCCACCCCCGCGGCATCGCCCCTGATGCTCGGCGACCAGCGTGTTCCCGGCCGGGAATTCGCTGATTCGTCGATTTGCGAGAGTACTTTCCGGATAAAGTCGCTCCACTTTAACCCCCGATACCGGATATCGGGACGGCCTACCTCGAAGAACCGCACCCTCGCCCTGTCCGGCAGTGCCGCCTCAATCGCCAGCCGTACAGATTCGGCATCGGGAGAGCGTACGCTGAACGAAGCTACCCGGCCCCCTCCGGGCAGTACTGTCCATTGCGCCGCTGATGCCAGGTCACCCTGTTGCGCTTCGGGGAGCTCCCGGGAAAACCCGATCTGAAACGGTGCGCCCGGCTTGATCGGTTCGAGCCTGGCTGCCGCCTCGGCCTCGGCGATGGGTGGCAGGGCAATCCCATGCGACACCGGAAACCGGGAATAGTCCCGCCTGGTCTGCCATGAACTTGGGGGTTGTACGGGTTCTGCCGCCAACCTGGGACCCACCGCCCCCACTCGGTCGGCGTTCGCTGTCGCCGCCGTGAAACTCAGGGAGAACAGACACCACAAGACAACTCGTTGACCTTTCACAGCCAAATCCGATTTTCCAGATCCGCCCGACATGTGGCCAACCCTGAACACAGTTGACTGAATCATTGCTGAACGGCAAGCACCTTCCTGTCCGACACGAGCCGCCGAGTAAACCGCGTTACTCGACCCGCACCGTCACGACGTCAGTGTCGTGGTACTGCCGGTGGCGCACCGATGACGCGTAGTGCTCCAACAGCCTGAGCGACGCCGCCGTTTCGTGCGGCATGTCGGCCACGTCGACAAGGGCGAGCTGGTCTTCGAGGTTCGATTCGCCCGCGCTGGCTACGAACTCCAGTTCCGCCGCCCTGCCGTCCGCCCGGGCCACCACCAGGAGGCGCCGCTCCGCGCCGTTGTCCATCAGGCTGTGCACGGTTTCCTCGCCGACGGCGCGCAGGCGGTGGGCCATCTCCTCCCCGGATTTCATGCCGGCTGCGAACCGGACGAAGAAAGCGTCGACGGCGGAGAGCGAGTCGGCACTCAATGGCACCCGCAAACGCCGGGGCCGCGGGCTGGTCAGGCCGAGCAACGTGGACAAGAGAATCACGGTAATGCCACCGGCCGTCATGCCGTTGCCGAGCAGTTCTCCGATGAACCCTGTCATGTGCTCGGGAAAGATCATGTCGAACTGGCAGGCGAGGCCGATCCAGAAGCTCATCCCCACGATCAGGCTCTTGCGGTAATCGAGGCCTTCGGAGACCAGTATCTTGACGCCGAACATGGCGAGAAGCGCCACAAGAACGGCCAGGTAGGCGGCGGCGACCGGCCCCGGAATGGCGACGACCGCCGCAACGAGCTTCGGCAACAGGGCGAGCACGATGAACATCGCCCCGGTCATGACGCCGATTCTCCGGGCGGCAACCCCCGTGAGTTCGGTGATCGCGATGCTGGCGCCGTAGGTGGTGTTCGGCACGGTGCCGCCGAGCCCCGAGAGCAGGTTGCCCAGCCCGTCGGCGTTGATGGCGCCCTGCACGGCCCGGAAGTCGATGGCCCGGGTTTCGCGCCAGGACGCCCGCTGAATGGCAATGCTGTCGCCGAGGGTGTCCATGGCCCCGACCAGGGTCACCAGTACGAAGCCGGGCAACAGCGCCCAGAAAGCCGTGCCGAAGCTGAGATCCAGGCCGGGCCACCCAGCCGGATCGGGAAAGCCGATCCAGGGCGCATCGACAATCCGCTGCACGTCGTAGATGCCGAAGTAGTGCCCGATCAGGCATCCCACCACCAGACCGATGGCAAGCGCCCACAGGCGCGGCGCGCCCTCGAAACGCAGCGCCAGGAACACGATGGTCAACAGCGAGACGCCCGCCGTTACCGGCGCGGCGGCAGGGTCGGCGAATTCCGGAACGTCCGTCATCTTGCGCAGGATGATCGGCGCGACGCTGACCGGAATCAGCAACAGGACGGTGCCCGCGACCGTGGGTGTGAAAATCCGCCGCAACTCCGCCATCTTCCAGCCCAGGCCGAACTGCACCAGCGATGAGAAGACGATCAGCGTGGCCAAGAGCGCGGGCCCGCTCGCCTCAAGGGCGCTGACGCTCACCGGCAGGAACGCGGAAGTGCTGCCCATCACCAGGATGTAACCGGCGCCGATGCGTCCCACCCGCACGCTCTGCACGATGGTCGCGACACCGCTCACGATAACGGCGGCGAATACCGCCCAGGCCAGATAGGCTTCGGACGCCCCGCCGAGGCTGACCAGTATTACCGGCGGCAGCACGACCGTGGCGATGGCCAGTGCCGTGAACTGCGCACCGATCCCCAGCGCGAGAAGCGTCGGCGGACGCTCGTCCGCCTCGAAGCGTATCGTTTCGTTACTCACTGGATGGAGAGGTCGATCGAAACACCGAGATTTCCACCGCATCGGCGACGTTCGTGTATTCGATGTTTGCGGGGCGGTGTTCGCTGTCGTAGCGGCCACAGGTGCGCACGTAACTCAGGTAATCGCCGGGGTCGAAGAATTCCCCCACGTTGTCGGCCACGACGATGGATCCGGGGCCTACCAGACCCCGCCGCTCCATCAACTGGAGATCGGGTTTGTACAGATCTTTCCAGTGATCGAGAAACACGAGGTCGAAGCGGCCCTGCAAGGTCGCCAGAACCTCGGCCGACGCACCGTGCAGAAACGTGATCCGATCGCCAAGACCGGCCACGTCAACATTTGCTCTCGCGCATTCGACGAACGTCCCGCTGATTTCGATTGAGGTAACCCGTGCCTCCGGCCCAAGTGCGTCCGCAAGCATGATCGACGAATAGCCACAGTATGCGCCCACTTCCAGGACGCGTGCCGCACGGGGCAGACGGCCAGCCATTTCCGCGACCAGGGGACCCTTGTCCGGCCCTATGTTCATCAGCCAACGCTTTTCCCTCGCAAACCGGTCCATCGTTCGCAGCACGTCGGCCGGGTCACCCCGCGCGGCATGTGCCGCCACGTACTCGGCAACGCGAACCGGTCGCGGCGGCGCGCCGGTGACCTTGTCGATGAGCGCGTGCACCCCATTCTTCAGCGCGAAACCCGGCACGCCTGGCGCCAGCAGTTTTCGGAGTTGCATGGTCGTCTTCCGTATTGGTCCGCCTGGGTAACGACAACTGGATTCAGGGTGGTGGTGGTCGGGGCGAGAGGATTTGAACCTCCGACCACTTGACCCCCAGTCAAGTGCGCTACCAGACTGCGCTACGCCCCGCAGTTGCGCGCCGCATGATAACCAGAGTACCCGGCGAATAGAAGAATCGGCGCCGGCACGGGCAGTCTCTCGATGGGGCAGCCGGCCAGGGGCGTGGACCGACAAATCCGCTCAGGACTTAAGAAGCTGCAGCAGGCTCTCCATCTCCGCAATCATCTGCTTCACGAGCAGCCGGAACTGCGTCTGGTCCTGCCTGGCATCATCGCCCGCCAGGCGTTGACGAGCCCCGTTGATCGTGTACCCCTGATCGTAGAGGAGCGAGCGAATCTGCCGGACGACGATCACGTCCTGGCGCTGGTAGTAGCGCCGGTTGCCCGTGCGCCTCACCGGATTGATCTGCGGAAACTCCTGTTCCCAGTAACGCAGCACGTGCGGCTTGACGTCGCAGAGTTCGCTGACCTCGCCGATTTTGAAGTACCGCTTGCCGGGTATCGGCGGCAACTCAGCCGTCGGTTCCTGGTCCACCGTAGCCCTCCACCCGGGCTTTCAGCTTCTGGCCGGGCCGGAAGGTCACCACGCGCCTGGCGGTGATTGGAATCTCTTCCCCGGTCTTCGGATTGCGGCCCGGCCGTTCGCCCTTCTCCCGCAGATCGAAGTTCCCGAAACCCGAGAGCTTGACCTGCTCGTTCCCTTCAAGCGAACTGGAGACCTCATCGAAGAAAAGTTCCACGATCTCCTTCGCTTCACGCTTGTTGAGACCCAGTTCCTCGAACAGCCGGTCCGCCATTTGTGCTTTTGTGAGTGCGCCCACTGATGTTCTCCCATCCACAAGGTCGACCCGGACGCAGCGCGGCGGGCGTTCCCTTTGCTAACGGAACCTATCGAATCCTACCGGAGCCTGGCCCCCAACTTCGATTGCAGGGCCGCCACCGCCTTGGCCGCATACCCGGATATGTCAGCCTCGGTAAGGGTCGCCGATGGATGCTGAAACGTCAAGCCTACAGCAACACTTTTTTCATTAGAATCAATGCTTTTTCCTCGATAGACGTCAAACAGTCTTAACTCGACGAGGATCTCGCCCAGGGCATCGGCCAGGGTGGACTGCACCTGTGCGGCGGTAACGCGCTCGTTCACCACCAGGGCGAGGTCGCGGCGGACGCTCGGCATACGGGAGATGGGCGAGTACTTGCGCTGCCGATGCGACAGTACCGCATCGCTCGACAACTCGAACACATGGACGCCCGGCCCGACATCGAGGCGGTGCTCGAGTTCCGGGTGCAACCGGCCGAGGCGGCCCACCCGTTCGCCGCCGAGGATCACAACCGCCTGCTGGCCCGGGTGCAGAACCGGGTCGTCGCCCGGTTGGAAGGCAACGTCTTTCGCTCCCGCCCATGCGAGCAACTGTTCCACCTGCCCCTTGATATCGAAGAAATCCACCGCCGCCGACTCCGTGTGCCAGCTCTCCGGGGTCCGCTCGCCCCAGAGCAGGCCACCGAGCATCGAGACCTGCCGCGGGCCGCTCCGCTTCGGGTCGCTCTCGGGCGTGAAACAGTAGCCGAGTTCGAACAGGCGCACCGCCTCCTGTTGCCGCTGTGTGTTGAAGCGCAGCGCATCCACGAGCCCCGGCAACAGGCAGGTGCGCATGACCGACTGCTCGGCCGACATGGGATTGGCGAGCGGAACCGGATTCCCCCGCGGGTCAAGCAGGTCCTGGGTGACCGGATCGACGAAACTGTATGTGATGACCTCCTGGAATCCGGCCGCGGCCAGCAGGCGCTTGACCGACCGTTCGTCGTTGTGGCCCAGCGGCGCCGGACGCAGGGCCAGGGCCGCATCCGGCAACAGGCTCGGTATGCGGCCGTATCCGTAAATGCGGCAGACCTCTTCGACCAGATCCGCCTCGATACGAATGTCGAAGCGATGGCTCGGCACGGAAATGGTCCAGACGATGCCGGCGGCTTCCGTTTCGCTCCGCTCGACAAGCTCGAAATCGAGCCGGGCCAGTGCCCGGTCCACCTCGCCCGGCGGGATGGGCACGCCCGCCAGTTCATCCAGGCGCGCCTGGCGCAGCGAGACCGTCGGGCGGGTGGGCAGGTGATCCCGATCGACGGATTCCAGTACCGGCCCCGCCTCTCCCCCGACAATCTCCAGAAGCAAGCCGGTCGCGCGCTCCACCGCCTGGGCCTGCAGTTCGAAATCGACGCCGCGTTCGTAGCGATGCGAAGCGTCGGTGTGCAGGCCCAGCCGTCGCGCCGCCCCGGCAACCGCCAGGGGCGCAAAGAAAGCGCACTCCAGGAAAACACTGACCGTGTCCAAGCCCACACCGCTCCGCTCGCCGCCCATGACACCCGCCACCGCCACCGGCCCGCTGCCGTCGGCAATCAGCAGAACGTCGGGATCGGGCTTGATCTCCCGGCCATCGAGCAGGGTCATGGTCTCGCCCTCCAGCGCCCACCTGACCACGATGCCGCCGTCCAGCCGGTCGAGATCGAAGGCGTGCATGGGCTGCCCGAGTTCGAGCATCACGTAGTTGGTTACGTCGACCACCGGGTCGATGCTGCGGAGCCCCGAGCGGCGCAGCCGTTCCGCCATCCAGAACGGCGTCGCGGCGCCGACATCGATGTTTTCGATAACCCGGCCCAGGTAGCGGGGACACCCGGCGCCGTCCTCGAGGGTTACCGGAAAGGTGGAATCGATGGACGCGGGAACAGGCGGCGCCCGCCGATGACGCACGGGCAGGTCGTTGAGAACGCCCACCTCCCGCGCGAGCCCGCGCAATCCGAGACAGTCGCCGCGATTCGGCGTGAGATCCACATCGATCGAGACATCGTCAAGACCGATAGCCGCGGCCAGGTCGGCGCCGACCTCGCAGTCACTGCCCAGCTCGACGATGGTGTCCGACTCCGTGCCCAGACCCAGTTCGACGGCGCTGCACAACATCCCCGCCGAGCTGACCCCGCGCAGCTCCGCTTCGGCGATTTCGATGTCGCCGGGCAGCACCGCGCCGATGCGCGCATAAGCGGAAAGCAGCCCGGGCCGCGCGTTGGGCGCCCCGCAGACCACCTGGTGCCGGCCGGCCCCGTCCGAGACGGCACACACCTGAAGATTGGGGGCATGGGGATGGGGTTCCACCGCGTCGATGCGGGCCACAACCGTGCCTTGCAAGGCCTGGGCGACAGGCTCCACCCCGTCTACCTCGAGCCCGGCCATGGTGAGCTGATCGAGCAACTCGTCGCGGCCGATCGCCGGATCGACCCACTCCCGCAGCCATGCTTCGCTGAACTTCATGTCGGCCCGTTTCTAGTTGAACTGCCTGAGGAAACGCAGGTCGTTCTCGAAGAACATGCGGTTGTCGTTGACCTCGTAGAGCAGCATGGCCAGGCGGTCTCCGCCCATGCCGAAAGCAAACCCCGACCAGGTCTCCGAATCGATGCCGGACATCTCCAGCGCGTTCGGATGCACCAGCCCGCAACCCATGATCTCCAGCCAACCCGTGTTGCTGCAGACGCGGCAGCCGCTGCCCAGGCAGTTCACGCACTGCACGTCCACCTCGGCCGAAGGCTCCGTGAACGGAAAATAGGAAGGCCGGAAGCGAAGGGCCAGGTCGCAGTCGAAAAACCGCCGCACGAAATCGGTAACCGTGCCTTTCAGGTGTGCGAAGCCGATGCCGCGGTCGACGACCAGGCCCTCGATCTGGTGGAACATGGGCGTATGGGTCAGATCGCTCTCGCGGCGGTAGACGCGGCCCGGGCAGATCACCCGGATCGGCGGCTCCTGCGACTCCATGACATGCACCTGGGCCGGAGACGTGTGGGTACGCAACAGGGTGCCGTCCCCGAAATAGAAGGTGTCGTGCATGGAGCGTGCGGGATGATGGTGCGGAATGTTGAGGGCTTCGAAATTGTGGTAGTCGTCCTCGATCTCGAGGCCCGCGACAACATCGTAGCCCGCACCGGTGAAAATCCCTTCGACCCGGGCGATCACCTGGGTAACCGGATGCAGGCCGCCCGCCGCGGGGCGGCGGCCCGGCAGTGTCACGTCGACAGTCTCGGCAGCGATCTCGGCGGTCAACTGTTCCCCGACGAGCGCCTGTTTCCGGTCTGCGATGGACGCCTGCAGCCGTTCCTTGGCCGCATTGATGGCGGCGCCCGCCTTCGGGCGCTCGGCGGCATCCATCCTGCCGAGGGACTTCAGGAGAGCGGTGAGTTCGCCCTTCCTGCCCAGATAGCGAACCCGAACGGCTTCCAGGCTCGCTTCGTCCCGGGCCTGGCCGACCGCCGATTCAGCGTTTTGGAGGACCTGATCAACGTTCATGGCGCGAGGCTACGGTTGAACCCGGGTCAGTGTATGCGGGCGATGTCGATGCGCGGGGCGGGTGGTGCGGCGCCCGCGACGCGGGATTGGCGGGAGATGCGCGCGGGATTCATGCCGCCAGGGCGGCCTTGGCCTGTTCCGCGAGGGCTTGAAACGCCTCCTTCTCGTGCACGGCGAGATCCGCCAGAACGCGCCGGTCGACCTCGATGTTCGCCTGCTTGAGCCCGGCGATCAGGCGGCTGTAGGACAGGCCGTGCTGGCGCGCGGCGGCGTTGATGCGAACGATCCACAGCGACCGGAACTGGCGCTTGCGCTGCCGCCGGTCGCGATAGGCGTATTGGCCGGCGCGGATGACGGCCTGCTTGGCCACCCTGAAACTGCGGCTGCGGGCTCCGTAGTAGCCCTTGGCCTGCTTGAGGACCTTCTTGCGCCGCGCCCGCGAGGCGACGCTGCGGCTTGCTCTGGGCATCGATGATTCTCCTGGTCCGGCCCGCTCTCAGCGGGCTTTCTTGGGCAGCATGCGTTTCAGGCTCGGAACATCCGCCGCGGACACGCTTTCGAAACCACGCAGCCGTCTTTTCCGCTTTTTCGGCTTTTTCGTCAGAATATGGTTTCTGTTCGTTCGACGATGCTTGAAACCCGAACTGGTGCGCCGGAACCGCTTGGCGGCGCCCCGTTTTGTCTTGAGCTTCGGCATGACCCGCTCCGTAAGTTTTCCGTTCGTTCCAGCGACGCATCGCGTCGCCTCGACGCGGCGTCAGGACTGGGCCCTTCTGGCTTTCATTCGCTTCTTGGGAGCAAGCACCATGACGACCTGGCGGCCTTCGAACCGGGGTTCGGTCTCGACCGTTCCGAGTTCGGACAGGTCCGACTCGATGCGCGACATCAGTTGCATGCCGATCTCGGGATGGACCATCTCGCGGCCGCGAAACCGGAGCGAAACCTTGGCCTTGTCGCCGTCTTCGAGGAACCGGACGAGATTGCGCAGCTTCACCTGGTAATCGCCCTCTTCCGTGCCCGGACGGAACTTCATTTCCTTGACGTGGATCTGCTTTTGTTTCTTGCGCTGGGCCGCCCGGGTTTTCTTGATCTCGAACAGGTGCTTGCCGTAGTCGAGGACCTTGACAACCGGCGGGTCGGCGTCCGGTGCGATGAGCACGAGATCCATGCCGTCGCGCCTGGCCTCGCCCAACGCCTCCTCCCGGGAGACGATGCCCACCTGCCTGCCATCCGATGCGATCAACCGTACGTTTCGAGCCAGGATTTCTTCATTGAGAAGAGAACGCTCGAACCGCTTGCCGCCCTTTTTAATAGGTGCTCTCCATATATACCCTAGCCAGCCAGACAAACCGCCATTCCGGCGGAGCGCGGCATTCTACTGCCCTGCCAAGCGCGGTACAACCGAACCGAACGGCCCGGCCACCGGACAGAACACGGTCAAATGTATCGCACCGCGAGCCCCGAAGAAATGGGCATATCGCCATTTGCAGTGACAGCTTTTGCCCGATTACCATTGCAGCGTCGGCTTACAGGCGCGTAGCTCAGTTGGTTAGAGTGCTACCTTGACATGGTAGAAGTCGGCGGTTCGAGTCCGCCCGCGCCTACCACCACCGTCCCGCAAGTGCAGCCCGCACCCCTTGAATCACGGCTGCAACCGCCGCGCCTCCCATTGCCCTTCACCGCCCGGAACATAAAGAAACCGGTCGTGCAACCGGCCGGACCGGCCCTGCCAGAACTCGAATTCGTCCGGGCACAGGCGATACCCGCCCCACTGCGCCGGCCGCGGCGGCCCGCCGCCGGGAAAGCGCGCGCGCAGGTCCGCCACCGCCCGTTTCAGGGCCGCCCTGTCGCCGACCGGCGCCGACTGCACCGACGCGGCGGCCGCAAACCGGCTCTCCTCCGGCCGGCTCAGGAAGTACGCCTCGGACGTTTCCGCGGCAAGCTTCTCGACCGACCCCGAAATCCGCACCTGCCGATCGAAGTCCCGCCAATAGAAAACGGCCGAAGCCCGGGGGTTCTCCGCCAGCTCGGCACCCTTGCGGCTCCGATCATCGGAATACCAGCAGAAACCACGGCCATCGAAGTGCTTGAGCAGCACGATACGCACGGAAGGCGCGCCGTCAGGCCCGGCGGTGGCAAGCGCCATGGCGGTCGCATCCTTCGCGCCGCTGTCGGTAGCCGCCTGCAGCCACCGCGCAAACAATTCAACCGGATCGGCCGCAAGGTCCGAACGCCGCAAAGACCGCACACCGTATTCCCGGCGCCGACTGCGCTGATCGTATTCGCCGGTCACGCCAGCAGCCGCTCCTCGCGGATTTCCCGTATGCGGTCGCGAATTTCCGCCGCCTGCTCGAACTCCAGGTTTCGCGCGTGCTCGAGCATCTGCTTCTCCAGCCTCTCGAGCAGCTTGCCCAGCGCCTTCGGATCTTCCGGCACTTCCACCTTCGCACCGCGACGGTCCCGGGCGCGCCGCGGCGCCTTGCGCGCCTCGCCCGGGCCGGGCGCGCGGGCGCCCTCCATGACATCGGCAACCTGCTTGCGAATGGTCTGCGGCGTAATGCCGTGGGCCTCGTTGAAGGCGACCTGCTTGGCGCGGCGCCGGTCGGTCTCATCGATCGCCCGTTGCATGGAACCCGTCATCAGGTCCGCATACAGAATCGCACGGCCGTTGACGTTGCGCGCCGTGCGGCCGATGGTCTGAATCAGCGACCGCTCAGCGCGCAGAAAGCCTTCCTTGTCGGCATCGAGAATCGCCACCAGGGAAACCTCCGGAATGTCCAGGCCCTCCCGCAGCAGGTTGATGCCCACCAGCACGTCGAACTCGCCCATGCGCAGGTCGCGGACGATCTCCATGCGCTCCACCGTATCGATGTCGGAGTGCAGGTAGCGCACCCGAACGCCGTGATCGTCGAGATAGTCCGTCAGGTCTTCGGCCATGCGCTTGGTGAGGGTGGTGACCAGTACGCGCTCGCCCCGGCCGACCGTCGCGTTGATCTCGCCGAACAGGTCTTCCACCTGGGTCGACGCCGGCCGCACGTCCACGCTCGGGTCCACCAGCCCGGTGGGCCGCACCACCTGCTCAACTACCTGCCCGGCATACTCTTCTTCATACGGGCCGGGCGTTGCCGAAACGAAGATCATCTGCGGGCTCATCCGTTCCCATTCGTCGAAGCGCAGCGGCCTGTTGTCCAGCGCCGAAGGCAGCCGGAAGCCGTATTCCACCAGGGTTTCCTTGCGCGACCGGTCGCCGCGGTACATGCCGCCCAACTGCGGCACGGTGACGTGAGACTCGTCGATGACCAGGAGCGCGTTCGACGGCAGGTAGTCGAACAGGGTCGGCGGCGGCTGGCCGGGCTCGCGTCCCGACAGGTACCGGGAATAATTCTCGATACCGGAGCAGTATCCGAGTTCCTTGATCATCTCCAGGTCGAAGCGCGTGCGCTGCTCCAGCCGCTGCGCCTCGACCAGCTTGTTGTGGGCCTGCAGATGGTCGACGCGGTCGCGCAGTTCGTCCCGGATGTCGTCGAGCACCGCGAGTATGCGTTCACGGGGCGTCACGTAGTGGGTCTTCGGAAAAACGGTGAAGCGCGGCACCCGGTTGACCACCTCGCCGGTCAGCGGATCGAAGATCGAGAGGTTCTCGATCTCGTCATCGAACAGCTCCACCCGCAGGGCTTCCTTTTCCGACTCGGCCGGATAGATGTCCACCACATCGCCCCGCACCCGGTAGGTGCCCCGCTGGAACGCCGTGTCGTTGCGCGTGTACTGCAGTTCCGCCAGCCGGTGGATGATATAGCGCTGGTCGACCCGGTCGCCCCGGTCAAGGTGCAGCACCATCTGCAGGTACGACTGCGGGTCGCCCAGCCCGTAGATGGCGGAGACCGAGGCGACGATGACCGTGTCCCGGCGCTCGAGCAGCGCCTTGGTCGCCGACAGGCGCATCTGCTCGATGTGCGCGTTGATGGAGGCGTCCTTTTCTATATAGGTATCCGAAGCCGGCACATAGGCTTCCGGCTGGTAGTAGTCGTAATAGGAAACGAAGTACTCCACCGCGTTGTGGGGGAAGAACTCGCGAAACTCCCCGTAGAGCTGGGCGGCCAGCGTCTTGTTCGGCGCCAGTACCAGGGTCGGCCGCTGCACGGCCTGAATGACGTTGGCGACGGCGAAGGTCTTGCCCGACCCGGTCACGCCGAGCAGGGTCTGATGGCTCAGGCCCGCGCCGAGCCCGTCCACCAGCCCGGCGATGGCCGTCGGCTGGTCGCCGGCGGGGCGATAGTCGGCAACGACCTCGAATTCCGCTAGCGCCCGCGCCACTTTCGAGCCTTCCCTTTGAGCACCGGTCCGCAATCCATCGAATGCACTTCGTTCCATGCGGTAGTGTACAGCTTCGAACCTGAGCGCCGGGGCGCGGTTTCGGCTAAAATCGCCGCCCTTTTTCCGCGGCCTGACCAGGTAAGGGAGGCATTTTTGGCGGACGAACTCGCCGATTCGATCAGCCACGTGGTGCGCTTCGCCGGCGATTCCGGCGACGGCATTCAGTTGCAGGGCCAGCAATTCACCGTGGCATCGGCGCTGGCCGGCCACGATGTATCCACCCTGCCGGACTTTCCGGCGGAGATCCGCGCGCCCGCCGGCACCCTCTATGGCGTTTCCGCCTTCCAGATCCAGTTCGGGGGCGACCGCATCACCACGCCCGGGGATGCGCCGGACGTGCTGATCGCCTTCAATCCGGCCGCGCTCGCCGTGAACCTGCCGAATCTCGTGGCGGGGGCACTGGTTATCGTGGACGAAGGCGCCTTCACCGCCCAACGCCTCAAGCGCGCCGGCCTCGCCGCCAACCCGCTGGAAGACGGCACGCTCGAGCCCTATCACGTGTGCCGCGTCGACATCTCGCGCCTGAACATGGAGGCCGTGAAGCCGTTCGGCCTGGGCGCCAAGGACTCGGCCCGCTGCAAGAACTTCTGGGCGCTGGGCCTCGTGCTCTGGATGTTCGATCAGCCCCGGGACGCATCGGCTCACTGGATCCAGAAGAAGTTCGCCGGCAACCACGCCGTGCGCAACGCCAACCTGGCGGCGCTGGCGGCGGGCCACGCTTACGGCGAGACGGCGGAGATGAGCCACATCCTGTCCCGGCACCCGATTCCGGAAGCGCCGCTGGAGGCAGTGGAGTACCGAACCGTCACCGGCGCCGAAGCCCTTTCCCTCGGAATCGTCGCCGCCGGCGAACTGGCGGATATCGAGATCCTGTTCTGCTCCTATCCGATCACGCCGGCCTCGGCGCTGCTGCACCATCTGACGGGCCTGGACGAAGCCGGTGTCGCCACCTTTCAGGCGGAGGACGAGATCGCCGCGGTCTGCGCCGCCATCGGCGCCTCCTACGCGGGGAAACTCGGCGTGAGCTCGAGTTCCGGGCCCGGCGTCGCGCTCAAGACCGAGGCGTTGGGCCTGGCCGTGGCGGCGGAACTGCCCCTGCTGCTCGTCAACTCCCAGCGGGCCGGCCCGTCCACCGGCATGCCGACAAAAACGGAACAGAGCGACCTGTACCAGGCCGTCTACGGGCGCAACGCCGACACGCCCCTTCCCGTGCTGGCCCCGCACTCGCCCGCCGACTGCTTCCCCACGGCAATCGAAGCCGTGCGAATCGCCCTGCGTCACATGACCCCGGTGATACTGCTCACCGACGGTTACATCGCCAACGCCTCGGAACTCTGGCCCATTCCGGATATCGATGACGTAGAGCCCATCGAGAACACCAAGCCCACCGGCGCCACCGAAGGCCGCATCTGGAACCGCGACCCGGAAACGCTCGCGCGGCTCTGGGCCACGCCCGGCGATGCCCGCTACCTGCACCGTATCGGCGGCATCGAGAAAGACATCGATACCGGACACATTTCCTACGACGCCGCCAACCACCAGGCGATGACGGATTTGCGCAGGAACAAGATCGAAAAGGTCGCGGATTTCCTGCCGGAACAGACTATCGACCAGGGGGTGCAGGGCGGCCTGGCCGTGGTGGGCTGGGGCTCCACCTACGGCGCCATCTATCAGGCCGTCAAGGACAGCCTCAAGGACGGGCTGGCCGTCGCCCATGTGCATCTCCGGTACCTGAACCCGCTGCCGCCCAACCTGGGCAAGCTGCTGGCCGGATTCGACCGGGTGCTGGTCCCCGAACTGAACACCGGCCAGCTCGCCACCGTTTTGCGCGACAGGCTGCTGGTCGAAGTGGAGCAACTCAACAAGGTCACCGGGCAACCGCTGACCGTAGCCGAAACAAAGGCCGCCATTGCCGAACTCGCACGGCCGCGCATCAGGGAGGCAAGCAATGCCTGACCTCTCCTTCAAGGACTTCGCCACCGACCAGGAAGTGCGCTGGTGCCCCGGCTGCGGCGACTATTCCATTCTGAAGGCCGTACAACGGTCTCTGGCCCAGGCTGGCGCAAAACCGGAGAATACCGTGTTCGTCTCCGGCATCGGCTGCTCGTCACGCCTCACCTACTACATCGAGTCCTACGGGTTTCACACCATCCACGGCCGGGCGCCCGCCATCGCCACCGGCGTGAAGCTCGCCAACCCGGAACTCGATGTCTGGGTAGTCACCGGCGACGGCGACGGGTTGTCCATCGGCGGCAATCACCTGCTGCACGCCCTGCGCCGCAACGTCGACCTCAACATCCTGCTGTTCAACAACGAGATCTACGGGCTGACCAAGGGCCAGTACTCGCCGACCTCGCGTGTCGGCACCACCAGCCCCTCGAGCCCCGGCGGTTCCGTCGACCGGCCCGTGCAGCCCGGCCCCTTCGCCATCGGCGCCGGCGCCACCTTCGTGGCCCGCGCCGTGGACATCGACCAGAAGCGGCTACCGGGCCTGCTGAACGAGTCGCGGGCCCACCACGGCGCCGCCTTCGTCGAGATCCTCCAGAACTGCATCGTCTACAACAAGGATGTTTTCGACACCGTCGCCAACCGCAAGACCGCCGCCGATCACCAGATTCACGCGCAGCACGGTCAACCCCTGCTGTACGGCCAGGACAACCGCAAGGGCCTGCGCCTGAACCCGCGCAACCTGAGCCTGGAAGGCGTCATGGTGAACGGCAGCGGGGCCGGCGCGGAGGATATCCTGGTCCACGACGAGACCAACGTGGCCCTGGCGCACATGCTGCTCAGCATGGAGCCGCCACTACCGACGGCCCTCGGCGTCATTCACCGCCGGGCCGTCGAGAGTTTCGAACGCTCGTTCTGGAACGCGAAATCCCGGGAGCGGCGGCAAAAGGTTGTCAATCTCCTGCACCGCGGCAATCTGGTCGACCGGAGATAGCAGTTATCAACAATTGGGGTCTGAGCAAAAACTATCGCGCCTGTTTTTACACTGACCCCAATTGTCGGTTATCCATCACCATGACCATGATGTATGCCACCGAGAGCCTGATGTGGGCGTTAGGGCACACTTAGGGGCGCTCTGTCGCGAATCGCACGGTGATTGCCCCCCTAAACCCGATTTCGTGCGCGTGAAAGCACCTCACGGCCTCGATCCGGCCGATTTCCGGCAGGTCGACGAGCGGCCCGCCGCCCCTGTCACCCGGCAGCAGCGCCCCGCCAGGTACCCGTCAAGGACACCTTCGTTGTCCGCCAGCCGCTCCTGTTCAAGCAGGACACCATCTGCATCCGCGCGGTGTTCTTACTCGCCGCCGGGCCAGGCATAGCCAGATGTCCCCATCTGGCTATGATGAACCTCATCGCCGCTGCCGGCTGGCGGGACCGGCCAGGGTCACGCCATACAGCTCCTCCAGCAGGTGCACCGTCAGCGCCTCCACGATCTATCGCTGGAATTCGTCATCCGGCCGTTCGTTGACTCAGTGCTGTTGCCAATCCGGTGTCGTAGGCAATGTCTTCGGCCAGGGATGTCAGAGCCCCGTTCATTGCGATTCGCCAGGGCTTGGCGCTGACCGCATGGAAGCTTCTGTGATTGTAAGATCCGGAATATGCGTTACGATACAGTTCGTCGTGCTGGATCGAAAACACCAGTTCGCATTCAATTCGTGCGATAAACTCGGTATCGTAGTAGTTCCAATCCTGCTCTATCCAGAAGGCGCTGATTGCGCCAGTAACCTGTATTCCGGAATCAGCAAGCTTGTGGCCGTTGTTTGCGAGCATTGTTTCGACCGCTCTCTGGACAACGATTTCTACGGGTTCGTCTGACAGTATGTCGGCGGTTTCCTGCCCGAACCCGTTTCGCCTGAAGCCTATTCGCGTTCTGTCTTCCCGCGCATCTATGATTTTGACTGCGGTGAAATCCCTGCTCGCCACGTCTGAGAGATAACCGGTGAGTGTCTCGTCCTGCGGAATCGTCATCGGAATGTGAACATCGTTGAACACGCACCCGTGTGCCAGGACAAGGACCGGGACCAATAGATGTTTTCTCATATCAATTGCCACCTGCGAAAATAATCTTGTTTGCCAGTGTCTGGCCAGCCCGCATCTGCACCTGTTGAAACTCGTCGGCCGCGAGAGCCGGCGACTGTTCAAACTCCGACCAGGCGGCTAGCACATTCCCCGCTACAAAGAGCCGCTGTGCCCTCGGCGATTGCCTGGTACCAGCTTGGCGCAACCGGTAGGTCGCATCAAAGAACGCGGACATTTCCTTAGTTGATCTGTTGAGGACCCTGAAGCCACAGGCGACAATTTTCACCTTGAGAACCGGTAGTTGTCGGTTCGGTTCGATTGCAACGAAGAAGTTCTTTTCTTCGAGGCGATTGCGCAATGCCCGTTCGAATCCGCTTCTGCAGACTGTCGCCTCAGCGCCTGGCGCAACCAGTGCTTCACGCTCGGTGTCACGAGCATGCCTGGAGTCCATCATGAGCGTGATCCCCACCCAGCCGAAAAGGACGCTCGCGTCGACCCCCTTTGAACGAGACAAAATGACTTCGAATTCACCGTCCCTTACGATACTCAGATAAAGGTTCGTTACAGGCGCCGCTGCATTTGCTACGTCTGCTGTGAGAAGCACCCACAGCGAAAGTGGTACCAGCGCCACTCGAGTTACTGTGCTTGACCGGTGCACGATATTCCCCTGAATGGCCTGCGATTTCCGGCGGCTGCCCAGCATTCGACGCCTGTGGTGATTTTTCCCCAGGACGCGGTCCAACCATCGAATGAGGCAGGTCTGGACCTCGCTTACGGCACGACAGCCTCGCCCCGGAAGGATTTTCCCATCGTCAACGCTGCCTTTTTCTACAAGGCGTATCACCTCAGTCGCCAGTGTCGAGTTCCTCCAACGGAGAGCGCGCGTTGGGTGCCATGTACGGGAGTAGCTCCCGCGGCGGCCGCGGTCCAGGCACAACAGGAATGGACCCAGAGATTGTTTCTGCCAATTCATTGAGTTCCGCGATGCGATCTGCATCGTCCGTACCGGCTACAATCCTGTTGTTGTTGCGTGCAAGCAGATTTTGGCGCTCTCGGTGTACCTTGTAGTAGCTTTCGTCTTGGAGCAAATTCCTGTACCTCTCCAGCTTGGCCAAGCGAACCTCCATGTTGTGGTCCGCCATCGATTGGTATAAGTCGCCATCCACCGGACGCTGGAAGCGCCAACCGGGCGAGTAGCGTTGCGAGAAGTCGGGTCGCCATGTTCCGAGACGTTCGAACATCGCGGTTGCTCGAACGGTATCGCGAACAAGTTCATCCGGGCCGGACCCGCCGTACTTGTAGTACAGCGCAGCATAAAGCTCGCCGACAATACTCAGCTCGGACTCGGAAACCGGTTCGAGAAGCAACATGTCCGTCAAGGCGCGAACCTGTCCGGTCAGCATGAGAAAAACAGCGTCGTCTGCTGCCTCTTCACGAGCACACGCCTCTGCGGCCTCGAAAAGCTCCCCGCCATTGAGGTATGCGGAATGTTCGATGGCTCGCCGACAGGATTCGCCGGCGTCAGCCCCTGGCTGAGGACTCGGTTGATTCAGCCCAACTTCCTCACCGGCAAAGCTCACCGAACCTACATCCATGCCGAGCAGCAATACAGCCGTTAACATGGCCGCAGCCTTCATTGGGCCGTTCCGATCCTCTTGAATGCTTGGAGTGTTACTTATCCCCACAATTAAGGAAAGGGCAGTTTCACACAACATTGCCGATAATCTGGAAGCGCTACCCTACTCGACTCACTGTCCGCCATTCCCATCCGCGAAATCCGGCCGGATTTCCTCCGAGCTGGCACAATGATGGCCAACGCATCATGCGGGCCACGATTATCGACCTAGACACCAACGACGCCGTTTCACCCGTCAATACCATGCAAGAGCGAAGGACCCGCGACGTACGTTGACTCCGTGGTGGCGGTGGCGTTCCCGGCCTATCCCGGGCGATGTAAAATCGCGCCATTCGCGTGTCGCGCAAGTAAGCGTTCGGTCGTCCCGTGACGGAGCGGGATTCTAGCGGATTC